>NZ_LROY01000002.1:0-340000 GCF_001639145.1 Microbulbifer sp. Q7 | reverse complement strand
CCTCGATCACCTGGTCGGTGACCCCGAGAAGGACGCGCATTATATGGCGCCAATCTCGTTTGGCAAGCTCTTTTTTTGAAATTCTTTTTCCGAGAAAACTCGTTGAAAATCAAAAGCTTAGCTTGCCACCTCGCCGCGTTTTGCGTTGCCGCTCAAGCAGCGAGGGCGCGAACTATACGGAGCATCCTGGCGGCTGGCAAGCTGTTTTTTCAAACTTTTTGCCGACCCCGGTAGCGCTTCGCTGCCGCACAAGTAGAAGCCAAAATACCGACCTCTACTCATAAAAAAACACCCTCAATTGAGAGTGTTTTTTAGATGGCGGTGAGGGAGGGATTCGAACCCTCGATGAGTTTAACCCCATACGCCCTTAGCAGGGGCGCGCCTTCAGCCACTCGGCCACCTCACCGTAACTTTTCCACCCTGACCACCTTGATTGGTCCGGGCAACAACAGCTAGAGACACTGGGTCTTGGCTGCTGAAAGTGAGCGGCATAATACCAACGGCAATGTAAAAATCAATGGGGAATCAATAACTTTTTGTGTTTTCTTAAAGGTCGACTACAAAGTATACAGACATAAAAAAAGGCCGCTGGGCGGCCCTTTCTGATCGGCTACTCGTCAGTCTGCACTTCCGTCATCGGAGGTCTGCTTCTCGCGCTGGATGCGCTGATAGATCTCCTCACGGTGAACCGCGACTTCCTTCGGTGCATTGACCCCGATTCGTACCTGGTTGCCTTTTACACCCAATACGGTAACCGTCACATTGTCACCAACCATCAGTGTTTCACCGATACGGCGGGTTAAAATCAACATTACCTACTTCTCCTTGATCATCCTGTGATTTGGCACGACCGGTTATCCCTGGCCAGCGCCTTAGGTCATCATAACCCGAGAAGGCGTTAAACCGGGAATCTTGTCCGTCACTTTATTCAGTATCGCCCAGTCGCTGAAAATCTCAACAGGTCGCACCGCACGCCAGACAACAGAATTGCTATGGTTGCCTGCGGGATCCATCACTCTGGTTATAGTTATTCCGCGCTCTTCGGCTCAGAGAGCTCAAATGCACTGTGTAGCGCACGCACTGCCAGTTCGAGGTAGCGCTCATCGATGATCACTGAAATCTTGATTTCGGAGGTGGTGATCATCTGGATATTGATATTGTCCTCGCCCAGCGCCTCGAACATCTTCGACGCAACATTGGCGTGGGAGCGCATACCCACACCCACAATGGACACTTTGGCAATCTTGTCGTCGGATACCACTTCCCGGGCACCCAGCTCGTCCGCCACCCGCTCCAGCACACCACGCGCCTTGCTCAGGTCATTGCGATGAACCGTGAATGTAAAGTCAGTCGTGCCATCCACCGCACTGATGTTCTGGACAATGACGTCGACCTCAATGTTTTCCGCACCTACCGGTGCCAGAATGCGACAGGCAACCCCGGGGGTGTCGGGTACGCCGCGAATGGTCAGTTTTGCCTCGTCGCGGTTGAATGCAATGCCAGAGACTACAGGCTGTTCCATCTCGTTGTCTTCCTCATCCAGACTAATCAGTGTGCCGTTACCCTCTTCGAATGTAGAGAGTACACGCAGCGGCACTTTGTACTTCCCGGCAAACTCTACTGCCCGAATTTGCAGAACCTTGGAGCCCAGGCTCGCCATTTCAAGCATCTCTTCAAAGGTGATGCGGTCCAGGCGGCGGGCACTGTCCACCACGCGCGGGTCGGTGGTGTAAACACCATCAACGTCGGTGTAAATCTGGCATTCGGTTGCATCCAGTGCGGCCGCGAGGGCAACACCGGTGGTGTCTGAACCGCCGCGGCCAAGGGTGGTAATGTTGCCGTCGTCGTCGACGCCCTGGAAACCGGCAACTACAACCACTTTGCCGGCATCGAGGTCTCGGCGCATGCGCTCCACATCTATGCGCTGGATACGCGCCTTGGTGTGGGCGTTATCCGTAAGAATTTTCACTTGGCCGCCGGTGTAGGAGCATGCATCGTAGCCACGCTTTTTCAGCGCCATACTGAGCAGTGCAATCGTCACCTGCTCCCCGGTGGACACCAGCACGTCCATCTCGCGGGGATCCGGGTGTTCCTGAATCTGCCGCGCCAGATCGATCAGGCGATTGGTTTCGCCACTCATTGCGGAAAGCACCACCACCATATCGTGGCCCTTGGCTCGGAAGCCCGCCACCTTGTCGGCCACCGCTTCGATGCGCTCGATAGAGCCCACCGAAGTGCCACCGTATTTCTGCACGAACAAACTCATCGCTCTAGTGTTCCTTACTGCCCAAATGCACCGCGGCACCTGCCGCGCGCGCGTCGCGCACTTAATCACCAAAACCCGGGCAAATCAACTGGAAAGGTGCATTTTCTCCGGAGAAAAACCGCCAAATCACCTTTTCTCGGAGTTTTTGCCTGATGGTTTCACTTGATATTGTTTTTCACCCAATCGGGGACAGCCTTCAGCACACCCGGCAGAGATGCGACATCGGTACCGCCGCCTTGTGCCATATCCGGGCGACCACCGCCCTTGCCACCGAGCTCACCCGCAGCAAAACGCATCAGGTCGCCAGCGGCCAGACGCTTGGTCAGGTCTTTGGTCACTGCGGCAATCAGGGCCACTTTGTCGTCTCCCGGCGCCGCCAGGAAAACAATGCCGCTGCCCAGCTTATTCTTCATCTGGTCTGCGAGGTCGCGCAGGGACTTGGCATCCGCTCCTTCAATCGCCGCGGCCAATACTTTTACCCCGTCGATCTCTATCGCCTGGCTCGCCAGATCACCACCGGCACCGCTGGCGAGGCGCGTCTTCAGTTGCGCAACTTCCTTTTCCAGCTTGCGGTTGCTGGCGAGCAATTGCTCCACCTTGTCAGCCAGCGTGTCGGGGCGCGCCTTGAGTACCGCCGCCGCATGATCCAGGCGCTGCTGGGCTTCATCGAACAATGCCAATGCATGCGCGCCCGTGACCGCTTCGATTCGACGCTGGCCCGATGCGATACCGCTCTCGCCAACGATACGCAGCAAGCCGATATCACCGGTGCGTTTCACGTGGGTGCCGCCACACAACTCTACCGAGAAGGCGCCACCATCGGTGCGCTCCCCCATGGACAGCACGCGGACGGAATCGCCATATTTCTCACCAAACAGGGCCATGGCCCCTTTGGCTTTTGCCGATTCAATATCCGTCACCTCGGTTTCCACCGGTGTATTGGCGCGAATCTGGCTATTCACCAGCGACTCAATGGCGCGCAACTGCTTCGAAGTCACCGCCTCCGGGTGCGAGAAGTCAAAACGCAGGCGCTCGGAGTCCACCAGAGAACCCTTCTGGGTCACATGTTCACCGAGAACCTTGCGCAGCGCCGCATGCAGCAAGTGGGTGGCGGAATGGTTCAGCGCGGTGGATTGACGCACATCATCAGCCACCTCCGCAGCAACCTCGTCCCCAACCGCAACACGGCCAGACAAAAGTTTCCCCTGGTGCAAATGATGACTTCCCAGCTTCATACAGTCAGCCACTTCGAAACGACCGCCGGCCGACTGCAGATAGCCACTGTCCCCTACCTGGCCGCCAGACTCGGCATAGAACGGCGTGCGATCAAGCACCACCGCACCGGCCTCACCCTCTTGCAGGGCATCTACCTGCTCGCCGTCTTTAACAATGGCAACGACCTTGCTGGTGGCCTCGGTACTGCCGTAACCAACAAATTCAGTAGTGCCCTCAAGCTCGAGATTGCCCGTGTAGTCCTGCTTGAATTTGCCCGCTGCACGGGCGCGCTCGCGCTGGGCATTCATGGCGTCTTCATAGCCCGCCATATCCAGGGTGAGACCGCGCTCGCGGGCAATATCCTGGGTCAGGTCAGTGGGGAAACCGTAGGTATCATGCAGGGTGAACACCAGCTCTCCCGGCACCTCGCTTCCCTCGAGCGAAGCCAGCGCGTCGTCGAGCAGTGCCATCCCTTTGTCGAGCGTTTTTGCAAATTGCTCTTCTTCTTTGCGCAGGGCTGTTTCAATGACGGACTGCTTCTCCCGCAGCTCGGGATACGCCTCACCCATCTGCTCCACCAGTGCCGGCACCAGTTTGTAGAAGAAGATTTCCTTTTGCCCCAGCTTGTTTCCATGACGCACCGCCCGGCGAATGATCCGTCGCAGTACAAAACCACGTCCTTCATTCGACGGCATTACGCCATCCGCGATAAGGAAGGAGCAGGAGCGGATATGGTCCGCAATAACCCGCAGGGATTTCTCTTCGGTGTTTTCACAGCCAACGATTTTTCCTGCCGCATCCAACAACGCCTGGAACAGGTCGATTTCGTAGTTGGAGTGCACACCCTGCATCACGGCGGCAATACGCTCGAGCCCCATCCCCGTATCGACGGAGGGCTTGGGCAGTGGATGCAGCTCGCCATCGGCTGCACGCTCGAACTGCATGAACACCAGATTCCAGATCTCGATATACCGATCCAGGTCATCGTTCTCGGAACCCGGAGGGCCACCCGGCACATCCGCACCGTGGTCATAGAAAATTTCTGAACTCGGACCACAGGGGCCGGTATCACCCATTTGCCAGAAATTGTCTTCATCCAGCCGTGAGAAACGGTCGGCACTGACTCCGATCTCCTTGAGCCAGATATCGGCAGCTTCGTCGTCACTGATATGCACCGTAACCCACAAGCGCTCTGGCGGCAGTTGCAGGACTTCGGTCAGGAACTGCCAGGCAAACTGAATCGCTTCACGCTTGAAGTAGTCGCCAAAGCTGAAGTTGCCCAGCATTTCAAAAAACGTATGGTGGCGAGCGGTGTAGCCGACGTTTTCCAGGTCATTGTGCTTGCCACCGGCACGCACGCAGCGCTGGGAACTGGTAGCACGCACGTACGGGCGCGACTCCTGCCCAAGAAAAGTATCTTTGAACTGCACCATGCCGGCGTTGGTGAACAACAGCGTAGGGTCATTCCCGGGCACCAGAGAACTGGACGCAACACGGGTGTGTCCCTGCTCGGCAAAATAGTTAAGAAATGCTTCGCGTATCTGTGCGCTCTTCATTCAGGCAACTTCCACATCATCAGTAAATTTTGTTCCGACGCGTGCATCGCGTCGCCAGTGTTCAGTCCCGCAGGTCGTCGGCAAGGCCGGCCTCAGGCATTTTGCGCTGGGCCAGCAAATGGATATGCAGGTGAAATACGGTTTGCCCCGCTTCGCGGCCATTGTTGACCACCAGACGAAAGCCCTTTTCCAGGTTCAGGCGCCGCGCCATCGTCGAGGCAACCCACATCAAGTGCCCCAGCAGTGGCACATCCTCCGGCAACACATCCGCCAGATTGACCAAAGGTTTGCGGGGGATGACCAGCAGGTGGGTCGGCGCTTGCGGCGCGCGATCTTCAATGACAATACACTGATCGTCCTCATAAAGGCGTCGAGCAGAAAGCTCGCCCTCGATGATTCGCGTGAACACACTGCGCTCAGCCACACTGGTCTCCTGCGCCGTCCCCGGACCAAGACTGCCTGCGTCAAGCAGGCTACTTGTCGAGTTTCTCGTCGGTGGTCAAAGGCCTTGCCTCAGATTCCAGCATCACGGGAATACCATCACGCACCGGATACGCCAGGCCACTGGCCTTGCAGATCAGCTCCTGAGACTCCTCGCGATACTCCAGCGGCGCCTTGCTGACTGGGCAGACCAGCAAACTCAGTAATTTTTTGTCCATGATGTACCCCGCTTGTGCCAACAGCCCGCCATGACTGGGCTACCGGTCAAAAATGACCGCGTATGGTACAACGCTTTCAGGGGCTTTTCACGGCCGCCGGAAGATTTCCGGGTGCGGAAGGGGAAACGGGCCGGGGGGGGCCATGCGGGCTGGTGGCCAGCCCGCTCTCAGGTGGCGGCCTGTTGGCGCTCGGATACCCCGGCGCGCTGGTCTGACGGCGCATGCTCGGCCAGATGTTCGAGCGTTGCTGTGAGCGCCTGCTCCGCCGCATCCGGTTCGTTAAAGACCTCGTGATAGGCTCCCGGGAAGACACGCAACCGGTGCTGCGCACCTTGTAGCCGCTGCTGCCAGTGCCGGGTGACATCGGGAGCAACCAGTTCGTCGCCCTCCGGCAACAGGGTCAATGTCGGGATCGCAATGGCCTCGGGGTGCGCGAGCAACTGATCGCGGGTCTTGCGGTAGGCCAGAAACCAGCGCGGCGTCACCCTGTCGTGCACCAGGTCGTCACTGCAGTACTCTTGCACGGTTCCCGGGTCGCGACTTATATAGGAAGGATTCAGCCGATTGGGCAGGGACAACCCGGGGCTGACTTTCGCCAACAGACGTATCAGGCCCACCTCGAGCTTGCCCGGCTCGCTCTTGCCGGCAAATGCGGGGGCAGACAGAATCAGACTATCGACCTGGGCGCCGTCAGCGGCCCGAGCCACCGTGGCACAGGCAATCACACCGCCCATGCTGTGACCAAGCAAGTGAATCCGCTGATCCGGGTTTTCGTGGCGCACCAACCGAATACAACAGGCGAGGTCCTCGGCGTAGGCTGAAAAATCTTTGATATCGCCGCGTCGTCCTTCGGACTGTCCGTGGCCTGCATGGTCCAGGGCATAGACGCTGTAACCGTGCGCATTGAGCGCGCGCGCAAGGTGCCGGTAACGACCACTGTGCTCACCAAGCCCATGGGCAATCACTACCACACCCAGTGCGTGCTCCACCCACCATCGCCGATAGTGCAACCGGACACCACGAGATTCCAGGAACATGGGCCCCTCCTGTTTTTATGCTTATTCGAGGATTCAGGCACTGCAATCGGGTTGAACCGTAACAGGCCTGTCGCTATCCGTTTTTGTACAACGAATAGCGCCCCTTCGCCAGCGATTATTCCGCGCGGAACGTGCGGCAGGAGGCGACGGCCCTTGCCCAACCGTTCAACAGGTCCCGACGTTGCAGCTCCCCCATCTGTGGCAGGAAATCTTGCTCGACATCCACCAGCGACTCCGGAAGGCCGCCGGGAGACCACACGCCGGCACCGATACCGGCCAACAGCGCAGCGCCCACCGCGGTGGTTTCTATCTGCCGGGGGCGCTCCACACACAGCCGGGAAATATCCGCCTGGAACTGCATCAGGAAGTTATTGGCGCTGGCACCGCCATCGACCCGCAAGCATTGCAGCTGGACACCCAGCGCCTGCGCCATCAGCTGCGCCAGTTCGTGACTCTGGAACGCAATGGACTCGAGGGTCGCCCGGACAATTGCCGATCGGCCCGCGCCACGGGTAAGGCCAAATATGGCGCCGCGAGCACCAGCATCCCAGTGCGGCGCCCCAAGACCGCTGAATGCCGGCACCAGATACACACCCCGTGTATCCGGAATCGCCTGCGCAATCTGCTCCGTTTCCGCAGCCTGCTGGATGATCCCAAGGTCATCGCGCAACCACTGCACCGCCGCCCCGCCGTTGAATACAGAGCCCTCAATGGCAAATTGCGGTTGCCCCGCCCCGTCACAGGCAATGGTGGTGAGCAGCCCATCGGGCACCAGCGGGCGCACAGCCCCGGCACAGGCGAGCATAAAGCACCCCGTTCCGTAAGTATTTTTCAGGCTTCCGGGCTCCACACACCCCTGGCCGAATAGCGCGGCCTGTTGGTCCCCCGCTACGCCACTGATAGGCACCTCGGCGCCGAGAAATGCCGAGGCATCGGTGATCGCAAACTCACTCGCTGAGTGACGGATTTCGGGAAGAATGGCGGGAGGACAGCCGAACAGGTTCAACAGCTCGCCATCCCACTGGCGGCGATCCAGGTCGTATAACAGGGTGCGGCTGGCATTGGTGTGGTCGGTCAGGTGGGATTTGCCGCCGGTCAGCCGCCAGATCAGCCAGCTGTCGATGGTGCCAAAACACAGGTCTCCCGCTTCGGCGCGGCGCAACAGTTTCGGCGATTGCTGGAAAATCCAGCGTAACTTGCTGGCGGAGAAATACGCATCCAGTAGCAATCCGGTTTTCGCCCGGATCATTGACTCGGCGCCCGCCTCGCGCAGCTCGCTGCAGATACCCGCCGAGCGGCGACACTGCCAGACAATGGCCCGGTGCACCGGCTTGCCGGTATGGCGGTCCCAAAGTACCGTGGTCTCCCGCTGGTTGGTAATCCCCAGCGCGCGGAGCTCACTGGCTGCCACGCCGGCCCGCTGCAACGCAGCCGCACAAACCCTGAGCGTTACCTGCCAGATTTCTTCGGCATCGTGCTCCACCCAGCCCGGCCGGGGGTAATACTGGGGAAACTCGGAATAGCTGCGCCCGCGCAGGCGGCCATCAGCATCAAAGACAAGCGCAGTGGTACCGGTTGTACCCTGGTCAATGGAGAGAATCATCGCGGCTCACTGTTCATTATTCGTTGTGCAGACCGTTACTCCCTAGCCAGTATATACGCCTCGTTTACCACATCCACTACGTCCAGCCCCCGGTGCGAGTCTAAAAACCCCGCCCCGGATGCTCTTCTGGTTCAGCGGCATCCAGCTCGGCGATGGCGTACTGAATCGCGTCGCTGGAAAACCCCCGATAGGCGAGATAGCGCTGCCGGCGGGCACGTTCCTTGGCCTGCTGCTGGCGATCCAGCGTGGGGGCAATTGGGCGACGGAACTTGCGCTGTAATTGCTCGAGGGCCAGCTCGAACCAATCCACACCCTCCTGCAACTGCTCCATAACCGCTTGCGCCAGCGCACTGTGTATACCGCGCAACTGCAGCTCCTGGCGAATTCTGATGGGGCCCTGTCCGCGCTGCACCCGGGAGCGGCAGAATACCTCGGCAAAGCGCTGGTCTGACTGGTAGTTGAGTTCTTGCAGGCGCAGCAGTACCGCGTCAAAGTCATCGAGTGGATGCTTTTTAGCAAGCTTCTGGCGGAGTTCGTGGCAGGAATGTTCACGGCGCGACAGCAACTCAAGCGCGTGATTGAACAGGGTCTGGAAGGTGTCGGTAGACTCCCCGGTAACCGCGCTAGCGTCGGCGGGGGAGGATGAGGCAGTTTGCGATAAGGAAACCGACGGCCAGGAGGGCTGGCCGCCGGAATTGTCGTCGGGCGAAGACAAGATCAGTCTTCCGCAGCTTCCAGCGCTTCCGGCTTAGCCTCCACCACGTCACCCAGCAACTGGGCGCGCAACTGGGCTTCGATTTCTTCCCGAATATCGGTGTTTTCCTTCAGGAATTTCACCGCATTGGCCTTGCCCTGGCCAATCTTGTCACCCTTGTAGCTGTACCAGGCACCCGCCTTATCGATCAGCCCCATCTTCACGCCGTAGTCGATAATCTCGCCCAGCAGGTTGATCCCCTGGCCGTACATGATCTGGAATTCGGTCTGCTTGAACGGGGGCGCCACCTTGTTCTTGACGACCTTGACCCGTGTCTCGTTACCGACCACCTCGTCGCCCTCTTTCACCGCGCCGATGCGGCGAATATCCAGGCGCACAGAAGAGTAGAACTTGAGGGCGTTACCACCGGTGGTGGTCTCCGGGGAACCGAACATCACACCAATCTTCATACGAATCTGGTTGATGAATACGCACAGCGTATTGGTATTCTTGATGTTACCGGTGAGCTTGCGCAGCGCCTGGGACATGAGACGAGCCTGCAGGCCCACGTGGGAATCCCCCATCTCACCTTCAATTTCGGCGCGCGGCGTCAGTGCCGCCACGGAGTCGACCACCAGCACATCCACCGCACCGGAACGCACCAGCATATCCGCCACTTCCAGCGCCTGTTCGCCGGTATCCGGCTGGGATACGATCAGTTCGTCAACATTGACCCCCAGCTTCTCGGCGTAGATCGGGTCCAGTGCGTGCTCGGCATCCACAAACGCACAGGTGCCGCCCTTGCGCTGGGCTTCCGCGATCACCTGCAGGGTCAGGGTGGTTTTACCGGAGGATTCCGGGCCATAGATTTCCACAATACGCCCACGGGGCAGGCCGCCAATGCCCAGTGCCACATCCAGGCCCAGGGAGCCGGTGGAAATCGCGGGGATGCGCACGCGCTCTTTATCCCCCATGCGCATGACGGTGCCCTTGCCGAACTGACGCTCGATCTGTGACAGCGCCGCCTGTAAAGCCTTGTCTTTGTTGGAATCCATGACCCTTCCCATGTACTTGAAGATTACTTATGGGAGGGAGCTTAGAGAAAAATTACTGTATAAGCAACCAGTAATCTGGAATTGATGGTCGGCGCACGGGCGAACCGGGCAACGGTGGTTTCAGAGGCCCACCGGAACGGTGCGCGGGTCAGCGCTGGCGATGAGACTCGGCTATCTCAAGCAATCCGCTTAGTGCCTCGATGACCGTCTTTGCCTGGATCTGCTGGCGGTTGCCATCAAAATGCAGCAGACGCGCATCGGCCTGCAACGGCTCCTGCCCCTGGCCGTGGGCCCAGCCGATCCACACCGTGCCGACCGGCTTTTCTTCGCTGCCGCCGTTCGGCCCGGCGACACCGCTCACGGCCACCGCGAGGTTGGCATCGAGACGACTGAGCACACCCACCGCCATCTGACGCACAACCGCCTCGCTAACGGCACCAAACTCCACCAGATCACCGGCATCCACACCCAGAAAATCGCGCTTGATACGGTCGGCATAGGAAACCACGGAGCCCTCGAACCAGCCGGACGCACCGGCGACCGAAGTGATCGCTGCCGCGATAGCACCACCGGTGCACGATTCCGCCGCCGTTACTTTCCAGCCGAGATCAGCGAGCACCTCGCCAAGTTTCTCCGCCAACTCTCGGGTCTGTAAATCCACCAGTTCTCCTCAGAGTGCTCAAATTAACCAGATGACCATAGATCGACAGATTGACACGAAGCAACCAGCCCCAAGGGCTAGATGCGCTCGATCCGCCCACTCAGGTGGGCACGCTTGCCTGCGGCATCGACGAGATTGAAACGCACCCCGGGATTATCGCTACAGAACTGCAGACTGACCGCAGACGGCAACAACACCGGCTTGTTAAACGCCACACTGAACTCAAAACTCCCCGATACAACATCCTCTGCCGCCTCCGCCAGCGCTGCAAGACAGTGCGCCTTCAGCCACATACCGTGGGCAATCGCCCGGGGAAATCCGAAGAGCCGGGCCGTAGACGCATAGAGATGGATCGGGTTTCTGTCGCCAGACACTCTCGCATAACGACGGCCGATATCCGCGGACAGTACCCACGGCAGTGTTCGAGCGCCGCGCATATCCATGGCGGCTTCCGGCGCCCGGGCTCGGGAACGCGCACTGCCAGCGTCGCCGGGCGCGCGTGGTTTGGTGCGACTGAGCAGGGTGCTCACGCATTCCCACACCAGCTCGCCGGCCACCTTCACCCGGGTAATCAGATCAAACTCGTAGCCCCGCTTTACCGGCGCGGGTGCCATCAGGTCACACTGGATATCCAGATGATCGCTTTCGCCAAGGCAACGGTGCTGACGGATTCGGTTGCGCAGGTGCACCACCCCCAGCACGGGAAACGGAAAGGCATCGGACACCAGCAGGTTCAACTGCAGGGGCATGGCCAGCACAAAGGGATAGGTCGCCGGCAACGCTGAATCCGGCGCAAACCCGCAGACGGCGCGGTAATCGCTAAGATGCGCGGGCTCGATACGCTGGCGCGGGAGGCTGACCGTCGCGAGCACCCCGTTGCGGCTCCCGCTCGGCTGGCCGGGTTTGCGCGCGGTCAGCGCGCGAAAATACAGAGGCAGTACCGATGGGCGGGCGTTGAGTTGAATCTGTAGTGGCATGAGGTTGCTTTGTGCGTCAGGCGCGATGGTAAATCTGGTCATCACCAGGATTGACTGCGCATCATAGTGCGAATCTGGGCAAAAAAGGTACCCCTGCCTGGTTTCCCCCGAAAAATGGCGCCGTAAAACGACAAAACCCGGCGAGCGCCGGGTTCTGTAACTTGTGTCAGACAGGGGGTGTTCAGCTGCCGGGAAGCTCGGTGATACCCATGTTGAACAGGGTAAAACCAAAGATATCGGCGTACTGCTCGATGGTTTTCGAGACCGGGGTGCCCGCACCGTGACCGGCATTGGTTTCAATGCGGATCAGTGTCGGGGCCACGCCTTGCTGTTTGTCCTGCAGCTCGGCCGCAAACTTGAACGAATGCGCCGGCACCACACGATCATCGTGATCGGCGGTTGTGACCAGTGTCGCCGGATAGTTCACGCCCCTCTTCACGTTGTGTACCGGGGAGTAACCCTTCAGGTACTGGAACATCTCTTCGCTTTGCTCGGCGGTACCGTAGTCATAGGCCCAACCCGCGCCGGCGGTAAAGGTGTGGTAGCGCAGCATGTCCATCACGCCCACCGCGGGCAACGCGACCTTGACCAGCTCAGGGCGCTGAGTCATCACCGCACCCACCAGCAGGCCACCATTGGAGCCGCCGCGAATGGCCAGATAATCACTCGAGGTATAGCCGTTGTCGATCAGGTATTCACCTGCGGCGATAAAGTCGTCGAACACGTTCTGCTTCTGCAACTTGGTGCCCGCATCGTGCCAGCGCTTGCCGTACTCACCACCACCGCGCAGGTTCGGCACCGCGTACACGCCGCCCAGCTCCAGCCACACCGCGTTGGCGATATTGAACGACGGCGTCAGGCTGACATTAAAACCACCGTAGCCATACAGGATGGTCGGGTTCTTGCCGTTCAGCTCGAGACCCTTTTTGTAGGTGATCATCATCGGCACCTTGGTACCGTCTTTGGAAGTGAAGAACACCTGCTTGGACTCGTAGCCCGACGGATCAAACTCCGCGCCAGACTCACGATAAATGTCGGACGCGCCCTGCTCCACATCGAACGCAAAAATGGTCGACGGCGTTTTGTAGTTGGTGAAGGAGTAGTACAGGGTTTTGTCTTCACGCTTACCACTGGGCGAAGACACACTGCCCGGGCCCGGCAAGGAAATTTCACGCACGCGCTTGCCGTTGTAGTCGTACTGGTACACGCGGGACAGGGCGTCCACCATGTACTCGGCGAAGAAGTAGCCTCCGCCGGTCGACGCGGTCAGCACATGGTCGGTTTCCGCAATGAAATCCTGCCAGTTTTCCGGAGCCGGATTCGACGCATCTACCGTGACTACTTTTTTATTCGGCGCATCGCGGTTGGTGACCAGAAACAGCTGGCTGCCCTGGTTGTCGATCACATAGGTATCGGAATCGAAATCGCTCAACACCTGCACCAGAGGCGCATCCTTCTGGGAGAGATCACGGATGAAGAGGTCATTGCCGGATGTGGAGTTAGCACCGGAAATGACAAGATACCGATCATCTTCGGTGACATAACCGGACACGTAGCGGCGCTTCTCTTCGTCCGTGCCGCCAAATACCAGCGCATCTTTTGACTGAGGCTGCCCCAGCTTGTGGTAATAAAGTTTGTGCTGGTCGGTTTTTGCCGAAAGCTCGCTACCTTCTGGCTTGTCGTAACTGGAGTAATAGAAGCCCTCGTTACCCTTCCAGGAAATGCCGGAGAACTTTACGTCAACCAGCGGTTCCTCCAGCAGCGTTTTGCTTGCGGCATCAATGATGTAGATCTTGCGCCAGTCGCTGCCGCCTTCAGAAACCGCGTAGGCGGCAATGGAACCGTCTTTGGAGAACTTCAGGGTAGCCAGCGAAGTCGTGCCGTCTTCACTGAAGGTATTGGGGTCGAGGAAAATTTCGGCTTCGCCATCGCCTTTTTTGCGCCACACCACATACTGGTCTTGCAGGCCATTGTTGCGATAGAAATACGTGTAGTCCCCTTCTTTGAATGGGGAACCCACTTTCTCATAATTCCAGAGCTTTTCCAGACGCTGCTTGAGGCTGTCGCGGAAGGGAATCTGCTCCAGATAGCTGAAGGTCACCTGGTTCTGGGCCTGTACCCAGGCTTCGGTTTCTTCACTGCGGTCGTCTTCCAGCCAGCGATAGGGGTCCGCAACCTCGGTACCGAAATAGCTATCGACCACATCGTCCTTGCGCGTTTGCGGATAGGCCAGTGCCGACTTTTCCGCGGCCGCGCTCTGTGTTTCCACCTGGGTGTCGCTCATCGCCTGCGTTCCCTCCGGAGACTCACCCGAGCAAGCGGCAAGCACGCCGGCTACTGCAAGTATGGATAGTTTTTTCATTATCGTGGGTTCCTCCGAAGGTTGATCTGAAACCGTCTAGGAAACCCAATTCACCCTTTCAGATCAAGCGCTCGGAGCACGACGAGAATTTGCCGAGGATTGTTTCGGCAAGATATAAAATGCCAGAACAAAAGCCCGAATAAAAAACGATTTACAGCATATGCAATTCAAACCTTACCACTACACCAGCATGACCCAGCACACACCGGCAATAATCAGGGAGGCCAGCACACTCAGCACCGCGCCCTCGCGCACCATCTCCTGAATCCGCAACTTGCCGGTGCCGTAGGCGATGGCATTGGGGGCGGTGGCCACCGGCAGCATAAATGCACAGCTGGCACACATGGCCGCCGGGATCATCAGTACCATGGGGTCAAAACCGGCACTGCTGGCCACCACCGCCAGAATGGGCATCAGCAATGTAGCGGTGGCGGTGTTGCTGGTAATTTCCGTCAGGAAGGTGACAGAAAGGCACAACAGAATCAGCATGAGCCACAGCGGCATTGCCGTCAGGAAGTTGAGCGCCTCGCCCATCATCTCGCTGAGGCCCGATGCCGCGAACCCCTTGGCAATGGCAATACCGCCGGCAAACAGCAGCAACATACCCCACGGAATGCTCTCGGCGGTTTTCCAGTCCAGCAGGCGCCCGCCCTTGCCGTTGGGCACCAGGAACATCAACACCACCGCGCCCAGTGCCACAGTGCTGTCACCGGCCTCGTCAACCCCGAACAAATCGCTCCAGCCGCCAAACGGTTCGTTGCGCGTGACCCAGAACAGGATGGCCAACGCAAACACCAGCAAGGTACGCACTTCTTCGGCCCGCCAGGCACCCACCGCCGGCGCCTCCAGTGATTTGTGCAGTTTGATTCCCCGGGTCAGCCACAGGGCCATAATCGGCAGAGTGATCAGCACCACCGGCAAGCCAATTTTCATCCAGCTCACGAAACTGAACTCCCGCCCGGTCACCTCTTCGTAAATACCCATGAAAATGACGTTGGGCGGGGTTCCCAGCGGGCTGCCGACACCGCCCAGACTGGCCGCGTAGGCAATCCCCAGAATCAGCGCCACCGTCAGCCGGTGGTTGTCGGCCCGCGCCAGTATCGCCAGCGCGATGGGTAACATCATCAGGGTGGTGGCGGTATTGGAAATCCACATGCTTAACAGGCCGGCCGCCAGCATGAACCCGAGTACCAGTCGGCGGCCACTGGAGATACCAACCACCTTGAGCATGTACAGGGCCAGTCGCTCGTGTGCACCACTTTTCTCCAGCGCTTTGGACAGCATGAAAGCGCCCATCAACAACAGGATCACATGGCTGCCCAGGGACGACGCCACCAGTTTGTGGTCGGCCACCCCAAACAGCGGCAGCAGCACAAACGGAACGATCGACGTTGCCGGAATCGGCAGGGCTTCCGTCACCCACCAGATCACCGTCAACAGGGTGATGGCCGCGGTCACTGCGGGCAAGTAAGGCATCCCCAGCCCTTCCAGCAGGAAGAAGAATCCGGCCGCGAGCACCGGGCCGAGTGGAATGAATAGATGTTTGTTCATAGTGTTTTTTCGTTTTTATGCGTTCGCAACAACAAATCCCGGCACTCCCAGTCGATCGCCGGCTGCCCCTGCGCGTTGCGTGCATTGACGTTCCAGCATACGACGTCCACCGACACGCCGGTGTCGGCCCGGGTAAAACTGAGGGTGACAAAATTATTGTTACTGATGACCGAACGCTTGTGCGGCCGTGTGGTTCCGGCTCTCAGGTACTCGACCTCCGCGCGCACCCCCGCAACCGGCCGATCGGGAAAAACATCCGGGTGCTGGTTGGCGGCCGCGGCAGCGCTGGGCAAACAGGACAGCGGCGACGAAACCACTTCCAGCACCTGCTTGCCGTTCAGTTCAAAGCGGGCCAACCGGCTGAAGTGCACATCCCCCGCCACAATCAGCACATCCTGCGGGCAGGCATTCAGTGCGCGCACCAGCGTTTCGTATTGGCCGGTATCGGCGAGGGTGTGATCCCCCAAACCCAGTTTCACCATCAGGGAGCGCGCGCCCCTGAACTGCCAGCGGGTCAGCAAGGGCGCCGGCAAAACCAGCACACCGGGGCAGCGCAGCCCGGCCAGCCACTGCTGTAATCGTTCCAGTGTGGCCGCATCGGTAAACTGGCTATCGCGACCGCGCCCCCGTTGCAGCCGTGTATCCAGCACGAAGAAACTGAGCTCGTCGCCGATATCGAAGCGACTGCAGGTTTTGGCATCCGGTAACTGGTAGGCGTCAAACAGTTGGCGCGCGCAGTCGCGCCAGATACGACGCACCTTGCCCGACCAGAGCGTGGGCAGGAACCCCGGCGTGTTGGGGTAATCGTTCCAGAATTCATGATCGCCGGCGAGAAAATAGTGTTGACCCGCGCTCAGCAGCTGCCGCAAACCACCACGCCAGGTTTTCCGGTATTCGCGGGAAAAAATCCTGCCCAGCTTAAGACGAATTTTGGTTTCCGAGCGCAGCACCAGTGGCGAGAAGCTGGCCGAGCCAAAGCCGGGGGTAAATACCCAGCCCCGATTGGCGTAGGCGGTATCCAGATACACTTGATCGCCCCCCAGTACAGAGACATCGGGGCGGTACGCCTCCGGCAAACCGCTAAAGGCCTCTGCCAGCGCCCCGTGATCAGTGTGGCGATAGAAACAGGTTCCGAACCAGAGGTTGAAGCGCTGACTTAACGACGCGGGCTTGCCCTGGCACCGGGCCCGTGCCAGCAGAACGGGCGCACCGGTATCGCTGAGTTGCCAGAGTGACAGGCGATAACTGCAGCCAGCCGCAGTGGGTACAGACAGCAGCGTATAACGCAGCCCCTCCGCCTGCCGCTCCAGTTGCAGGGGAATGTCGCGGCAACGGCTCTCAAACAAAGGCACCGCGGCCCCCTCGCTGGCCACCGGCTCACAGCGCAGCCACAGGCGCTCACCTGTCGGTACCGGCTGCGCACCCTCGACATCACCGACCCAGACCCACGTGCGTCCTTCGCTGCCATAACCGTGGGGGACCAGTAGAAAGCGCCCCTCCTCTTCTGTTTCACCCGGCTGGCTCAGCGACTCCGTCACTGGCTCCGCGATTTGCGCTGCATCCATTACCCTGACAATCCTGCCTTTAGTTCCGCATTCTTCTGTTGTTTGCCCGAAGCGCCTGCTCGAGGGAAGGGGCAAACATGGTCGCAGAATTTCACCAGAGGTCAACATTACCCGTCAGTGCGATACACTCCGGGGAATTGCACACTGGCAGGGGGCCATCGGTTGACCACGTTTCTGGGAATTATTGTTTTTGCGGTATTGGTGTGGGTTGTGCCGCTGGCATGGCAACACGGTCGACGGCGCTACCTGCGCTCACGCCCTTTGAGCAAAAAGCAGGAAACCATTCTTCACAGCCGACTGGCACTCTACCCGGCGCTGTCAGCGGACACACAATTGGAGCTGAAACAGAACGTCAGCCTGTTTCTGCGCGATAAGGAATTTGTTGGCTGTAACGGATTGCAGGTTACCGAGGAAATGCGTGTGGTCATTGCTGCACACGCCTGCCTGCTGCTACTGGGCCGGGAAAACAGCTGCTACCCGAACCTGCGCACGATTTTGCTGTATCCCGACGCGTACGTGGCGGAGGAGACCCATCATCATGGCCATGTGCAGTCCACCCGCCTGAGCGCCCGCGCGGGGGAAGCCCATTACCGCGGGCCGGTGGTGCTTTCCTGGGATGACATACAGCAAGGACTCGCACACCCCGAGCAGGGACACAATGTGGCCATTCACGAGTTTGCACACAAGCTGGACGAAGAGGATGGCTATGTGGATGGGCGGCCGCCATTTGCGCGTAGAGAGGACGGCAAAGACTGGGCGCCAGTGATGCGCGAGGCATTCGCGGAATTGCGTCAGCGCCTGCACGCCTTACATCAAGAGCATCAAGAGCAGCAAGGGGCAGAGCCGGGGAGCGCGAATGACCCTGCGCTCGAGGCACCGCAACCGGTCTCAGTACTGGACACCTACGGTGCACAGTCCCCGGCCGAGTTTTTTGCCGTAGCGACAGAAGCCTACTTTGTTATTCCGACGGCGATGGCAGCGGCTCATCCGCGACTGTATCGGGAGATGCAAAAATTTTACCGAACAGATCCTGCCGCACTGCTGCATGGAAGTCGTCGGGGCGATTGATATCACAATTGATCGCCGGGTCGTTTACTTCAATATCCACAACCGCATCCGCAAAGATACGCAGGACCTTTTCCATGCCGGTATTGCGCAAGCGGGGCAAGGCGGACAGATACTTGCGGCCGATGGCGATCGGGTAACCACGGGTACCGGCGCAAACGGGAACATGGATACGATCTTCGCGAGCGGCCTTGAGGATGGTAACCAGGGTTTCCGGCTCAACGAACGGCATGTCGCCCATACACACCAGCACGGCCTTTGGGTTGGCGCCGGCACGCTGCAGGCTTTCCACCGCGGATGCGAGGCTGGCGCCTATGCTGACCGGCCATACCGGCGCGTGCAGCACCTGCACCGGCATTTTTTTTAGGCCATTGGCAATTACCGGGTCGCGGGCGCGCAAAACCACCTGTACCGCGGCATCTTCCATTATCAGTGCGGCTTCCTGCGCCACTTCCAGAGTACGCAGTAACATGGGCTCGCCCTGAATGCTGGCAAGGCGCTTGTCACTGCCAAAGCGATGAGAGTATCCGGCGGCCAATACGACGATTGAATATTCCATTTCGTTTTTTTCCATCGCTTTTAATTCAGTTCAATTTTTATAGTTGTTTAGTAATCCTTCTTCCACTGCAGTTCCACACTTCCGCCGCCGCTTTCCTCGTTGTCGGCAGATTTGATGTCCAGGCGTAAATTTCTGCGCAGTTCGATTTGCATTTCGGCCTGCCAGGGGTTCAGCGGGTCGGTACTGCGCTGGAGCTCAAGATAAATACGGCTGGTGATGTACTTGCCCAGACTGAGGGAGTACTGATCGCCGTCGTCTGTGGCCTCGGACTCGAAGTCCAGCGTGTCCAACCCCACCAGGTCCCGGGTACTGGCAAGCGGGTCAAAACCGGCGGTGCCCGTCTGCAGGCTGCGCACCACCCCCACCAGACGTACCGCCTGCAGCGGCGAAATATCCGTCAGCGACTTGCCGAACAGCAGCTGGGCGAAAATTTCATCCTGAGCAGCCGCCGGACTGGAACTGAACTCGATTTTTGGGTCATCAGTGGTACCAGAGATGACCGCGGTAATTTCTCCCTCCGGGTAGGAATACACCCCTTTGACATAGATGGCGGCCACATTGTTTTCAAACTGCACCTGGCCTTCCTGCAGTTCGAACTTCTTGCCGAGCAGGTCAAACTTGCCGCGCACAATGGTCAGGGTCCCGGACGCCTGCGGGTCCGCGGCCGTACCCGCGATATCCACCTTGCCCTTGAGTTCCGAATCGAGGCCCAGGCCGCGCACATAGGACTGCTGATCCAGTACCACTTCCAGTGCCAGTGCGATGTTCTCCATCAATGCAGAGCGCTGGGCACTTTCGCCGCCATAGACTTCCACTTCGATCACGTCGATTTCCGGCACACTGCTGCCGATAAAATGTTCCACCTGTACCGCCAGCGGCCGCAGGTTGAGGGTACCCGCCAGCAGCGCATCTTCGGTGGTACCAGTGAGGCGCAGTTCGCCGCTGAATGCCCCCTTGGCGCCCGGCATATTGAGCAGGTGGGCATTGCGTGCGTTGAGGGAAAAATTGAGCGCGGGCGGTGCATCGCCACTGAAACGTGCCGCGCCCTGCAGGTCCACCCGGCCGCGGTCGGCATCCCGTGCGCTCGCTTCCACGATACGCCAGGTGTCGGGGTCCATTTCCGCAATGAAGACGATACGGCGCAGACGGGTGTTGCTCGGGCGGTGCTCGTAGTAGCCATCCTGCAGGTTGATGTTGCCCCGAGCGTTGGGCGACACACTGGTGCCGTCGGCGCTGAAGCTGAAGTCGAGCTGTCCGCGCATGGTGTGGATTTCGGGATCAAAAAATGCCCCCAGCGCCGCCAGGTCCGCCTGCCCACTTGCGCTAAAATCCACCGGCAGGGGCGGCGACTCGCCAGCGGGGGTGTCGCGGAACCACTGCTCGAGAATGGGCGCAATCGCCAGGGTCGCCTCCGCATCGGCCGCCTTGCGGCTACCGTGGCGCGCGTCCAGCGTTACTTCCAGGTTGCCCGAACGGGTCTGCCATTCCAGCAGCAGGGCGAGTGGCGCCTGCACCAGGGCATCATCCCTCAGCGCAGGCGCGCGCCCGGAGATTTTCAGCTCGCCGGTTAGATCCGGATCTTTCGGGGTGCCCTTGGCGGTGGCAAAAAGTGACAGTTCGCCGCTGTCGGCAATATCAGCGCTGATCCATTCCTCAAAATCCATCAGTACCGCCTGAGCGCGCACCTCCAGATCCAGCGCCTGCGCACTCAGGCTGCCATCGGCGGTAAGCTGGTTACGACCGGCCCACAGCAGCTTCACTTCCGACAGCATCACTTCAGCCTTGCCGTAACTCACATCCCCCTGCACCTGCCAGGGTTCGCCGAGGTACTCGCCCAACCCCAGGATATTGGCGGTCGCCTCCGGTGCGTTAAACGGCCCGGAGAACTGGCCGTCGATGCTCAGCTCACCGCGCAGCGACGAGGGCAGATCCACGCCCGCCAGACGGGCCAGCCCGAGGGGTATATTGCGCCCGGCCACACTGCCCCTGGCCCGCTGTGCTTTCGGTTCCAGCACGCCATTCAGTTCGAGCCAGGCATTGCCCCGCTGGCGCGCCTGCGCCGAGTCCGCCGCGAGGGCGGCAGTGCCACTGACCCGCTCGCGGGATTGCTGCAGCGGATAGTCGTCACCCGGCTCCGTCACCGGGTCCGGTACCAGCGACTGGCCGCCATTCTCAACCACTGGTGCCGCTCCCCCGGTGTAGAGGTCGAGACGCAGGCGGTCGAAGGTCAACTGCTCCGCATTCCCGGCGGCCCCGCCGCGCAGGCGATAGCGGTATTCCCGGTACTGCCCGTCCGAAGACAGGCGCGCGGACATTTTCGGATTGTCGAACGGGCCCGACACCGATACCACCGCGTCCAGGTCCACTTCTGTGCCCGGATCTACCGGTAACCCGAAGCGTTCCGCCGGCTGCAGCCCGCGCGCGGCTACATCCAGTTGAAACTGCAGGGTCTTCCCTTGCAGATTGACTTCGCCACTGCCGCCCACCCGCAAGCCGTCGCCCTCCACCAGCAAGTCGCGGACGGCAAATTTTTTCAGGTTCCCCGCCGCGCGCCCCTGCACATCGGCCTGCAGGTTTTTAATGCGCAACTCACTGGCCAGATCCACGCTAAGTTGCGGGTTGTTCCACGGGCCAACCGCGGTCACCTGCAGGCGCTCGATCGTGCCGTCCAAATCCGCCGGAATTTCCACATCCCGGGTCTCGTTCAGCGACGCCAGAATGCGACGAATATCCGCAATGGGTAATTGCTTTACCCCGCCCTGGAGATCCAGTGATTGAGTGCCGATGTCCACCTTGCCGCGAACCGCCACCTCAGCCGCGGCGAATTTCAGTTTCGCGGCGCGCAGCTGGATCACATCGTCAACGGTCTCCACGGTGCCGGTCAGGTGCACCGGTTGCTGCTGATAGCGGGATCTCAGCTCGAGTGTGCCGTCGGCGCTGGGCAGCTTGAGCGGGCCGCGCACCGTAAGGTCTGCAGAGAGCCAGCCGCCCTGCAGGTAATCCTGCCAAGGCTGCGAAATGGCCAGGGGCAGGCGGTTGAAGCGCACCTTCAGGTCCATGGCGTCACCATCCACCACACCGCGCACACTGTGCCGAGTATCATCCACAGTCAGTTCGAGATCGTCCGTGGTGACGGACCAAGGCGAGAGAACCACATCGGCGTTGCCGGCCAGGCCGAAGCGGTGATGCAGCAGCGGCAATGAAAAACGCTCGATCGTCACTTTCAGTCGGTCATCTCCGACAAGGGTCAACAGCAAACGTCCGTCGGCATCGAGCGACTCCCCCTCAGGCAGTTGTAGTTTTTGCCCCAGAAAGCCACCGGCCTGCTCATCAGCGGAAAACGATAGTGCGTACACCGTTTCGCTTTGCATCTCTCCCTCGACGTTCAGATGCATTTTTTGGCCCTGTATTTCAGCCACGTCCAAGGCCAGCGCCGAGGCGCGATCGGGCCACTGGTAACTGCCCTGGCCGGTCACCGAGACCACCGGGAGGCCCTGCAGCGCGCCGTCGATAATGGTCAACTTCTCCACCGCAAGGCGCTCCAGCCAGATGGCGGGCACCGCAAGCCGGTCCACTTCCTCGACCGTTTCCTCCACGTCTTCTTCGCTAACATGGGCCTGCAGGTATTCCCCGAGCAAAGTGTTGTCGAAGAGCAATGAACGCGCGCTGAGGCGGGGGATGTGGATCTGATTGCGCAACAATCGGGAGATATCGACCTGCAGGGTTAGCTGCTGGGCGTCCACCATCGGGCGCTCTTGGCAGCGCACCTGCAGCCGGTCAAAGTACCAGCTGCCCAGCGCTTCGCTGCGCAGTCCTTCGGCGTTGATTTCAAGATCCGGCAAATAGTAGCGAGCGATGGCCAGGCCACCGCGGGTTAGTGCCTCACGACCGGTTTCCGAACCCACCAGAAACAGGGCCATCAACAGCGGCATAACCAGCGTGGTGACCATCACCACCAGCCGCGGCGCACGCAACCGTAATTTGTCCGATCTGCTCTTGGACTCAGTAACCATGCTCAGAACGCCTGCCCGAGACTGACGTAGATCTGGTAATTGCTGTCGCCGAGGCCATCCCTGCGATCCAGCGGGAAGGCGATATCAAAGCGCAAGGGTGCAAACGACGTCATGTAGCGCACCCCCAGGCCGGCGCCCCAATAGAGATCACTGAAATTTGGCTGGGGGTCGGCGTAGGCATTACCGCCATCCACAAACAGCACGCCCCCCCAGGACTCGGTGAAACGAAAACGTCCTTCCAGAGAGATTTCACTGAGGGCGCGGCCACCAATCGGGTCCGACAGCTCGGGGGGTTCCCCGGCCACCGGCGAGGGAATCAAACGCCTGGGCCCGAGCGCCTGATAACTGTATCCACGTACCGAGCCACCGCCGCCGGCGTAGAAACGTTCGTCTGCAGGAATGTCCAGATTGTCGATACCGCTGATTACCCCCGCCTTGATGCGCACAGCCAGCGTAGGGTCAAAGCGGATTTCCTCCCCGGTCAGGTAACCGGTAGCCACCAGTGTGTTTTTGACAAAGCGTGTGCCGCTGCCTCTCAGGTCAAGGTAGGGTTTGATCTCCAGCGCCACTGTGGCACCGCGGCGGGCATCGAGCAGGTTATCGGTGGTATCAATCTTCAGGCCAAGCGGGAAGGACAACAGGTTGTAATTCTCGCTCTCTTCCCCCTCTTCCTGTACCCGGCTGAATTTGAGCTCGCTGCCCACACTGAAGGTGCGGTGCTTGGTATGTCGCCGGGAAATGGTGCCGCCGAGGGTAATGGATTCAGCCTGATAGGAGTCCCGGTCTTCATTGGAGGCCTCCGCAGTGGCGGAGAACTCCTGGTCATCGCGAAAAAAGCGCGGCACCAGCAACTGGCCCTTGAGCGACTGCTTGACCTCATTGACCCGGGTTTCCACCTCGATTTTTTCGCCGCGCCCCAGAATATTCCGATGCTCCCACCCGGCCGAAACGCCCGCCCCCTCATCGGAGGTGTAGCCCACCCCCAACCTCACCGTGCGATGCTTGCGTTCAATCACCAGAAAAGTGATATCCACGATACCCGCATCCGGTTCGGACACCTCGGTGTTCACCCCGGCGACCAGGTTGGTGCGCAGCAGTCGCAACTTTGCCGCATCCATCTTGCGACGGGAAAAACAGGCGCCCTCGTCCAGCTTCAACCGCTTGCGCAGGAACGCTTCGTCAATGGTGGTGATGCCTGCAACATGAATCTGCCCGATACGCACTTCCGGGCTTTCGGCCACGCGATATTCCAGCCGCGCAGCGTGTTCGCTGTGAACCACCGTGGCCTGATAACTCACATCCACGTTCAGCAGGCAGGCATTTTCGGCCAGGTAGGTCTCGATTTGCTGGACGCCCTCGGTAACCTTCTCCGCCTCCAGAGGATCACCAACCCCTATCCCCACGCCGGGAAAACCCGACTTCAGGTTCGGCGGCATACGCACACTGAGGCTGCTGACGCGGTATATCCGCCCGGGCACCACGCGGTAAAGAATCTCCCCGTCGCTGACGGACTGGCGCACGCGACCATCGTAATAGCCCCGGGAGCGCAATAATTTTTCCAGCGTACCGCGCTCGTAGCGCGCCACATCCAGCGCCTCTTCGTAGGATTTGAGCACACTGCTGGATTTACGCTGCTCGTTCAGCTGGTCTTTCAGCCACTCCTGCAACTCGCGGTTTTCGGCAACCCGAACCTTGAATTTCGGCAGGCTGTCGAAAAACGGCAACGCCAGGCCCTGCTGTGGCCACAGCAGAAACAACGATGCGAACAGCACACAGGCTGCGAAAGAAAAAACTGAAGCTCGGGAAGCGAAACAAGATGCGCGCAAGACAAAATTCCGTTTGCCAACTACCTACACTGCGACGTCGAACACCGGCAAAAGTTGCCCGCTACAGCAAAACTTTACCGCTCTTTACATCCGCGAGGCGCGGGCCTGGATCCAGGTGACCGGTGGTGGTTCAGCTCAGCGCGTCGGCGCCGAGCCCATGCGCTCCATCAGCGGGTTGCAATTGCGAATGATGACCCGCCCTTCCAGCAGGTTACCCTTCGAATACTCGCTGAAGATGCACTCGTTGGTTTTGGGGTTGTAGTTCTCCACCCACAGGTTGTCTTCCTTCCAGGTAGCACCCAGGTGCCGCTGCCCTTCGGGCACGTTGATGCGCATCACACCGCCGAAGCGTTTGACGAAAACCTGTTCGAAATGAAAGTAGTAGGCGAGCCAACCGGCCAGAAAGATGATCGCACCGACAATCGCCCCTTTTCCCAGGCTGCCCAGACGGCTGCCGGCAAACAGGGCGAGTACGACCAGGGCGATAACGGCGGCCCAATACAGGTAGGTAATCATACTGATCTTCCGTGAATTTATTGGTTTATAGACAGAATTATCGGCGTTTTTTGGTCACTGCCATCAGCTACCAACAGCTTAGCGCAAGACGGGCGAAGATTCGCTGGCAGCCTTGATCTGCATCAAGCTGGCCAATTGGCGCAACTTTACACTGGAACCAATTAAAGACAAGCCGTTGGCGAGTTCAGAAGCCCGGCCCCAATTGACCCTGGAGGCAATCATGGACGCAATGATCGACCTTTTCACCAGTTTTTCTGGCCTTCTGAGCCTGGGAATTATCGCTTTTGTGTGCGTGATGGGCGGGTTTTTCACCCGGATGGCACTGCACAAGATGAATGAAGAGCAGGAACAGCTGGCCGAGACGCAAGCCGGCCAGCAAATGCAAGACATGAAAGCCGCCTGATTCTCAGAAATTTCAGGCGGTCTCCAGCCGCGCATTGACTGGCGGTTCAGCGCCAACGCGGCTGCCTCGCGTCGGCACGCGCTGCGCGGAGATGAGTCCGCCGGGACACTTACCCCAACTGTTGGCCGGGGCTGGTTATACCTGCACCCGGTCTTTTTGCCGTTTCAGAATACGGCAGATCAGGAAATAACAGGTCAGAAAACACCAGGCCGCGAGCTGCTGCCAGCCCCGGCCTATGACTTGCCCGCCCGTTATTCGCCAGACAGCGCTGCTAGATTTTCAAACAGCTTCAGCGCCTGTGGATTGGCCAGTGCTTCCTGGTTTTTCACCGGCTTGCCATGCACCACATTGCGCACCGCCAGCTCCACGATTTTTCCACTAATGGTACGGGGAATATCCGCCACCTGAATCACCTTCGCCGGCACGTGGCGGGGGGTGGTATTGGCGCGAATGGTGGTGCGGATCTTCTGGGTCAGCTCGTCGTCCAACGTCAGGCCTTCGCGCAGCACCACGAACAGCACAACCCGCACGTCATCGCGCCACTCCTGGCCGATGCAGATACTGTCGAGCACCTCCTCTACCTTTTCCACCTGCCGATAGATTTCCGCGGTGCCGATACGCACTCCGCCGGGATTAAGAACCGCATCGGAGCGACCGTAAATGATCACCCCACCATGCTCGGTAATTTCTGCATAGTCCCCGTGCGCCCACACACCCGGCCAGTTATCGAAGTAGGCGCCGTGGTACTTGCTGCCATCCGGATCGTTCCAGAAACCGATCGGCATGCAGGGGAAGGAACGTGCGCACACCAGCTCGCCCTTGTCTTCCAGCACTGGCTTGCCGTCGTCGTTCCAGACTTCCACCGCCATGCCCAGGCCACGGCACTGCAGCTCGCCCGGGTACACCGGCAGCGCCGGGTTGCCTAACGCAAAACAGGACACAATGTCGGTGCCGCCGGAAATGGACGACAGGCAGACGTCGGCCTTGATATCCCGGTACACATAGCGGAATCCCTCGTGGGCAAGCGGCGAACCGGTGGAAAGTACCGCCCTCAGGTGCTCCAGTCGATGACTTTCGCGGGGCTTGCAGTCCGCCTTTTCCAGCGCGGCAATGTATTTGGCACTGGTTCCGAAGACACTGATATTTTCTTCATCGGCCATATCCCACAGGCACTGGGCAGCGGGGTAAAACGGCGAGCCGTCGTACAACACCAGGGTGGCCCCACACGCGAGGCCACTTACCAGCCAGTTCCACATCATCCAGCCACAAGTGGTGAAGTAAAACAGCGTGTCATCACGGGAAATATCCGTGTGCAGACGGTGCTCTTTGATGTGCTGCAGCAGTGTGCCGCCGACACCGTGGACGATGCACTTGGGCACGCCGGTGGTGCCGGAGGAGTACATGATATAGAGCGGATGATTGAACGCAGTCTGCTCAAAGCTCAACGGGCGCGCCGGTGCCGTTTCGGTAAAGGCATCCAGGGTAGTGGCGCGGTCCAGGCCGCCAATGGCGTCAGCGGTCTGCGACGCGTCGCGCGCCACGGGCACCACCACCAGCTGCTGAATCGACTCGATCTGCTCGACGATCTGGGCCAGGCGCGGCAGAGAATCGATGGTTTTGCCGTTGTAGTAATACCCTTCACAGGCAAACAGCACTTTCGGCTCTACCTGACCGAAGCGGTCCAGCACCCCGTTGATTCCGAAATCCGGTGAACAGGACGTCCAGATGGCCCCGAGGCTGGTGGTGGCCAACATGGCCACCACCGTATCGATGATATTGGGCATAAATCCCGCAACCCGATCGCCCTTGCCTACCCCCACACTGACCAGCGCAGCGGCGAGGCGCTCGACCTTCTCGAACAGCTGTGCGTAGGTCAGCTGACGGCGCCCGCCATTTTCCAGACGCTCGATCAGGGCCACGCGATCGTCGCGGAATCGCAGCAGGTTTTCCGCAAAGTTCAAGCGCGCGTCGGGAAACCACTCGGCACCGGGCATGGTGTCTTTACCCAATACACGCTCTCCACGCGCACTGGCCACGACCTCGCCGAAGTCCCAAAGCTCACCCCAGAAGGATTCGCGGTTATCCACAGACCACTGGTACAGGGCCCCGTAGTCGGGGAGCGCCTGCTGATGGTGGTCGTTCACCCGGCGACGGAACTGATCCATCTGGGTGGCGGCTACGGCTTCGGGCGTGGGTTGCCAGAGGGGTGCTACGGGATTGCTCATTTCGGCGGGCTCTCTCATTTTTTATACAGCGTTTTTTGCTTCAGCGGTGTTGTGCATGGTTGACCATTATTGGCCGTCTCGCCATTTGAACAATCATGCCTTGGTCTAACACTTAAGACTAATTTAAACTTATTAACAAATTATAAGATTTTCTTAACTAAAAATGAGGGCCCGAGCGGCGTAGAATCCCTACATGAACACCACCATCAAACAGCTGCGCGCCTTTGTGACGGTGGCCAGAACCCGCAGTCTGGCGGAGGCGAGCGCACAGCTGCACGTTTCTCAACCGGCCATCTCCATCGCCATTCGCAGTCTGGAAGAGTCCCTGGGGGGTGCCCTGTTCAGCCGCGACGGCAGGCAACTGGTGCTGACACCGGAGGGCTCCGCCTTTGTGGAGCGCGCCCAGCAACTGCTGCACAACTGGGACAACACCCTCGATGCGGTGCAACAGCGCTTTCGCCTGCAACAGGGGCAACTGTCCATCGCCGCCATCCCCGCCTTTGCCCTGAACCAGTTGCCGGGGCTGCTCAAGCAGTTTCACCAGCAACACCCGGATATCAATATCGTGCTGGAAGACATCGTGATGGAGGGGGTAGTGAAAGCGGTTCAGGAGGGACGTGCGGAACTCGGGTTCAGTTTTTGCCCGGACGATCTGGGCAACCTGCGCTTCACCCCCATCGGGGACGACCGGTTTGTGGCAGTGCTGCCCGAGGGCCACAAGTTACAGTGCAATAAAGTGGTGCGCTGGCAGGATCTGGCGCAGGAGCAGTTTGTTGCCATGAACCGGGGTTCGGCGGTGCGCCGCTGGACCGACGCCGCGTTTGCCCAAAACGCGACCTCCGGGGAAGCCTCCCCGAGGCTACTATGTGAGGCAAGCCAGCTCAGCACCATCGGCCGGCTGGTCCAGAGTGGCCTGGGGGTCAGCGCGGTTCCCAACTTGTGTGCGGAACAAATGCGTGACTATGGACTGGTGTGCAAACCATTGGCGGAGCCTGTGGTGACCCACGCAGTGGGAATTCTCGCGCGGGAAGCCGGCGCCCTGTCGGCGCCGGCCCAGACGTTTCTTACCCTCGTGTTAGACGCGCACGCCTGATGGCGCGCGCACTAGCCGGCGAATATTTTCAAACAGATCCCACGCGGTAATGGCGACCACAACACCGATGGCCACCTGCCAACCTCCCTGACTCGGCTGCCAAAATTCACCACTTGGCCACTCGATGGAAAACGGCGCCTGCAGGCCCAACAGAAAAGCCAGTAACGTCAGCCAATACATATTCAGCGCCCCATCAATCAGCAGGCGCGATCGTGTCCAGAAAGGGGAGAACAGTTTGTGGAGCGACATCAGTACGCTGGCGCCGAGTGCGATATTGATCCACGGCAGCAGCGACACCAGTTCCGGTGATAGCGCCAGCGCGGTGTGCCCGCCGGTACCCGGCAGCAACCAGAGATCGTTTAGCCACGCCATGGCCAACAGGGTCACGACAAATTCCACCGAGGAGTCGAAGCGCTTGATACGCCGACCGCTGTCGACCACGTTCGGCATCGAGCGGGGATTCCAGTTGCCAAATACCTGACGATTACTCAACCCCTCCCCGATGAGATAAAACACCAGAGTCACCGCAGCAAAAGAATGCACACCGCTTTCGTAAAGACCGCTAAACCAGCCGAGTGCGGCAGAAAGCAGGTCCGGATTTTCAGCAAAATACAGGGAACCGACCACATCGACCGCCGATACCACCGCAATCACCAGAAATGTCCACTTCAGAACCTGCAGGTACAGGGGAAACAGCGGCTCACTGACCAGTGCGCGGCGCGGCTGATAGGCGGCCGCCACCGACATGGGGTGGCCCTTCTGTTTTAGCAGGTCGAGAATATCCTGCTCAGTGGGTGTCCGCGCCAGGGATTCTTGCAAGTCATCGCACTGATCCTGCAGATCAGACAGCAGCTCGTTGCCCACATCCTCGCGCAGCCGCACCGGTAAATGGGTGCGCACATTGTCCACGTAGCGCTGCAACCAATCAGTCTCTTTCGCCATTGATTCCGTCTCCGTATTGAATCTTTTCCGCAAGCTGGCCGATCACCAGGTTGAGGCTTTGCCACTCCCTGCGCATTGCTGCCAGCGCGATCTCGCCACTGCTATCGATCTGGTAAAAACGCCGCTTGCGCCCCTCTTCCTGCTGCCAATAGCTGGACAGCAGGCCCTGCTCTTCCAGCCGGCGCAGCAGTGGGTAGAGGGTGCCCTCGTCGATCTCCAACCCTTGCCGGGCCAGCTTTTTGCGCAGGGAGTAGCCATAGTGCGGCTCTGCCAGCGCAAGCAATACCGCCAACGTGAGAGCCCCTCGGCGTACTTCCATCACCATTCGCTGAAGTCTTTCCGGTGCTTCTGTCATCCCGTTTAAGCCCATACTGTGTGCCACACAGTAAATACTGTGCACTACACAGTAATAAAGTGCAAGTAGTAAATACGACCGTGGATTGACGTAAAAGGAAAAAATCGCAGGCACAAAAAAACCGGCCAGGGGCCGGTTTTTCGGAAGGGGAGCGGTCAGATTACTGGGCGGTGGCCCGCAACATCCAAGCGGTCTTCTCATGCACACGCATACGGTCGCCCACCAGTGCTGCAGTGGATTCGTCATCTGCGTCCTGCGCCGCCTTCAATACGTCGCGACAGGTCTTCACTACCTGCTCGTGACCCTGGGTCAGGATCCGCACCATCTCTTCGGCAGCGGGTACATCTTCCACTTCCTTCACCGAGCTCAGCTCTGCAAACGCCTTATAGGTTCCCGGTGCCACTACGTCCAGGGTGCGAATGCGCTCTGCAATATCGTCTACGGCGGTTGCCAGTTCGGTGTAGTGCTCCTCGAACATCAGGTGCAACTCACGGAAAAGGCGACCGGTCACATTCCAGTGGAAGTTGTGGGTCTGCAGATACAGGGTGTATGAATCCGCCAACAGACGTTTCAAACCCTCCGCGACCTTTTCACGATCTTTCTCACCAATCCCGATATCAATATTGCTCATTAGCAACCTCTTTTTCTGGTTTGAGTTCAATCCATGTCAGGGCCTGAATGTGGATTAGGCAGCAAACACTGCCGTTTCCTGCAGCCTGAAACCGGCTTGAATCCGGCCTACCAGGCCCTGCGAAGCCGTTCGAGCGAAACTGCAGATAAAACCAGCCGCTCCAAATTACTTCAGCTCAATCCTAATACTATGGTCACAAAACGCGTTTCAAACCCCCAACGCCATTGACTGTAAATATGTAGCCAATAGCGTCAGGCAATCGGGCGAACAATCACCAGCCGCACTGGCGATCCGCGTTTTGTTCCTTGAGGTAACCCATCAGCGGCTGGAAATAATCCACAATCGCGGAGGCATCCAGTTCCCGCTGCCCGGTGAGCGCTTCCATCGCATCCGGCCACGGTTTGCTGGCGCCCATGGCCAGCATGTTGCGCAGCTTTTCGCCGGCAGCTTTATTTTTGAAGATGGAACAGCGATGCAGCGGCCCGGTCTCCCCGGCGGCCTCACACAAGGCACGGTGGAACTGGAACTGCTGGATACGCGCGAGGAAGTATCGCGCGTAAGGGGTATTGCCCGGAATATGATATTTGGCACCCGGATCGAAATTCGCCTCACTGCGCTCTACCGGTGCCTGGATACCCTGATAGTCTTCCCGTAGTTTCCACCAGGCCTTGTTGTAATCACCGGGCTGCACTTCGCCGTTGAATACCTGCCAACGCCACTTGTCCACCAGCAGACCAAACGGCAGGAACGCGATCTTGTCCAGTGCCTGTTGCATCAGGTAGCCGATGTCTTTGTCGGCGCCGGGGATTTCATCCATCAATCCGATTTCTTTCAGGTACTTGGGTGTAATGGACAGCGCAATGGTGTCCCCCACCGCCTCGTGGAAACCATCGTTGGCGCCTTCCTTGTACAGGAACGGCTGCTCATTGTAGATACGCTGGTAGAAGTTGTGCCCAAGCTCATGGTGCACGGTGATCAGGTCTTCACCGGTCTTATTGATGCACATCTTGATGCGGATATCGTCCTTACCATCCAGGTTCCAGGCACTTGCGTGGCACACCACATCGCGATCCCGCGGCTGCACAAACTGCGAGCGCGCCCAGAAGGTTTCCGGCAATGGCTTGAAACCGAGTGAAGTGAAGAACTTCTCACCCACTTTCACCATGTCTTTTTCACTCATGCCGGAATCCACCACCAGCTGAGTCAGGTCGTACGGCGCCTGCATGTCATCGTCTTTGACGACGTCGTAGACGTTACCCCATTCCTGTGCCCACATATTGCCGAGCAAATGCGCCGGGATTTTTCCACTGGCCGGCACCACATCATCGCCATAGTGTTCGTTCAGCTTTGCACGCACATGGCAGTGCAATGCCTCGTACAAGGGTTTTACCTTGTTCCACTGGTTGTCCATATCCGCCGCAAAGGCATCCGCGGGCATATCGTATTTGGAGCGCCACATCACACTCAGGTTGTCGTAGCCCAGTTCCTTGGCGCCGGCATTGCCAATTTCCACCTGGCGCTCGTACAGCGGCTTCATCGGTGGCGACACCTTGCGCCAGCCAACCCACAGATCCTTCAGCAGCTTGGGATCCCGGCTATTGGCCATCATCTGGCCCATTTCCGTGAGGGTGTAACACTTGTCCCCCGCTTCACCAGACTGATCCCCACCCGCCTTTTCATCCGGGCAATATTTTCCGGCCCCGTACATGCCCTGCATCTTTGAGCCGATCTGCGCCAGCTCAGCGGTCAGCTTGGGATCGTTGGGAGCAGGGAAAACCAGGCCCTGCTTGAGCATGGTGAGCATGCGGCGGGTTTCGGGATCCAGATCGACGCTGTCGAACTTGGCGGCTTCCTGTGCTAGCTCCACCGCAAGGGATGTATAGCGCTCCATCGCCAGTGCCTCGACAAACTGCGAGTCGAGATTGATATAGGTGGACGCCAGCCAGCTGGCATGGCTCGCTTCTTCAGCCATTTTGGCCAAGCGCTGCTGCGCGTCGTCCAGGAATGCCTTGGCACCCTCAGCATTCAATTGATCGCCGCTTTGCGACGCCTTCGCCACGGTACCAGCGTCGGTGGTATCGGCGGCGTAGGTCAGGTTTGAGGGGGGATTGGCGGCAGCGGGGGGCTGTCCTCCGGTGGATTCTCGATCACACCCCGCAAGGGTGAAGGTGGCAGCGGCGATTACCAACGCAAGCTTTTTCATCGGCGTCCTCTGGTCATTATTGGAAGTTATTCGTGGCATTCCCCCCGGGGCACCGGGGTGGGCATCCTAAAAACTGTCGCGGTTTTATAGCACAGGCCCCACCCCCACCGGGACGGTGGCGAGTGTGCGCGCACCACATCGGCACAAAATTCCTTCTACGGATGAATATTTGGAGAAAAATTTCGGCAACGAGCTTTTCGGCGAATCAGCGGATGGCACAGGAAGCGCGCCCGATACAGGCAGACGTTGCAACAGAAAGAGGGAATGAATAGTGAGAGAGGAAAACTGGAGGCAGCCCAACCAGCACATCCCCGGCACATGATGTCACTGCTACCGTTGCTCCCTTCCGGGCCTGGCGGGGTTCACAGCTGATCATTGCGAGGAGACCGGAAGGGCCGCCATCACGCTTCAGCACTCAGGTTAGCACCGCTTGCTGAAAAAAGCGGCCTGTGCTCGAAGAGGGCGGGATTATAGAGATTCGAGGCGCCAGGTTCCAGCCTTAATTTTCCCGGGCGCGGCTTATCGCTAGTGGCCGTCAAAATCCTCACCCCCGGGGAACAAATCATCACCGCAAAAAGCTATACTGTGCCGCGCCCGAATCCGGGTCCTTCGCTTTCGTTTCAGCCACTTTGCCAAGCCGGAAAATCTATGCACCTGTTTGTCGACAGCCTTACCAACGTGGATTTCAGTTATCTCCACCGCAGCCGCGGCATTGTTGGTGAAACCTGGCTGGCCAACGCCGCCCTCGATGGCGCGCTGGATCATCAGGGCATGGTGTGCGACTTCGGGATCGTCAAAAAGACCCTGCGCAACTGGCTGGATAGCGAGCTGGATCACCGCTTGCTGGTGCCCATTCTGGCGCCCGAGCTGGAACTGGAGCGCACCGACGAGGGCATACGCCTGCAGTGGACACTCGACGATGGCGAAGTCATCACTGTAGGGGGCCCCACAGAGGCGTTCGCCCTGGTCGCGGTGAACGCAATCTCGCCGGAATCCGTGGCACACTGGTGCGTGGGCGAACTGGAGGGCATCTTCCCCACCAGCGTGAAGCAGCTCGACCTCCGTTTTACCACCGAGGCCATCGATACCCCGTTTTACCACTACAGCCACGGCCTGAAAAAGCACGACGGCAACTGCCAGCGCATTGCCCACGGCCACCGCTCGCGTATCCAAATCGATATGAATGGAGTCCGCAATCCACAGCTGGAAGCAGAATGGGCGAAGCGCTGGGCGGATATTTACCTCGGCACCCGCGAAGACCTGCGCGAGGAATCTGCGCAGCAACTGCACTTTGCCTACCGCGCCCGCCAGGGCGAGTTCACTCTGAGCATCCCCAGTAACCGCTGCGAAATTCTCGACTGCGATACCACCGTGGAACAGTTGGCGCAGTACATGGCCGACCAGCTTGCAGCGACGCATCCCGGACACGACATCCGCGTTCGCGCCTACGAGGGTATCGGCAAGGGCGCCGTGGCCTCGGCAAAGTGCTAAACAACCGTGAATCTGATCCTTCTTGAACCCAGCGATTTTGCCGGGGCGGCCGACGTCGCGGTGCTCCGCGGACGGCGCTTCCAGCATATTGTCGACGTGCACAAAGCCGAGGTGGGCGACACGCTCAAGGTGGGCGTGCTGCAGGGGCAGATTGGCGAGGGCGTGGTCATCGAACGGGGCGAACAGCATATCGCGCTCACCGTTTCTCTGCATCGCGCACCGCCACCGCCGCTGCCACTCAACCTGATTCTCGCCTTGCCCCGCCCGAAAATGCTCAAGCGCACCATCCAGCACGCCACGGCACTTGGGGTGAAAGCGCTGTATCTGATCAATGCCTACCGGGTGGAGAAATCCTACTGGCAAAGCCCCTGGCTGGCGGAAGACAAACTCCGCGAGCAGTGCCTGTTGGGCCTGGAGCAGGCGGTGGACACCACCATGCCGGCGATATTTCTGCGCAAGCGTTTCAAGCCGTTTGTCGAAGATGAGCTGCCGGATATCGCCGCCGCCTCGCGCAAGCTGGTCGCACACCCCGTCACCGACACCCCCTGCCCCGTAGATATTTGCGAGCACACCACTCTGGCAGTGGGGCCGGAGGGCGGCTTCATTCCGTACGAAGTAGAAAAGCTACAGGCGGCGGGATTTGAATCCGTACACCTGGGCCCCAGAATCCTGCGAGTCGAAACAGCCCTGCCCGTCCTGCTGGCGCGACTGTTCCCCGGACGCTAGATCACCGCGCACGCCATCGCACCGACAACGAAATAACACAGCGCACCTGAAGAACGGGCACAAAAAAGCCGCGCTAAAAAGCGCGGCCACAATGGCAGTCAAGACACTGCCGGGTCTCACAGAGCGGGGCATGGGGTTGCCCCAAAGAGAACGGGCGTTACCTGTTCAATTCTTTGCTCAGGCTGCGGGTTACGCAGCGACTTCAGACTCAACTGCAGACTTTTGCAGGGCGAGTTTCGGATCTACGTACTCGTAACCCAGCACATCCGCTACCGCCTTGTAGGTCACCATACCGGCGTGCACGTTCAGACCTTCCAGCAGGTTGGCATCGTCCAGCAGTGCCTGCTTGGCACCCTTGTTGGCCAGGGATACCGCGAACGGCAGGGTGGCATTGTTCAGGGCCATGGTAGAAGTACGGGCAACACCGCCCGGCATGTTGGCAACACAGTAGTGCACCACGCCGTCTACCACGTAGGTCGGCTCCTGGTGCGTGGTCGCTTTGGAAGTTTCGAAACAACCGCCCTGGTCGATCGCAACGTCCACAACCACCGCACCTTTCTTCATGCGGCTGATATGGTCGCGAGTCAGCAGCTTCGGTGCCGCCGCGCCCGGGATCAGTACCGCACCGACAACCAGGTCAGCTTCCAGCGCGTGCTTCTCGATCGCATCGTTGGTGGAGTATTCGGTGCGCACCGCGCCGCCGAAGATATCGTCCAGCTGACGCAGGCGCGGCAGGGAGCGATCCAGGATGGTCACGTCGGCACCCATACCCAGCGCCATCTTGGCCGCTTGGGTACCTACAACACCACCGCCGATAATCAGCACTTTGGCCGGCGCTACACCAGGCACGCCGCCCAGCAGTACACCGAGGCCGCCCTGGGCTTTTTCCAGGTGATGCGCACCGCACTGTACGGACATACGGCCGGCCACTTCCGACATGGGCGCCAGCAGCGGCAGGCCACCGAAGCGGTCGGTAACGGTTTCATAAGCGATACAGGTCGCACCGGATTTCACCAGCAGTTCGGTCTGCTTGGGATCGGGCGCGAGGTGCAGGTAGGTGTACAGCAGCTGGCCGGGGCGCAGCATTTCGCATTCGTGCGGCTGGGGTTCTTTTACCTTCACGATCATATCGGCAGTGGCGAAGATTTCTTCAGCGCTGTCGATGATCTTGGCACCCGCCTGCTCGTACATTTCATCGGTAAAGCCAATGGCTGAACCGCCGTCTTTCTGCACGATCACCTCATGACCATGGCCGATCAGCTCGCGTACGCTCGCCGGCGTCAGGCCGATGCGATACTCGTGGTTCTTAATTTCTTTTGGGACACCGATCAACATAACGAATCTCCTCAATCACTCTGTGAGCGCAGCTTTGCGCGCCCCTTTCTTTTGTTGGATTCCCGCAGTATAAGACCCTCTTTTGAGTGGATTTCTGCAAATTTTTAAATATAATTAGTGGAATCCACTGGTTATTTCTCTAAATGACCGTTTTTTAGCCAAACGAGACCAGAATTCGCGCCACAGACAAGTCAAGCCGGGCTTTACCGCCCTTTTTCTGTGGCATTCCTGACGGGCCCAAAGGGCTCGACCAATTGGTCAAGACAGATATCCGAGAGCATGTCAAAAACATGAAAAGGCGCGCCAACGAACTCAGCACCATTGATCGCAACATCCTGCGTGTACTGCAAAAGAACGGGCGCACCAGCTACGCGGAACTGGCCCGCCACGTCGGCCTGACCGCCACACCCTGCGTCGAGCGGGTGAAAAAAATGGAGTCCGATGGGGTTATCCAGGGCTATACCGCACTGATCAACCCCGAGTATCTGGACGCGGCGCTGGTGGTGTTTGTACAGATCCGCCTGAACCGCTCTGCGCAGGATGCATTCGAGGATTTCCGCACGGCAGTGTCTGCCCTGCCGGAAGTACAGGAGTGTTATCTGGTATCGGGCAATTTTGACTACCTGATCAAAGCGCGTGTTGCCGACATGAGCGCCTACCGGCGGTTTTATGGCGAAACCCTGCTGACCCTGCCAGAAGTGCAGGAGTGCACCAGCTACGTGGTAATGGAGCAGGTAAAGGAAACCCTGGAAGTGCCGGTGCACTACAACCGCTGATACCGCAGGCCCACGCACGGCCTCAAGCTCATTTAACGCACCGTCCGGCTGCTAGTATCTGCGCGCCCCGCCGCACGGGTGGCATCCCGCGCCAAGCCGCCCTCGACAACCTCCCCTGCCGCAAACGACGACTAGGATTAATAGGCAATGGTTTCCTAATTCAAGTGCGCGGAAATGATGTCTTATTCCAACCTCTTCCCTGTTCACTGGCAGAAAGTCTTCATTCTCGCGTTTGTACTCAGCACAGGCTGCGGGGACAAGACGCCAGAAAAACCCACCCCACCGCCGAAGAAGGTGGAAGTGGTGGAAGCCCAGCGCCTGAAATTCCGGCCCAGCTTTGAGGTGCCTGCGGTTATCGAGGCGGTGGAAACGGCACAAATCTTCCCGCTGGTGCAATCCAGGATTCTCTATCAGAACATTACGCCGGGCGCCTTTTTCAAACAGGGCGAAGAGCTGGTGCGCCTCGATCCCTACAAGTTCGAGTCGGCGGTTGCCACCGCCCAATCCATGGTGGCGGAAGCAACCGCAAACTTTGAACAGGCCGACGGCAACTTTCGGCGGGCGCGTGAGTTAAGCCCCCAGGGTTACATCTCGGCAAAAGATTTTGATACCGCGAAATCCGCCAAGCTGGCCGCCGAAGCAGAGCTGGATAAAGCCCATGCAGCGCTGGTACAGGCGCGGCAGGACCTGTCGCATACGTCCATTGTGGCGCCGTTTTCCGGGCGTGTTGGGCACCCCAACTACGCGCCGGGCGACATTGTGATATTGCCGACCTCGGTACCGATCACCAAGATGGTCAAGCTCGACCCCGTGTACGTACTGGCCAATGTGGGCCAGAAGGCCTACAACGATTTTTACACCGTGGTGGAAAGACTGAAGCAGCAGGGGCGCGCCATTCCCAATATGGAGCTTTATATGGAGCTGCCCGGCGGCAGCATCTATCCCTTTAAAGGGGAATTTTTCTCTTGGGATGCCACCGCCGCCTCCACCCGCGGCACCATCGCCGCGCGCGTGCTTTTCCCGAACACCGACGGCCTGCTGATCCCCAAGGAGAATGTCACGCTGCACGGAAAACTGCTGGAGGAAATCGAACGCATCGTCATTCCGCAAAAGGCGGTATCCCAGGACCAGCAGGGCTTTTACGTCTACCTGCTCGACAAAGACAACAAGGTAAAACGGGCCAATGTGGAAGTGGGTGTCCGAATCGGCCCCAACTGGGCCATTCGCAAGGGCCTGAAAACGGGCGACCGGGTTCTGGTCGAGGGCCTGCAAAAAGTCAGCCCGGGCGATCAGGTAACCGTGGTGCCAGTCAAACTTGAGGACTTCAAGAAGCAGACACCCCTCAATCTAAAGTCCCCGCCCCACTCCCTCAAGGAACAACTCGCCAGAGACCGGGAGACCCAATCGCAGATGCTGGAATCCATGCAACGCGAAGGGCGGGAAAGAAACCAGCCGGGCGAGCCCTATGATCCGAATGACATCGGCAAGTAACCTGAGGCGCTCATTCGATGGGTGGTGATACCAACCTTTTTATTCGTCGTCCCCGCTTTGCCTTTGTCATTGCGATCCTGATTACCTTCGCCGGTATTCTGGCCGCGATCGTCATGCCCGTGGATCAATACCCGGACATCGCACCACCAAAAATCGCGGTGGTTGCCGCCTACCCCGGTGCAGACGCAGAAACCGTAAAGAATGCCGTCGCCATCCCCATTGAAGAACAGGTCAACGGTGCAGAAGGCATGGTCTACATGGCTTCAAATGCGGGCAGTGATGGCACCTACTCGCTGTTTATCACCTTCGGCATTGATGTCGACGCCGACATGGCGCAGGTCGACGTACAGAACCGGGTAGCACTGGCGGAACCCTCCCTGCCCCCCGAGGTGCTGAAACGCGGCATCAAGGTGCGCAAACGCTCTTCCGACATGTTGATGGTGGTCAACCTGTTCTCACCGGAAAATACATTTGATGGCATTTTCCTGTCCAACTACGCCTCCATTAACCTGCTCAGCGAACTGGCGCGGGTGCCCGGGGTCGGTGAAGCAAGAATCATCGGCGCGCTGGACTACGGTATGCGCGTGTGGCTGGACCCGGTCAAAATGGCCGGCCTCGAAATATCGGTGCCGGAAGTCCTCGCCGCCATCCGCGAGCAGAACGTACAGGCCGCAGTGGGCCAGTTGGGTGCACCGCCTTCGCCGGACTCCACCCAATTTCAGTACATTCTCAGCACCAAAGGGCGGCTCAGCTCGGAAGAAGAGTTCGGCAATATCGTATTGCGCGCCGATGACGAAGGCGCTGTGGTGCGCATCCGGGATATTGCGCGGGTCGAACTGGGAGCGCAGACCTATAAGGGGTTCGGTGAGTACAACAACGGTCCGGGCGTACTGCTGGCAATTTACAAACTGTCCGATGCCAATGCACTGGAAGTGGCCAACAGCGTAAAGGCGAAGGTCAACGAATTATCCGAATACTTCCCGGACGGCGTGGAGGCTGTGATTGGCCACGACACCACGGAGTTCATCTCGGTCTCGCTGGAAGAAACCGTCTATACGCTGATTATTACCATCATTCTGGTGATACTGGTTACCTACCTGTTTCTCGGCAACGTACGTGCGGCCCTGGTGCCCACTCTCGCGGTCCCGGTTTCCATCATCGGCACCGTAGCCGTGCTGTATGCGCTGGGCATGACCATCAATACGGTCACCCTGTTCGGGCTGATTCTCGCCATCGGCGTGGTGGTGGACGATGCGATCATCGTGGTCGAGGACGTGGAGCGCATCATGCACGATGATGGGCTCGACCGGAGAGCCGCCACCGCCAAGGCAATGAAGGAAGTGTCGGGGCCCATCGTCGCCACATCCATGGTGCTGGTCGCGGTATTTGGCCCGACCATGCTGCTGCCGGGCATGACCGGAAGAATGTTCGGGCAATTTGGCACCACCATCACCGTGGCGGTGCTGATCTCCATGGTCAATGCCCTGACGCTCAGCCCGGCACTCTGTTCCACCATTCTCAAGGCCGGCCACAGTAAACCGAACTTTATCATTCGCGGGTTCAACAGCGGATTCACCCGCGTTGCTGCGGGTTACCTGCGTGTGGTGGGTTGGCTCGCCGAACATATCCTCCTGAGCCTACTGCTGGTTGCGGCGCTTTTCGTCGCGCTCTTCTTGCTGTTTCAGCAGGTGCCCAGGAGTTTTATTCCCGACGAGGACAAGGGCTTCTTCATGGTCGACATCCAGCTACCGGAAGCCGCCGCACTGGGGCGCACCGCTGAGGTGGTTGACCATGTGAATGAGACCCTCATGCAGGATCCCGCCATAGACAAAGTACTCTCGGTGAATGGTTTCAGCCTGTTAAACGTCGCCCTGCAGTCCAATGCCGGCATGGTGATCGCCAAGCTCAAACCCTGGGATGAGCGCGAGGATCCAGCGAGTTCCCAGCAAGCGCTGCAAAAGAAATATCAGGCGCAATTCGCACAGCTGCCCGAGGCACAGGTGCTGGTCTTCGGCGCGCCCGCCATTCCGGGGCTGGGCGCCATGTCCGGGTTTTCATTCATGCTGGAAGACACGCAGGGCGTTGGCCCACAGGCGCTGTTTGAGGTGGCGCAGGCATTTTCTGCCGCAGCCACCGAGCAACCGGAAATTGCCCGGGCGTTCTCCGTTTTCAAGGCAGGCTCGCCGCAAATCCGGCTCAATATTGATCGGGTCAAGGCCAAAACATTCGGCGTGAGGATCAGCGATATCTTCATGACACTGCAAACCCAGCTTGGCGCTATCTATGTCAACGACTTCAACCTGTACAACAAGACCTTCCGTGTCATGGTGCAGGCCGACTCCCGGTTCCGCCAGCAGGAAGCGGACCTGACCAAGCTGTATGTCGCCAACAACAAGGGGGAGCAGGTTCCGCTGAGCAGCCTTATCAGCACGGAGCCCACCCTCGGCGCCGTCACACTCAAGCGCTACAACACCTACGACGCGGCGAAAATCAGCGGTGGCCCCAATATCGCAGGCGGATACAGCTCGGGTGATGCCATGAATGCGCTGGAGCGCGTGGCCGATGAAACCCTGCCCGCAGGATTCAAATACGAGTGGTCCGACTCCAGCTACGAAGAACGTGGCGCGGGCAATGCTTCTGCCATCGCCATGGGGCTTTCACTGGTGTTTGTGTTCCTGTTTCTGGCGGCATTGTATGAATCGTTCATGACGCCCTTTGCGATTATCTTGTCCGTTCCGATTGCCATCATCGGCGCACTCCTCGCACTACTGATCGCACGCGAACCACTCAGCCTCTATGGGCAAATCGGCTTGGTTCTTCTCATCGCGCTGGCGGCCAAGACCGCGATTCTGATCGTAGAATTCGGCAAAACACAGCGGGAGGTGGAAAGGCTTTCCCTGCACGATGCGACCGTGATGGCGGCCCGGCTGCGCTTTCGTCCGGTCATCATGACCACGCTCTCATTTGTCGTAGGCACCATTCCTCTGGTGATTGCCTCCGGCGCCGGGGCCGCGAGCCGGGTGTCCCTGGGCACCGCGGTGATGGGCGGCACACTGATGGCGTGCGTGGTGGGTACGCTGCTCGTGCCGATCTTCTTCAAGACGGTTCAGGGTCTGCGCGAGAAGGTGCACGGCGGAGAGACCGGGGAGCCGGTAGTAACGGAAGGCGATCCGGAGCGACCGCCCCACTCCCAGTGAGGTGCTCGCAAAAAGCACAGAGGACTTAGAGACTGGGATACGGGTGCCGACGTCGCTTTCGCTGGCACCCGAGAGTAAGTGAGTCATCGCTCACGGGTTTACTCAGTAAGAAATACCGAGCTTGCGATACAGGAAACCGATCACCCAGGCCGGGCCGATCAGCAGAAACTGCAGGTCTTTGAAGAAAGAAGGCTTCTTACCCTCGATATGGTGCCCAATAAACTGGAACACCCACATCACCACAAACACCCCTACGGACCACCATAATACGCTCTGCCCACTCCGCTCCAGCGCACTGCACGCACCCAGACACAGCAAGGAAAGCGCGACCATTCCCAGCGCGAGAGGGAACGACATCACCAGGTAAAACAGCATCGTTGGGATCAGGGCCACCACCGCCCAGTTCAGCCACACCAGCTCCGCCATCCACTGGGGCTGCGGAATGGACCAGAAGAGGCCGACTACCGTCAGGTAAATCAGGGGCACCGCCATCCAGTGGATGGCTTTATTGGTGGGGTTTTGGTGGCTCTCGCCGTATTCATTAAGCCACTGGTCTGCTGTGCGCATGGTTTTCCCTCGCCTTGATTGTTATTTGGGTTTGGCTGTCGGGAATACTACCGCAGAACCAGAATAGACCAAGCGGTCACAAGCCGGCATCTCATTAAGTTGAGGCAGCAGCTGTATTTCTTCGGTGGCAACTTCAAAAAAGCAACCTGGCCACACGATTCAACTTCTCTTTGACTAATAGTTCCTCAGGGCTTGCAAACTCTCTTGATGACAATATTCCGAAGGTAAACGATTTACCATCGGGAAGTTCGTCGACTGGGTTTTTTCCTACCCGAGCATTATCCCTGACAAATATCATTTGATTCTTAATAGATTCTAGAACCGGACTTTTTCCATGCTTTGATTCAAGCCCGACAACAGCTTCCAGCGCACGATCCGCACAATCTTCAACATCAGAATAATTCATACTTAATTCAGCCCATTCAGAGAGTTAACCACTACAGTGCCAAGTTTTCCGCCTAGCCTCCGGTCAATCCAAAATGAGCTCGCAGCCTGCCTCACATCAACAACCATGAAGCTTTATATTCCGGCTTATTATGTATTCTTTAAAGCAAGCTGAGCACATTCCACTAGTTTCGGGAAAGAAAACGTTTATCTTTTCTTCATCTTCTTCGCATGTAATGATGTACTCGAAGTTCATTCCAGCTTCATCGAAAGCTGCCTTACTAATATAGTTTTCTTGGGTATATAGGTATTCATCGCCATCAAAAATTTTTATATTAACAATGCAAATATCTTGTATTTTTCCGAGACTCCCTTTTGATTGGTCTTCACAGATTTCAACTGAAATGTTTGGGGTAATCCCGGTCTCTCCGTGCTTTTTACAAAATGCCAACCCCATAATAGCCACCTCCCGTTAATCTAAAATACTTCCGCCGGCATCTAAGCGACCAAAACCATTCTTCTTGAAGAACTTGCCATAACCAATTCGACTTTTACTATATTTTGGGCCGCCACCAGCATCAAGAATATCGCACACATGTGACAAACAACTATTTTCGATAGCCTGGTATTTACCTAGCGGCTCATTAATAAGATTTTTTTGATGCTCAATTGCAGTTTTTGCATCAGGAAGTGGAATCGTCACTTCATGTATAGGCCCACTGCTTGCCAAGTGATATTGGCCAGCACGTACGATAGTTGTATTACTCCAGTCTTTTTCGGTGATTACTTGATGTGTTGAGTACTTTAGATCGTCTAGTACGACTTCAATTGTAAAATGCCCTTCTTGCCGCCCATTTTCAAACTGCCTCACAACAGCGTACCCTTCCTTACAACTTAGACCATACGGATCTATCCATGTCAATGGGTTAGGAACATACTGATAATTGTTGATACCGCCTAGCAATCCCACCGGATCTTGCTGAGTAAATCGGCCGCATTCCGGGTCGAAGAACCTAAACCGGTTGTAATGCAGCCCACTCTCTTCATCAAAATACTGTCCCTGAAACCGAATCGGCTGAGCAATTTCTTCGCGGTGGGCGATGGCCAGGTTACCGTAGGTTTTGTAGCTGACACTCCAGACCACTTCTCCTTCAGAATTGGTCAGGGTTTCCGGAGTGCCAAGGTGGTCCAGGTGGTACTGGTATACCTCGCCATCTTCGCTTAGAGCGATTGGCTTAAACGTTTCCGGCTCAAAGTAGTAGGTGCGGGATTTCAGATCCTGGCTGGTTGCGGAATCCCGGGTGGTTTCCTGAAGCAGAACATCGCCATTCCACAGAAATTCGGTGATCGCGCCCACCCCCTGCTTACGCACACGACGGCCGAGGGGGTCGTACTGGTAGTGGGTTTCCGATTGAAGTTGTGGCTCGCCGGCATCATCCAGTTTGTACTGGGCCACGGCGACAAGCTGGTGCTTGCTGTTGTAGCGATAGCGGGTCTGGAGCTTTTTGCCTTTGCCGCGCAGGGCGGCGGTGCGGCTGCCGTGGATATCGTATTCGTAGTGGGTGTCGCCGCGGAATTGCAGGCGGTTGCCGTTTACCTGGGTACTGCTGGCCTGCTGTTGTGCTTCCTCCGCGCTGCCTGCCGCGGCGAGAATATTGTGTGCGGGGTCGTGGACGAAATGTTCCGGGGACGGGCCATCTACCTGGGTCAGACGATCCAGTGCGTCGTAGTGGTAGCTGCGGTTGCCGCGCAGGCTGTCGTTGATCTGGGTTAGCTGGCCACTGCGGTTGTAGCCGTAGCTGCGCTCCAGCAGCGGGTTTTCTACTGGCTTGTTAGCATCCGATGCGGACTTACCCACACGCAGGCTTTGCAGGCGGCCCTGCGGGTCGTAGCTACTATTGGTGGTGAGGCCATTGCCGTGTTCCCGGGCGATTTCTCTGCCGAGTGCATCGCGATTGATGGAGGCCAGTAGTGTTGCTGTCTCTGCGCCAGCAAACTGGGTGTGGAGGCTCTGGAACTGGCCCACCTCGTTATAGCCATAGATCAGTTCTTCTCCGCTGGGCAAGCGGGTGGCAATACGGTTACCGGCTTTGTCGTAGGAGTGCAGGATTTCTGCATTGTCCTGCCAGTCGCCAATCAGGCGGCCGCAGGCGTCGTAATTCCAGCGTAATTTCCGGTGCGCGGTTTCCGCTTCGGTCATCTGGCCGGCGCGGTTATAGCGGTAACTGGTGGTGCCGTCCGGAGTGATTTCCTGTAACAGACGGCCGAAGGCATCCCGCTCATACAGGGTATCCACACCCTTGCCGCTTGCCGTGTCCGTCACCGCCCGGCTGGCGATGAGGTGGCCGGCATTGTTGTACGCGTAACGTGTAACACGGCCGTCAAAGCCGACCTCTTCGGTGAGTCGTTCCTTGAGATCGTATTTGAGGCGGTACTGTTCGCCCTTCTCATTGGTGAGACCGATCAGATTGCGCTCGCCGTCGTACTGGTATTGCAGTCGGCTGCCGCCTGGGTTGGTGCGGGCCTTTACCTGACTCAGGCCATCGTAGTCGTAGTGAGTTGTACGGCCTTCCGGATCGGCGATCTCTGCCACCAAACCTTGAGCATTGTAAGAGTACTCGGTCCGACCGCCGTCCGGGGTAGTTACCGCACTGATCCGATCCTGCACGTCGTATTCATAACGGGTGTAAAGGTCAGGCCCATGCTGAACCTCGACCAGTCGCTGATGAATATCGTAGCGGTAGTGCTGAGATCGGCCAGCGGCGTCGTGCACCGCCGAGAGCTTGCCCTGGGGGTTCCACAGGTAGCGGGTCGTCTGGCCGAGTGGATTGGTAATGCTGCCTATCAGGCCGATGGGATTGTAGGTATAACGGGTGATTTGCCCGAGAGGATCGATACTGGCGGTTACCTGTCCACTTTCATTGTATTCGCGCTGCCAGATACGACCGGCAGCATCGGTTACTTTTGCAGGCTGACCATTGTGGTTGTACTCGATTTTCTGGACACCGCCAGCGGCATCTGTACGGGCGGTCAGACGACCACAGTCATCGTACGCGAAGATTTCCTTTCGCTCTGAGCCTTCTTCCGCAGGCAACTTGATTTCGGTGGGCTGCCCGAGAAGGTTGTAGCTATATAGCGTTTCGCCCCCTTCGGCGTCGCGGTAATAGATCGGCAGCGCCTGTGCGTTAAAACGGTAGCGTTCCGTACCGCCGCGGGTATCGGTAACGGCAACGCCCTTACCATCCTCATCCCATACGAAGGTGTAATCGTACGTCGCCTGGCCATCAATCGGATCGCCCCACTGACGCAGACAGCGGGCACCGGGACCACTGTCGTCCCAACGAAAATGAAAGCTGTAACCAGACTTTAGGGTTCGTTTCTTGATGAGGTGGCCGACGTATTCGTAGCGTTCACTGTGGCCTTTGGCATCAGTGGCGCGAATAAGATCACCCTGCTCGCTGTATTCGTAGCTCGCAATTACAGAAATGTGACCATCGCGAGACTCTTTTTTCAGCGCGCCTACTCGGCCTTCCACCGGCGATATGTGCAGAGCCTCTCCTAGGCTGCTTTCTACACAGATCAATTGCCCTTGTACGTAATGGAAGCGGTAGAAGTTACCGTAATCATCGCGGATTTCCGACAGCTTCAGCGAACTTCCGGCCGCCGATTCTGCACGAAAATGTTTCTGAATGCCTTTTGGAGCGCCATAGGGCGCGACAACCCAATGCCTGTCGCTCTCCCGGGTAACGGATAGTTGCTCCACCACATTGTGGCTGCGACCGCTGTCGCCAGGGATCGGCAGGCGGATGATGCGCCCTTCCGCATCGTGTAACGCAACGGTCCCTCGCGATGGCTCTACAACGAGGGTCTCACCGAATGTGTGGCTCCAGCCAACACCCAGCCCGGTATCCCTCGAGTTACTACTGCGATAGGTGCGCGCCAGGGTCAGCGGCAACGGGCCATCGAGCACAGCATCAACCAGCGTCAGACGCTCCTCACCGGTTTTCAGGTTGATTGGCTCGCCGCTCTCACAAGCGCGTGCATTACACTGGGACGTTTTACCGGAATCGGTAACACCAACATCCGCGCCTTGTTTGTCTACAGCGTCGGAGGATTTACTTTTGTCGGATGTCGCCGATATGGTGCCACTGTCTGATGACCTGTTTGCGGCGCTGTCTTTTTTAGCGCTTCTTTTGACGGCCCCACCATTCTCAATGCCTGAGGCCGTGGTGACGGACACGTCTTCGGATTTCAACGCGCTGTAGGAGGAACCCCCAACCTTGGCTCCACGCTTCTTCTGCAACAGCTTGTACTGCTTTTGATACTTGGCAAAATCCAGCATCAGATCGCCCACATCCTTGAAACGGAACATCAGGCGGGCATTTTTAGCCATGGCTGCGGCGGCACCAACACCCCCGGTAAAGGCAGCCAGAACAATGGTGAGCGCAATCTCAAAGACGCCCGCACCGGCGAACTCTGATATCTCCAGGCTGTGCTGGGCTTTTACGTAGTCTTTGGCAAAACGACCGATGGCTCCGCGTAGTGCTGCGTCGTCATAGACAAGGTGGGCTATTTCAAATGCCTGTTTTAGCTGTTCTGCGGTGATCGTGGCGGGGTCGAATCCAAGCACGTCCACCACTTCTTTTTTGACTTCCCCCTGGTATTCCCTGCGAGATGCCTCGAAACTTTTTTCATGGACGAAATAATCGTATGTGGCACCCAGTGCTGCGGTCTGCATACGAATGGGATTTATAACCATCGCCACTTCACCGAGGTCCTTTGCCCATACCGCCAGTCCCCACGCGGCGTCACCGAACCCCTGCGCGCCCCGGGAAAGATGTGCCCCCACTTTTTCAAGTGCGCCGCGCTGCTCATGAACGGCCTGGATATGCGCTACTTCGACGCGCTCTTCCGCAACAATCTTCTGCAAAGAAAGACGAAGTTTTTGCCGAATATGAGACTGCCGCTCCTCCAGGATGGTCTCGCCCAGTGGTGCCTCTTCAATCAGGATCTGATGTCGGCGCACAGCGGCGTACACTGCTTTGTGTTCTTCAGAAAAATGCGGGGGAATACCGGGGAACTGCGTGACATGCAGCGGGGATGTCTCGCCCACCGAAAGCGCACCGACCATGCATTGCGGGTTATGGGCCAGAAACTGCTCGAAAATCTGGCCCAGGGCGGTGGGAGGGAAGCCCGTCAGCAACTCGGCGGACGCGTCGTTGTCGAATACCGTGCTGGGGCTTTGCCAGCCTTCAACGACCCGAAATCGCTGGCCAAATTTATTCTCTACATACACCTGCATGAACTTTCCCTTTCCATACGCAATGACACCAGCCGCAAGAACGGAACGGCAGTGCCAATTACGAGAGTCCTTAAGGGAGAAATTCTAAAAGAAGTGGCGAGCCCGGCAAAGCCGGGCTCGAAGTGAAATGCTAAAAACTATGGGAAAAGCCGGTTATTTTTGCAGTTTTTCCTGACTGCTACGACAGTCCCAATTAGCGCTTAAGGCGCAACCTGTTTGCGGGCTGACTTGTACCGCCAACTGGTACACCCGCGAACCTGTCACGCACTTAATACCCGCTCTGCATCAACGACGCACACAGGCATCCAGCTGCATCCGATAGAGCTCGGCCATGTCATCATCAATACAACAGAAAATAACGTGGCGGGGTCCACCATCTCGATCGAGATGATTTTGCACCTGCTCCACAGCCACCTCTACCGCAAGCTCCGGCGGATAGTCGTAGACACCACAACTGATGGCGGGGAAGGCAATAGAATGGACGTTATCGCGACGTGCCATGGCAAGACACTGACGGTAGCAGGCGGCGAGCAGTTCCGGCTCTCCCAGATTGCCACCGCGCCACACCGGACCAACCGTGTGATAGATACGCTTGACCGGGAGGTGATAGCCCGGCGTTGAGCGCACGTCTCCCGCCGGGCAACCGCCGATACGGCGGCAGGCTTCCAGTAATTCGGGGCCTGCAGCGCGGTGTATTGCGCCATCGACTCCGCCACCTCCCTGGAGCCTCTGGTTGGCTGCATTGACGATTACATCCACGTGCAACCGAGTGATATCACCGAGGTGTACTTCGATCACTCCCTATACTCCAACCACAGGCACCACCGGTCAGAAGCGCAATCCTGCGCACGTGCAATGATCGTTACCGCTTTTGCCCCAGCAACTGACGGTGGCGCGTTGATATTTCGTCAGGGCAATGCGTCAAAGCACTTACTAAAACAATAGCAGCTGCGGAGAGCGCAAAACCCGGTAACAGCTCGTATATATCAAAGATGCCACCGGATAGCTGTTTCCAGACAACAACGGTTATACCCCCTACCAGCACGCCCGCGATGGCGCCAGCGCCAGTCATTCGTGACCAGTAGAGGCTGATGAGTATCGTGGGCCCGAACGCAGCCCCCAATCCCGCCCAGGCGTAAGCCACCACATCCAGCACTTTCGAGTCCGGATCCATCGCCACCGCCACCGCAATCAGCGACAGTGCCACCACCGCCCAGCGGCCGACTTTCACGAGACTTTCCGAGGAAACTTTTTTGCCAAACCAGACGTGGTAGATGTCTTCCGCCAGGGCCGCCGACGAGACCAGTAACTGTGAGTCCGCGGTACTCATGATGGCAGACAAGATTGCCGCCAGAAGAATACCGGCCACCAGCGGATGGAACAGTGCTTCTACCAGCGCCATAAAAATCCGCTCCCCGTCGGGCAGCGTCTGCGCGAGCTCCAGGTGACCGAACAGGCCGACACACATGGCCCCAAGGAAACCCGCCAGCGACCACACCGCCGCCACGGAAGCCGCCACCGGCATATCGTCCGGGTGACGCAGCGCCTTGAAGCGCGCGAGGATATGCGGCTGCCCAAAGTAACCCAGGCCCCACGCCAGTGAACTCAGGATCGCGGCTACCCCGAGCGCCGTCCCCGAGCTGTCGGTCATCCAGTGCATCAACTCGGGATGCTGCGCACGCATGGTGGCCACCGCATCCCCCAGTCCACCGTGGTCGGAGATCACCATAATCGGCACGATCACCAGCGCCAGGCTCATCAGCAGCCCCTGAAATACATCGGTCCAGCTCACCGCGAGAAAGCCGCCGAACAGGGTGTAGGAAATAACCGCCACCGCACCGATCACTACCGCCCACTGGTAGTTCCAGCCAAACACCGTTTCAAACAGCTTGCCACCGGCAATCAATCCAGACGCCACATAGAACAAAAAGAACAGCAGGATGAAAAATGCGCAGATGGTGCGCAACCAGGGAGTATGGAGATTGAAGCGACGATGCAGGTAGGCCGGCACCGTGAGGGAGTCATCCAGCGCATAGCTGTAAATCCGCAAGCGCCGTGCCATGGTGGTCCAGCTCAGCACAATACCGCTAAACAGACCAATAGCAATCCACCCGGAAGACAGGCCACTGGCATAGGCGGCCCCCGGTAGACCGAGCAGCAACCAGCCACTCATGTCCGAGGCGCCCGCACTAAGCGCGGCGACCGCCGGCGGCAGCGAACGGCCGCCGAGGAAGTAATCACTGGCGTTTTTGGTGCGCTGGTAGGCGTAGACACCGATCGCGAGAATGAAGGCCAGATAGGCGATGAACGTTAAGGCGACAAGCCACTGTCCGGACATATGGGATTCCCCGTCAGAATTGGCAGATCAAGCCCCACTTCGCCGAAGGATAGGCTCAATCCGTCGTTATTGGTCTTTATTGCGCGTAAATCTACCCATTTGCTGGCGTTTGCTCAATCCACAAACTAAACCAAGGGGGTAAGTTGCGTGAAAACAATCCGTTGAGATGGCCACGGAGCGGCTATTTCACCAAATGCAGTCAAGTTGCTGTCAGGGAATCGCGAAAGCACTATGGGTATTTGTTTAGACGAGCTGCGCCTGCTCGTGGTCCGTCCCACATTGAAACAGCTGCGCGCCTGGTCACCGGGGATGGAATCCCTGCTGCTGGGCACCGCCGCACAGGAGTCCGAGCTCGGGTTCCACCTTAAACTGGGCGGCCGCCGCGGCATGGGTATCTTCCAGATACTCCCCGCCACGCATCGACAGATCTGGGATAAATACCTGATCAACTTCCCGGCGCTCGCCTCCAAAGTGCGCGGCCTCGCCAGCCAGCGGGATTTCCTCCAGCACCCCCACGTCGAGCTCGCCACCAACCTGCGCTACGCCACCGCCATCGCCTGGCTGATTTATCGCGCGGCCGGTGTCGAAAAAGTGGAGAGCGACAATCTGCCGAAAATGGCAAAGCTATGGAAAAAACATTTTCACCACGGCCCCAGTGCCAGCCTGCGGGACTTCGTCGACAGTTACAGCAAACTGATTAGCGAAAGAAACAGCACACCAACAACCAAAACAGCCGCGGCAAATGCCACGGCTGCAAAGCACGATACGCTATTGATCGAGGAAGGTGAACTCTCACCCACTAAAGATTGCGCGCCTCGATATACATCGGCGGTGCCGGCTCAACCAGATCCTCCCGGGCGTCATCGGGAATCCAAGAATCCACCGACTGCTCGAGCGCACGTCCGTTCAACTCGGGCGCGGGCTTAGAACGGTCCAGCCCCAGGCTCTCGAAATCGTACAGATCCCGATCCGCCAGCTGTGACGGTGACACCCGCGTCAACGCCGCGAAAATATTATCGCTGCGCCCCGGGAACTTGCGCTCCCACTCCGCCAGCATTCCCTTGATCGCCTGCCGCTGCAAATTCTCCTGACTACCGCACAGGTTGCACGGAATAATCGGAAAATTTTTGTACTCGGCAAAATCAATCAGGTCGGACTCGCGGCAATAAGCCAGCGGACGAATCACAATATTGCGCCCGTCATCCGCACGCAGTTTCGGCGGCATGGCCTTCAGCCGGCCACCGTAAAACATATTCAAAAACAGCGTCTCGACGATGTCATCCTTGTGATGCCCCAGCGCCACCTTGGTTGCGCCAATCTCTTCGGCAAAACCGTACAGCGTACCCCGCCGCAGCCTCGAACAGAGGCCACAAGTTGTCTTGCCCTCCGGCACCACCTCTTTCACCACACTGTACGTGTCCTTGTTCACGATGTGGTAAGGCACCCCGATCGACTGCAGGTATTCCGGCAGGATGTGCTCGGGGAATCCCGGCTGTTTCTGATCCATATTCACCGCCACCAGCTCAAAGTGCACCGGCGCCGTCTTCTGCAGGTTCATCAGGATTTCCAGCATCGCGTAGGAATCCTTACCACCGGACAGGCACACCATCACCTTGTCGCCCTCTTCAATCATATTGAAGTCAGCGATGGCCTTGCCCACATTGCGACGCAGGCGCTTTTGCAGCTTGTTGAATTCCAGCCGCTCGCGGCGGTTTTCCAGATCAGACATGGGGTAAATCTCAAACTCTATCCCGCTCGCACACCTGAAGAGCGCGAGAATGGGCTACGAAGAAAATATTTCGATGCGAAGGCGCTGATGCCGGGCAAGCCTGTGCGGGACCGTCTGTGGCCATGGACGGCCACAGCCGAGCGTTCATGGATGAACTCGTAGCGTGTCCCGCACAGGCTTGCCCGGCAGCAGCGCCGCCACCGCCCTAACCCTGGCTAGCCTATCTACGCAGTCATACCCACTACGCCGTCGCACCGGGGCCAGCAAAAATCAGGGCGCGATTGTACGCTTTCCGATCAAGAAGTGCACAGGCTATCGGACCGCACGTCCTCATTGCCTTTCAATATGATTTCCAGGCAAGGCCACACATGCTCCAGCAGCGCCGGCTGTGCCTTCGCCGTCGGGTGAATACCATCGGTCTGCATCGCACCCTCCTCCAGCGCCACCGTCTCCAGGAAGAACGGCACCAGCGGCACCTGCTCCGCCTCCGCCACCTTCGGAAACACCGCCGCAAACGCCCGGGTGTACGCCTTGCCATAATTGGGCGGCATCTGCATCCCCAGCAACAGCACCTCCGTACCCTGCGCCCGCGCCAGCTGCACCATCTGCACCAGATTCTGCTGCAGCGCCCGCGGCGGGTAACCCCGCAGCCCATCATTGCCGCCCAGCTCCACCACCAGCCACGCCGGCGAATGCTCGCTCAGCAGCCGCGGCAAACGCGCCAGCCCACCGGCCGTGGTCTCTCCACTGATACTCGCATTCACCACCTTTACCGGCATCCCCTGCTCCGCCAGGCGGTCGCGCAACAACTGCACCCACCCCTCGCGCTCATCGATCCCGTAGGCCGCGCTAATACTGTCTCCCAGCACCAGCAGCGTGTCCCGTTCATCCGCTTTGGCCCCCGCGACGTAAAACAACGCGATCAACAGCAGGCCACGCGAGATAAAACCGGAGCCAAGATACCGGAAAAAAATCGCCGCCATGTCATACTCTCCACAACTAATCTAAAGCGCATTTTGCAGAAATTTCAGGGACTTGCCATGTCAGTGATGCTCAAAGCCGAAAATCTCCACCACCGCGTCAGCACCAGCGAAGGCCCGCTGACCCTGCTGAACGACATCTCCCTGCAGCTCCCCGCCGGCCAGAGTCTCGCCATCACCGGCGCGTCAGGCTCCGGTAAATCCACCCTGCTGGGCCTGCTGGCAGGGCTCGACCGCCCCACAGAAGGCAAAATCTGGCTCGCTGGCGAAGAAATCACCGCCATGGACGAAGAGCAGCGCGCCGCCCTGCGCGCACGCTGCGTGGGCTTCGTATTCCAGACCTTCCAGTTACTGCCGGGCCTCACCGCGCGGGAAAACGTCATGCTGCCCAGTGAGTTGCGCGGTGAGCGCAACGCCGGCAAACGCGCCGAGGAGTTCCTCGAGCGGGTGGGCCTGGGCCACCGCCTGCACCACTATCCGCGACAGTTGTCGGGCGGCGAGCAGCAGCGGGTGGCCATTGCCCGCGCCTTCTGCAGCATTGCCGCCGGCGAACGCGACACCGCGGGTACCACTTCGACCGCGAACAACGGCATTCTGTTCGCCGACGAACCCACCGGCAGCCTCGACGCCCACAACGGCGAAAAAGTCATCGATCTGCTATTCGACCTCAATGCCGAAAACGGCACCACCCTGGTGCTGGTCACCCACGAGCAGCGCCTCGCCGAACGCTGTGGCGCCCACCTGCGGATGACCGCCGGTGAAATCACCACCGCCGACATTCCCGACTCGTACCTGGGCGACCAGGCGGAGGTGTCTGCCTGATGCTGCCACTTCGACTACTCAGCCGTGACTGGCGCGGGGGTGAACTGGCACTGATCGCCAGCGCGCTGATCCTCGCCGTCAGCTGCGTCACCGCCATCGCACACTTCTCCGACCGCCTGACCCGCGCCATGCACATCCAGTCGCAGAGCTTCCTCGCCGCGGAGCGGGTGCTGAGAAGCAGCAAGGAAGTCCCCCAGGCATGGCTCGACAAGGCCGATGAACTCGGGCTGGAAAGAGCCAAAACCGTCACCTTTGCCTCCATGCTGTCTGCGGGCGATGAATTCCAGTTCGCCTCGGTAAAGGCAGTGAGTGACGGCTACCCACTGGTAGGCCATCTGGAAATGCGCGCACAGGCTGAGGGCCAATCAAACGTCGTGCAGCAGGGGCCGCGCCCCGGCAACGTGTGGTTGGAAGCGCGCCTGCTCCCCCTGATGCAATTAGAAATCGGCGACCAGCTACAGCTCGGCGATGGCAGTTTCACCATCGATGGCATCATCGACCACGAACCGGATCGCGGCGCCAACCTGTTCTCGATGGGGGCGCGGGTGATGATGCACACCAGTGACCTCGCCGCCACTAACATCCTGCAGCCCGGCAGCCGCGTGAATTACCGCTACCTGCTGGCCGGCGACGACGCCGCGCTGGAAAACTACCTGAAATGGCTGCGGCCAAAACTGACCCTGCACGAACACATCACCGACCTCAAGGAAGGTCAGCCGCGGGTTGCCAAGACGCTTGATCGCGCCGAGAGCTTCCTCTACCTGGCTGCCAGCCTCGCGGTGCTGCTCGCCAGTGTCGCCGTCGGCCTCGCCGCGCGCCGCTATAGCCTGCGCCACGCCAACTACGTGGCGGTCATGAAAAGCCTCGGTGCCGGCAAGCACAAAATTCTCGGTATCTATCTCGGCCAGATGAGCGCGCTCGCCGTCATCGCCACCGCACTCGGCCTCGCCATTGGCTCCTTCGTGCAATCCCAGGCGGTCAACCTGCTCGCCGGCTTCTTCCCCGTCACCCCGCCACCCAGCAGCTGGCAACCGCTGCTGGTGGGCATCGCCACCGGCCTCGCCTGCGTCATCGGCTTCGCCCTGCCGCCGCTGTTCCGCCTGGCGCAGACCGATCCCATGCAGACCCTGCGCCAGGACTGGAGCAACCCGGACAAACGCGAGTGGTTCGGCCTGATTCCCGGCCCACTGTCCATGCTGCTACTGATCTGGTGGCTCTCCGGCAGCCTCGCCACCACCCTCGCCCTGCTCGCCGGTCTCGGCCTGCTGGTGGGTGGCAGCGCCGTGGTCAACCGTTTGCTGGTACGCGGCAGACTCGCCGCCCTCGGCGGCAGCTGGCGTATTGCGCTGGGCAGCCTGCAACGCCGCGCCGGCTTCAACACCCTGCTGATTGCCGCCTTCGGCACCGGCCTGCTCGCCATGCTCGCCATGTTCTACGCGCGCACCGCGCTAATCGACGAGTGGAAAATGCAGCTGCCGGAAAACGCGCCCAACCACTTCCTGGTCAACATTGCGCCCTACGAGCTGGACGGTGTGAAGCAGCGCGTCGCTGACAAAAACCTGGAGGGCACCGAGTTCTACCCCATGGTGCGCGGCCGCCTCATCGCCGTAAACGGCACCCCGGTGACCGAGCGTGACAACAAAGACGGCGCTATCCGCCGCGAACTCAACCTCAGCTGGACCAACACCCTCCCCGCCGACAACGAGATCGTCGCCGGCGAATGGTGGAGCGACGACCTCACCGAGGGTGTCTCGGTAGAAGTCGAAGTCGCCGCACGCCTCGGCCTCAGCCTCGGCGACGTGCTGCGATTCTCCATTGGCGGGCTGGAAACCGAATCCACCATCACCAGCCTGCGCACCCTCGACTGGAACAGCATGCGCCCCAACTTCTTCATGCTGTTCGCCCCCGGCAGCCTGGAAAACTTCCCGGCCACCTACATCCAGAGTTTCTACCTGCCGCCGGAAGACAAACTGTTCGTCAACGAGCTGGTGAAAAACTTCCCCAGTGTCAGCATCATCGAACTGGACAAAATCCTCGACAACATCCGTGAAACCATCGGCCAGGTTGCCATCGCCATCGAGTCCGTACTCGCCCTCATGCTCATTGCCGGGGTTCTGGTACTGATCGCCGGCGTCCGCGCCAGTATCGCCGAACGCTTGCAGGAGGCCGCCGTCATCCGCACACTGGGCGGCCGCCGGCAACTGCTGGTGCGCAGCCTGATGATCGAATTCGGATTACTTGGCATTGCCGCCGGCTTACTTGCGGCATTTGGCACCGAGGCAACGCTGGCGGTGCTTTCGCAGCGGGTGTTTGAGCTGCCGTTTAACTTCCACCCGGGGCTGTGGATTCTTGGCCCTGCGGTTGGTGCGCTACTGGTTGGTACCGCTGGCACTCTCGCCTGCCGCAGTGCAGTGAGCCAGCCGCCGCTGAAAGTGTTAAGAGAGTTGGCTTAATTCCAGAGCACATATTGCAGAAATGACCAAAGGCTGACGCAGTACAAATCTCAAATGCGAAGGCCGGGTGCCGGGGGTTCATTTTCAGAAGCGTCAGCGACAGGGACGTCGCTGACGCAGCGTACATGGACGTATTCGCAGGGGGGCGCCTAGCCCGGTTCTGAAAATGAACACCCGGTGCCTGGCCGCCATTACACGAAGACCGAAGTACCTACCCAAATGATCGATTTAGAGTTCGACAAAAACCACATCTGGCATCCCTACTCTTCCCTGATTAATCCTCCACCGGTTTATCCCATCACCAGAGCGGAAGGGGTCAGGATTTATCTGGAGGACGGCCGCGGGCTGATCGACGGCATGAGTTCCTGGTGGAGCACCCTGCACGGCTACAACGTCCCCGAGCTGAACGCCGCCATGCGGGCACAGATGGAAAAAATGAGCCACGTCATGTTCGGCGGCCTCACCCACGAGCCCGCCATCGAACTTTGTAAAAAGCTCGTCGCCCTCACGCCGGAACCGCTGCAGAAAGTCTTCCTCGCCGACTCCGGCTCCGTCTCCGTCGAAGTCGCCATCAAAATGGCCCTGCAGTACTGGCACTCCCAGGGCAAACCCGAGAAAAACAAACTGCTGGCCCTGCGCAACGGCTACCACGGCGACACCTTCGGCGCCATGGCCACCTGTGACCCGGTCACCGGCATGCACCACCTGTTCTCCAGCCAGCTCACCCAGCACCTGTTCGCCCCGGCGCCCGAACCCAAATTCGGTGAGCCCTGCGACGAACAGCACACCGCTGAGCTTGCACGACTGATCGAACAAAACCACGCACATCTCGCCGCAGTCATCCTCGAGCCGATCGTGCAGGGTGCCGGCGGCATGCGTTTTTATTCTGCCGAGTATCTCAAGCGTGTGCGGGCCCTCTGCGACCAGTACGACCTGCTGCTGATCGCCGACGAAATCGCCACCGGATTTGGCCGCAGCGGAAAAATGTTTGCCTGCGAACACGCCGGAATATCGCCAGACATTCTCACCCTCGGCAAGGCACTGACCGGCGGCACCATGACCCTGGCCGCCACCCTGTGTACCGATAAAGTCGCCGATGGAATCTGCAGCGGAGAAGCGGGCGTCTTCATGCACGGGCCCACATTTATGGGGAACCCCATGGCCTGCGCGGTCGCCAATGCCAGTATCGAACTGCTGCTGCAGCAAAACTGGCACAAGCAGGTCAGCGCAATCGAAACACAATTGCAGGAAGAGTTGGCACCACTGAACGACGCCCCCGGTGTGGCCGATGTGCGCGTACTCGGCGCCATCGGTGTAGTGGAAATGAAGCAGCCAGTGGACAACCGCACCCTGCAGGAAAGCCTAATTGAACAGGGCGTTTGGTTACGCCCCTTCGGCAAACTGGTGTACACCATGCCGCCCTACATCATTCAGCCCGAGGAGCTGACGCAGCTGACCCGTGCCATGCACGAAACCCTGCGTGAGCTATAATCCGTAGCTTCTGCAAAACGAAAAAGGGCTCCGCAAGTGGAGCCCTTTTTACATCCAGCAGGACGATCAGTATTTCACGCTGCACCCATAAGCGCGTGAAGAAGCCGTTTTAATCGCCTCCCCAGCTAGCGACGCGTCCAGTGCAGCCGCCACATAGTTGGCAGATTTCGGAATCACCGCGGGGTTGGCGGAATCGTTGTCATCAATCGCACCGGCATAAACCACTTCACCCTGTGGGTTGATAATAAACATGTGCGGCGTTGTCTTGGCGCCGTAGGCACGGCCCATACTGCCATCGGCATCCAGCAGGAATGGAGCGCTGGCACTCAGGTTGTGGCTTTTTGCCACCTCCAGCGCCTGCGATGGTTCCAGATAACCCTGCTTGCCCTTTGCAGAAGATATGACCGTCAGCCAGTTGATATCCTGCTCGGCATACTTCTTCTGCAGCGCCTGCATATTTCCGCTGCCATAGTGTTTTTTCACATAGGGGCAGTCCTTGTTAAACCACTCCAGCACCAGCCACTGCCCCGCATAATCCTTCAGGCTGCGAGTTTCGCCCGCCGCATCCACTTCACTGAAATCCGGTGCTTTTTCACCCGGCACCGCGGCCGACATTGCCAGTGCCGGCAATGCGAACATGGCAATACCGCCCAGGAAACTACGGAAAGAACGTTTACCACTCATACCCTGTGTAGTCACGATTACGTATCCTCTTTGGTTGGACAAATTGATGGAACAAACGATTATTCGTCGTCGAACAGTGCTTCGATCATATCCACTTGCAAAATCTGTGGTAACAATATCGGCTCGCTTTCGCCCGCTGCGTACCAGACATAGACCGGTACCGAGTTGCGTCCCAGCTCCCCAAGTGCACGGGTGATATCCGGGTTCTGGTCGGTCCAGTCTGCGCGCACTAGATACACGTCGTTCGCCCGGAACAGCGCCTCGACTTCCTCGGTATCCAGCACCAATTTTTTGTTCACCTGACAGGTGATACACCAGGCGGCAGTGTAGTCGATAAACACCGGTTGCTTGCGTGCCAGTGCCTGGTTGATGGCGTTGCGGTTGTAGGGCTGCCAGCTCTGCTCCGACGCCACTGGGACAGAACCCGATTCACGACCGCTCTGCTGCAGCGAGTTGGCCGCGCCAAAACTCATCAACAGTGCAGCCGCAACCAGCCCCCAGGCAATCCAGCGACTGCCGCGGAACTGGTGGCGCCCGAGCCAGAAGGCAAATACCACCACCAGCATCAGCAGGGTGCCGATCAGCCAGCCGCTGTCGCCCAGGAGGCGGCCCAACACCCATAGCAACCAGATAACGGTTGCGTACAGCGGGAACGCGAGAAACTGTCGCAGCGTTTCCATCCAAGGGCCCGGTGCGGGCAGCCGGTTGAGCAATGCAGGGAAGGCACACAGCAACACAAACGGCAGTGCCAAGCCGATCCCCAACCCGAGGAAAATAGCCATGGCTCCATAGGCCGGCAATAGCGTTGCTGCTCCCAGTGCCGCGCCCATAAACGGACCGGTACAGGGCGCGGCGACAAATACCGCAAGGACACCGGTGACGAAAGAGCCACCACGACTGTTGCCGGCGAGATTCATCAAATGATGGCCGAACTCATACAGGCCGCTGAACGACAGCGCCATCACCCAGAACAACAGGATCAGCCCCAGCACCACCGGCGCCGACTGCAGCTGGAAGCCCCAGCCAATGGCCGCACCTCCGGCACGCAATACCAACAACAGTGCACCGAGCGCGGCGAAAGTCACCAACACACCGGCAGCGTAGCGCAACCCTTCCTTGAGACGTCCTGCAGCCTCGCCTTCTGGGCCCACTAGCCCGAATAGCTTGATCGACAGCACCGGGAACACACAGGGCATCAGATTCAGAATGGCACCACCAGCAATGGCGGCTAGCACCAGCAGCCACAGAGGCTGGCCACTGTCTGCGGGTGTGGGGTTGGCGGTGGGCGCGCTGGTCGCCGCAGCCTGGATCTCAATATCATCCAGTTGCCAGGCGCCCTCGCCGTCACTGACAACAAACCCGGTTGTCGGTGTCAGGACTGCGCCCGGCACCCGCTGGAAGGTATACCGAAGGGTATCGCCAGACTCTTCTACTTGCGGTGCTTTGGCGGTTAGTAGCCCCCCATCCAGCGGGAACACTGCCGGCGCTGCGGCGCCCTCTGCCGCGCCCGCCTCCAGTACCAGCTGCAGTGAGTCGCCGTCCGTGGCGGCGGCAACATTACTCACAATCCAGGGGAAGTTGTCGCGGGTCGCGGGTACGGGGACCTGGGCCGCAAAGCGGTCCCGCAGCGCCTTTTCCACCGGCTGCCATTGCGCGGCATCCGCCACTGGCCGCGACAGCGTCATGTTGCCGTAGCCGGGAATACAGTCCACCTTGCACACCAGCCACTCCAGATTCACCACAATTTCCATGCGTGACGCCTTGGGCGTGGCGGAAAACAGATAAGCGACGTCGCCCTCATAGCCCAGATTGGTCAGGTGCTCGATGGGCAAGCGCACCGGAGATGGCCACTGGATATCGCCCAGCTCGCCACTGGCACCGGCAAAATCGAAACGCGGCGCCGCACCGGAATCCCCCGCATTGCGCCAGTACACGTGCCAGCCAGGGTCTACCTCAAAATAGAAACCGATCGTTTCCTCGCCGGGACCAAAGGTATCCGGTGCCAGCCAGCGCACCTTGACGTGATCGCCACTGGCGGTGTCCTGGGCAACGGCCACTCCACTCCAGACCGCCGCAGCGAGTAACACCAGGCGCACCAAAAACGGCAAAACAGCGCGATTTAAAAACGAGAACAACAAATGGCACCCCACCCTGAAGCAATGAATCGCTGGATTAAGACGTATCAACATACGTAACGGCAAATTTAGCAGCACACTTGGCAACTCACCCGGGAGCCGACCGACGGCCAAGTAGCTCAGCTGGTATTGGTTTTATACTCGCCAACCATTCAAATGGATTGCTCCAGTGGTTGCAAGCAGGCGCACAATTGTCAGCGGTGCATAGTTCCACGCGCCAACGGCTGATAAAATCACCGCAACTAACCCCCGGAGCATTCATGACCGAATCCACGCCAGAAACCAGAGCCGGCTCCCCTGCTGACACCTTGGCACCGTCGCCGGTGCGCCTCACCCAGTACAGCCATGGCGCGGGCTGTGGCTGCAAGATTTCACCAGCGGTGCTCGACCGGATCCTCGCCGACAGCGGCAACCCGCTAGCGGACCCCAAGCTGTGGGTAGGCAATGCTTCGCGCGATGATGCCGCGGTGTATGCGCTGGATGAAGAACGCGGCGTGGTGTCCACCACCGACTTCTTTATGCCGATCGTCGACGATCCCTACGATTTCGGCCGTATCGCCGCCACCAACGCCATTAGTGATATCTATGCCATGGGTGCCGACCCGCTGATGGCGATCGCCATTCTGGGCTGGCCAGTAAACCTGTTGGCGCCTGAAGTGGCTCGGGAAGTGATCCGCGGTGGCCGCGCCGTTTGCGCGGACGCGGGCATTCCTCTGGCGGGAGGGCATTCCATCGACGCGCCCGAGCCGATTTTCGGTCTCGCGGTAACCGGCGTGGTGCAGAAACAGCATCTGAAGCGCAATGATACCGCGACCGCAGGCTGCAAACTGTATCTGACCAAGCCACTGGGCATCGGCGTACTTACCACCGCAGAAAAGCAGGGCGAACTGCGCGAACAAGACGTGGGCGTAGCGAGGGACCTGATGTGCACCCTCAATCGCCCCGGCAGCCAGTTTGCTCGCCTGCCCGGCGTGAGGGCGATGACAGACGTCACCGGCTTTGGCCTGCTGGGCCATCTGGTAGAGATGGCAGACGGCAGTGACCTCTGTGCAAAACTGAATTTCAACGCCGTGCCGCGCATCGACGGTGTTGAATACTATCTCGAAAAGGGCTGTATTCCCGGCGGTACCGGGCGCAACTTCGAAAGCTATGGTGAGCGGGTCCGCCTGAGTGCGGAAAGCCAGCACCAGCTGCTGTGCGACCCCCAGACCAGTGGCGGGCTGCTAATTGCGGTCACCCCGGAGGGCGAGGCAGAGTTCCTAGCTACTGCGCAGAAGCTGGATCTAGCGCTTGCGCCCATCGGTGAACTGGTCGCCCAGGAAGATGCCGACCACGGATTAGCGGTACTCGTGCAATGAGTAGTGAAAAAACTCCACGTCCCGATTGCGCGGAGTTCCGCGAAATTTTCCTGCACGATACACCGATGATCGACACCCGGGCTCCGGCGGAGTTCAACAAGGGTTCTTTTCCCAATGCGGTCAACTTGCCGCTGATGACCGACATCGAGCGGCAGAAAGTGGGCACCTGCTACAAGCAGCATGGCCAGCAGGCGGCCATTGCCCTCGGGCATCAGCTGGTCAGCGGTAAAACCAAGGCAGCCAGGATCAATGCCTGGGCGGAGTTCGCCCGCGCCCATCCGAACGGCTACCTGTTCTGTTTTCGCGGCGGCCTGCGCTCGCAGATCAGTCAGCAGTGGCTGGCAGAAGCCGGTATTGCCTATCCGCGGATTACCGGCGGCTACAAGGCCATGCGCAGCTTTTTGATCGAGGAAATTGAAAGCGCGGTGCGCGAATGCCGTTTTACCCTGGTCGGCGGCATGACCGGCACCGGTAAAACCGAAGTATTGATGCAGCTGGACAACGCGGTGGATCTCGAGGAGCACGCCAACCATCGCGGCTCCAGCTTTGGCAAACGCGCAACCGCACAGCCTCCGCAGATCGGGTTTGAAAATGCATTGGCGGTGGACTTCCTCAAGCGTCGCGCCAGCGGCCAAACCCGGTTCGTGCTGGAAGATGAGAGCCGCCTGATCGGGCGCTGCTCCGTGCCGCTGTCGCTGCACCAGGGTATGTGCGACTATCCCCTGGTGTGGCTGGAAGACAGCCTCGAGGGGCGCGTCGAGCGCATCCTGAAAGATTACGTGGTCGACCTGTGTGAGGAATTTGTCGCCCTGCACGGCACCGAGGAAGGTCCGGCGGCTTTCGCCCAGGCGCTGCGGCAGAACCTGGCCAACATCATCAAGCGCCTCGGTGGCCAGCGCTACCAGGAGCTGGATGACATCATGCAGCAAGCCCTGCAGCGACAGCTTGCGGATGGCACTGTGGATCGCCACCGCGACTGGATAACCGCACTGTTGCGAGATTACTATGACCCCATGTACGTGTATCAGGCAGAAAAGAAGGCCGCACGTATTGTGTTCCGCGGTAATCAGCGGGAGGTAGTCGAATATCTCCGTGCTCACGCGTGAACGTGTAAGCCAAAAACGTTAACAACAAAGTTCCATAAATCGTTTTTTCCACTATTGAACTGGAGAACTCGCATGTCAAAACGTGCCCCACTGCAACGGGCAAAGGCGCTGTGTGCGCTTTTGCTGCTACCCGCCACCTTGCTGCTTGGCAACCCTGCCGCCGGTGAAACAGGCCAGAGCAATCTCACTCCGACTGTGCTGCGGGTCTCCGCAATTCCCGATGAGGCCCCCACCGAGTTGCTGCGCAAGTTCAAGCCCCTCGGCAATTACCTGGAACAGCAACTGGGAATGCCAGTGAAATTTATCCCGGTGACGGACTATGCCGCCGTGGTGGAAAGCCTGGCGGCGGAGCGCGTGGATCTCGCCTGGCTGGGTGGCTTCACTTTTGTGCAGGCCCGTATCAAAACTGGCAATGCCATCCCACTGGTGCAGCGTGAACAGGATCGACACTTCACCAGCAAGTTCATCACCGCCGACCCTGCGGTAAAAACTTTGCAGGATCTGAAAGGCAAAAGCTTCGTATTCGGCTCTATTTCCTCCACCTCCGGTAGCCTGATGCCGCGCTACTTCATGGCCAAAGACGCGATAAAGCCGGAAGACTTTTTCAGTCGGGTCGCCTACTCCGGCGCCCACGATGCCACCGCGGCCTGGGTACAGGCGGGCAAGGCCGATGCCGGCGTGCTGAACGCATCGGTGTGGGACAAGCTGGTGGCCAACGGCAAAGTGGATACAGACAAGGTCCGCGTGCTGGCCACCACCCCGCCCTACTTTGATTACAACTGGACGGTGCGCGGCAATCTGCCCTCCGCGCTCACAGCGCAAATTAAGGCGGCGTTTCTCGCTCTCGACCCCGCCATTCCTGAGCATAAAGCCATTCTCGAGTTACAGGCTGCCGAGCGCTTTGTGGAAACAGCCCCGGAAAACTATCAGTCCATTGAAGCTGCCGCGCGCTCCGTGGGGCTGCTGAGGTGAGCATTGCGTTGCGCGGTGTGGGCGTGTCATTCGGGCACGTCAACACAGCGCTGCCGACGGAGGTCTTGCGGAATATCACCGTCTCCGTTGGTGCGGGCGAGCAATTGGCGATTATCGGTCCCTCTGGCGCTGGCAAAACCACCCTGTTGCGCCTGCTGGCAACCGCGCAACGCCCCAACAGTGGCGAGCTCAGGATTCTGAACACCTCCCCCTGGTCAGTTGGCAGTGGTGCACGACAAAAGTTGCGCGCCCGCATCGGTCTGATCCAGCAGTCGCCCCCATTACCGCCGAGACAGCGTGTGGTGACCGCCGTCGCCGCAGGCCGTGCCGGCCAGTGGTCGCGATGGAAGAGCCTGGTGAACCTCGTCTACCCGCTGGATATTCCTAATATCCGGATCGCCCTCGCCAAACTCGACCTGGCCGACAAGATATTCGAGCGCTGCGATCAACTGTCCGGCGGCCAGCTGCAGCGCGTGGCCATCACCCGCGCCCTGTATCAGCGACCGGAAATCCTCCTCGCCGACGAACCCGTGTCCGCGATGGACCCGGTACTGGCCGACCACACGCTTTTCCTGCTCAGGCGGGAAGCGCAACAACGCAATGCCACCCTGGTGGTCAGCCTGCACAACCTGGAACTGGCATTGCGGCATTTCCCGCGGGTAATCGGACTGCGCGAAGGCGAGGTGCTTTTCGACAAACCTGCGGCAAAGGTCCAACAGAGTGAACTGGATCGGCTCTACGCCAACCAGCAGCTCCCCACCGCGTCCAGCGACCGCGACATCCACCGGCCGCAACCCCGGCCGCTGGCGCCGCCGCGATGCTAACAGTGTCCGGTATCGCGGGTTGGGAACAGCGGGACCCCGCGCTCGCATCGCGTCTGCTGCTGAGCACGGCCGTCTTGTTACTAGCCTGGCCTGGCCTGCATTTCAGCGAGTTCAATCCGGCGGTTCTGTTTGACCGCAACAGTACCCAGGCCATGGCCGCCTTGATGGGCGACGCCTGGCCACCGGCAACCAATCAAGATTTCCTCCTGCTCCTGTGGCAATCGACGCTGGAGACCCTTGCCATTGCCGTGGCCGGCATCGCTCTGGCACTCCCACCATCGATCGCCGCCGCCCTGCTGGCCACCCGAGCCCTGTCGCGCTCGGCCGTCTATCGCCAGGGCCGCCCCTCATTGCTGGGCCGGTACTTTCGCCTTCCCCTAAGCGCGCTGTTGGTTCTGCTACGCAGCGTGCCTGAAATCGTCTGGGCACTGTTGTTTGTGCGCGCCCTGGGCCTCGGGCCCAGCGCCGGCGTGCTCGCAATCGCGATTACCTATACAGGTATGCTCGGCAAGGTCTTTAGCGAAATTTTTGAATCCGTGGACCGGCGGCCGGCGGAGGCACTGATTAGTGCCGGCGCTTCGCGACTGACCGCATTCCTGTACGGAATTCTGCCCAACGCTGCTGGTGAAATGCTTTCCTATACGATCTACCGCTGGGAGTGCGCTTTGCGGGCCTCGGTGGTCATGGGCTTTGTCGGTGCCGGCGGGCTGGGGCAACAGCTGGAGCTTTCACTGAGAATGTTTGCCGGCAACGAAGTGGTCGCCATACTCCTGGTCTTTTTACTACTGGTATTGCTGGCGGACCAGATCAGTCACCTGCTGCGGGCCCGTCTGCTATGAGGCGTGTGAAATACCCTTTCCGTCCAGGCAATTTTCTACTGCTGCTGCTCATCCTCGGCGCTGTTGTCGCGGCGTTTCGCTTCCTCGCCATCGATTTTTCCGGACTGCTAGAGCCTGCAAGCCTGCATGGCATGCGCGAATATTTTGCAGAGTTCCTGCGGCCGGACATCTCGCCGCCACATGTACAAGCGGTGGGCAATGCCGCGCTGGAAACCATCGCCATGTCCGCCATAGGCACGCTGCTGGCCGCCCTCGCGGGCGCTTGCCTCGCCCTGCCGGCAGCCGGGCAATTTGGCCGGCCGTTGAAAATGTTTACCCGTGGCATCCTGAACGCACTGCGCGCGATCCCGGAACTGGTGTGGGCAGCACTGATGGTGCTTGCTGCAGGGCTCGGGCCCAACGCCGGCACACTGGCCATCGCCCTGCACACCACCGGGGTACTGGGACGGCTGTTTAGCGAAGCGCAGGAGAACACACCGAAGACCGCGGCCAACGCCGTACGCTACGCGGGTGCTTCGCCGACCATCGCGTTTTTTTACGGCACACTCCCCCTGCTCTGGCCGCAGTGGCAGGCATATGCGCTGTACCGCTGGGAACACAACATTCGGATATCGGCGGTACTCGGGTTTGTCGGCGCCGGGGGGCTGGGGCAAATGTTGTATGTCCACCTGAGCCTGTTTCAACAGGCACAGGCAGCAACGGTCATTCTGGCGATGCTGCTACTGGTGTTTGCGGTAGACGGGCTCAGTCGCCGGTTGCGGCAAAAGTACCTGAGCACCTAACCGGAACTCACCCGCCGACAGGAGCAGCAAGCCCACCGGGCCGGTTTCGGTGTATTTGAAACTCACACCGGCGCGCGCCAGAATGCGGCGTACCGGAGCTCTCAGGGCTCCACTGCTCTGCACCGTTTTGCCTTCGCGCCAGCCTCTGCAAACCGTTCCGCAAGGACTTGCTTCCTATACTCACGATCTACAAACTCTTCTGGCTGCGGATTAACCAGATAAACGAAATCGTCTGCCTGCTCACTCGCGGACTTGCTTTTTTCGCCGTTGAAAACGTCGATACGTACAGGGGTAAAGACCTTGATCGCAAGCTCAGGTCGCAAACGCTTTAGCGCAGCGACCGTGCCCAGATGGCCGTCACTGTGAAAGCTGCCATTGATATGCACGACTTGACCGCCGGGAGTACTACCCAATGCCCTGGCAATTGATTCTGCCATGGTGTTGTCGCGAGTAATCTGGGCCAAGTACGTGTTGTGCATCCTCTCGGCTGGCTTGCCATTGGCACCGCTCATCGCGGCAAAAAATTTCTCTTCATAGCCGATGATCTCAGCGAATGGCTGTGCGGCAATCAGACGCTTCTCTTGTATATCCAGCACTGCAATGTAAGCTTCCCCTTGCCTGCCGATACAACGCACGATATCAGCAGATGCATTGGCCGCTAATACGGGAATCGAATGTTGCCGGGCATACTCCACCAATGGTCGGTAACTACCCTGATAATTTTTCCAAGCCGGAGCCTTGTTGATCAGATAGCGCTCACCGATGTTCCCCGCCAGATAGTCATCCAGGATAGCCTGCTGCGCCCGATCGAACATCTCCATACTCAGGATGGTGGCCCTGCCATCGCGCTGGTTGTTGCGGTGTAGTGCCGCAAGCAATCGCGTCTGCAGTAGATGCGATGCATGGTTACCATGGTACTCACCGATGAACACGACATCTGCCGAGCTCAGAGAGGACACGAGTGCCGACTCAGAGATAGGGTTGTAGGAAGTATCGAGCAATTGATAATCGTAGAGCGTCGGTAGGCTTGCCAGATCGGGCACTATCGATGCACTTCTAGTCTTACTATCCGTACAGCCGGCGATAGTCAATAACGTGCATAAAACAGTGAGAGGTATAGAGTACCTGGACATCGATATCACGGCCTACGCAACCTTTTGAATGCGATTCTACTTTAACGCCGCAGTCCCACTACAAATACTAATTACATTGGACCGGCTCCTGTAGAATCGCGCAAAATTAATAAGCGAATTACGGAGAAACGAAAAGAATAGGTATGTCACTATTCTGCAGTCAAATCTTTACTCTCCAGTCGCTTTTTCCGGTCACGGAGCCGAATTACTGGAGAGGCCGTCACTCCATGGACGAATATCGACAGCACCACCGCGAAGGCACATGTAGCCCACAAGAGGTCCTCCTCACCAAAGTTCCCTTTTTGCAAACCGTACGCCAGGTAGAAAAGACAGCCAATTCCACGAATACCATAAAAACTGGCAATCACTCGACCCAAAACAGAGAGACTCTGCGCTCCCATCAGCCCTATAAACCCTGCTGCGGGGCGCACGACGAATATGAGTAGCATACTCAGAACCGCCGCCGGCCATGTCAGGGCATCAAGCAAACCACCCGCGATTGCACCGCCCAGTGCGATGAGAATACATGTCATCAGCAGTTGCTCTGCCTGCTCCGCGAAGGTGTGCATTGACTGATGGCTTTGCTGTGTGTGCTCCCTGTTGCGGATGGTCAAACCGCCAATGAACACCGCGAGAAAACCGTAGCCACCGACGCACTCTGTGACGCCGTATAGCAGCAACGTGGCAGCCAGCGCGCCGACGCCCGTTCTCATCTTTTCCTGCTCTGAGTCGACAGACAGCCGCAGGAGAACGTGAGACAAACCCCAACCCACCACAGCACCGGCTATAACACCGACGGCGATGCGATAGAGAACGTCAATCAAAAACCACTGGGCGAACCAGTTCTCCGGATTGAGACCCTCAGTCAACATGAGCAGGGCGAGAAAGGTAAACGGAAATGCCAGGGAATCGTTCAATCCTGCCTCTGACGTGAGAGTAAACCGAAGCTCGTCGTCTCTCTCTACCGAAGGCTTCTCCGGCGATGTTCTATCGTCAGCAACCACCGAAACAGCCTCATCAGGGACTTCCGGTTCAGGTTCGCCGAGTTGGACGTCTGCGGCCAACACCGGGTCAGTCGGAGCAAGCGCTGCGGCCAACAAGACGGCCGCCGCCGGCGCCAGGCCGACAACCCACCATCCCAACCAGGCCACCCCGGCAATCGTCAGGGGCATGCAAATGCCCAGCAACCTCCAGGTCGTACTCCAGGTGCGCAGGTTGGGCAATCGGTCGATTTTAAGCCCCACACCCATCAATGAGATGATCACACCGATCTCGGTTAAGTGAACAGTGAGAGAACCGTGTTGTCGAGGGTCAGGCGGCGTGAGTCCCAACGGTAGCGCAAAGGCTACATAACCCAGTGCGAGGGAAAGAATAGGAAAAGAAAATGGAAGGCTTTTGAACCGGTGGAGCAGCGCCGCCAGCGCCAGTATCCCCAGACCGAGGACAACGAGCGTGAGATCGTAAGCTTCCATCAGTTTGACGGTTTTGAACAGCTCGGACAAATGTAAAAACTCCCGCCAGTTAGTTCACACCCTCAAGGGTGCCTTTCTGGATAATTTCCGAGAACACCTCCTACTGCCGTTCCAGCACGGAGTTGAAGCGCTCGCAAGCGGACTTGCCCAAGGGATCTTCCAGCAGTGCCGTATGTTCCTCGGCACATGCGCTGCGCTTGCCAGCGCTAGCGCCAGCAGGAAGAATAGGGATAGTTTCATGGTTGCCTGTTGCCCGGGTGGATATCATAGAAACTGCGGCCTGGTTTCAGTTACGGGCTGGCCACGCCTGCAAAGTCTAGTCGGCTAGGGTGCAGTGCTGGGTGCGGGCGGACGGCATCCGCGACAAGTACTAGTCCAGCCAGCGCTGACCAGCCAACACCGGTAAAGCCACCACAAGAGTGCCTGCTTATGTTTACCATGTTCTACGACGGGCGCTGCCCGCTGTGCATGAAAGAAATCGCACACCTGCGGCGCTGGAACACCGAGGGACGAGTACGCTTTGTGGATATTAACAGTGATTCCTTCCGCGAGGACTACCCCGAAGTCGACCCGGACGCAGCCATGGCAGTACTGCACGGGCAGCTGCCGGACGGGCGCGTCGTCAGCGGCTACAAAGTCACGGTGGAGGCGTGGGAGCAGGTCGGCAAGGGCCACTGGGTACGCTGGCTGAACTGGCCCGGCATACGCCGGCTCAGCCCACTGATGTATGGCCTATTCGCGCGCCACCGGCACAGCCTGGCGCGACTGCTGACCGGCAAGGCGCGCTGTGACAACGACGACTGCCGAATGAACTAAGGACACCGATGAAAACGAGCAACCCGGAACCGATCGAACTGGGGCCCATCAGGCAATGGCGCAGCGACCAACTGGAACAGCTGGATCAGCACTACCGGGTCAACCTGATCAATAGCCTGTCGGGCTTCAAGAGCGCCAATCTGATTGGCACTGCAGATGCCGGGGGCCACACCAACCTCGCTATTGTCAGCTCGGTGGTACATCTGGGCGCGAACCCGCCGCTGGTGGCCTTTATCAACCGTCCTGACTCGGTGGAACGACATACCCTCGACAACCTGGCAGACACCGGCTGGTTTACCGTCAACCAGGTCAACGCCGATATCTGGGAGCGCGCCCACCAGACCTCTGCGCGCTACCCGCGCGGTATTTCGGAATTTCACGAAGTACAGCTCACCGCCATGCCAAGCGAGATTTGCCCGGCGCCCTACGTGGCGGAAAGCCGGCTGCGCTTTGCCTGTGAGGTGGTGGAACGCACACGTCTTGAGATCAACGGCACTGTAATGGTCATCGGCCGCATTGCCGAACTGCAGGTGTGCGATGCTGCAATAGCAGAAGATGGCTATATCGACATAGAGGCGCTGGGCACACTCGCGGTCAGTGGCCTCGACAGCTACCACCGCACCGAGCGCCTCGGCCGCCTCAGCTACGCCAAGCCGGGCCTGGCGCCGCGCCGTATCGACAAGCCCTGAGCGAGCCGGCACAAGGCAAGCGCCGCCAGTTTGCCGGTATGGCATAACCGGCCGTCGAGTCATCGAAATGGCACAGCGAGCATGTTGAATAAAGATCTACAGTGCGATTCCTTGTAGGCCCCATGTTGGGTATTCCGCGATATGAGGGTGTAGTGGCACACTGAATTTGGCCACCTGACTTTGAGTGATATTATCACGCTCAACGAGATCAGGTGAATTAATGACCAAGTCAACAAAGAAGCGATTTGACCCCGAGTTCAGGCTCGAGGCAGCCCAATTGGTAGTCGACCAGAACTACACCGTGAAAGAGGCTTGCGAAGCGATGGGAGTCAGTAAATCCACGATGGAGTCGTGGATTCGGAAGCTCCGGGCAGAGCGAGACGGCAAAGTGCCGGAGGGCGTAGCTATTACTCCAGATCAGATTCGCATCCAAGAGCTAGAACGGAAGCTCAAGCGAGTCGAAGAGGAGAAAGAAATCCTAAAAAAGGCTACAGCTCTCTTGATGTCGGACTCGCTGAACAGTTCAAAATAATCGAGCGATTGCAGGGGAGCTATGCCGTTCAGCGGTTGTGCGACGTATTTGACGTACACCGGAGCAGCTATCGGAGCTGGCGTGACAGGCCGTCTGAGCCAAAGCCCGAAGAGGTGCGACTACAGGCGTTGGTAAAGGCTGCTCATAAGGTTAGCAACGGTTCTGCCGGGGCAAGAACCATCTCAAAGATCGTAACGCAGGGCGGCACACCGCTTAGCCGGTATCGCGCTGCAAAGCGAATGAAGCTACTTGGCTTGGAGAGCACCCAGTTACCGAATCATAGGTACAAGAAGGCGGAGCAGCCGCACATCGATGTGCCGAATCATCTCGATCGAGAGTTCGACGTCGCTGCACCCAATGCCGCTTGGGCTGGGGACATAACCTATATCTGGACGGGAGCCCGTTGGGCGTACCTTGCGGTAGTTATCGACCTGTTTGCGCGGAAGCCAGTTGGCTGGGCGCTTTCGTTATCACCCGACACCGCTCTGGTTAAAAAGGCGCTAACGATGGCCTACGAATCACGAGGGCAACCGGAAGGCATCATGTTCCACTCGGACCAGGGATGCCAGTACACAAGCCTCGCATTCCGACAGCTGCTGTGGCGCTACAGAATGACGCAAAGCCTGAGCCGCCGCGGAAACTGCTGGGACAACGCACCGACTGAGCGTTTCTTCCGGAGTCTCAAAACAGAGTGGGTGCCGGAAACCGGCTACAAATCCTTCCCTGCAGCTAAACAGGGAATCACGAGTCACATCATTGGCTACTACAGCCAAATACGACCCCATCAGAAAAACGATGGAATGCCGCCGAATGTGGCGGAAGAAAAATATTGGAATGCTCAGAGTTCGGTGGCCAAAAAGAGTTGACCACTACAGGCGCAGCGACCGTGCAAAACACGCACAAAGTAAGACGTCGGCTGCATTGCTTTGTTAGCCATTTTCTATGCTAAGAAGTACGATATCACCATCTTTTTTGGTGAAAAATATCCTCGCACGACCAGCATTCATGACATAAATACTTTCTTTTGCGCCGCGCACTCTATGAACCCTAGGGTTCTCATCTATATTAATGGTGCTGAGCAACTCTAGGCTTGCCATCAATTTAGCTAACGACACGTCCGAACCTAGCTTACTTTCTTGTAGTTTATCCTGAACTGGTTTTGCCAATAGAATACTCATTTAACCCCCAAATTTTTCAGAAATACTTTTGCATCAACAAGCTCGGCTTTTTCTGGATTTTTACGTATAGACTCTGCGAGACCTTCGAGCTTTGCTTTTCTTATATACGCAACGCAGTGCTCGTCATCCGCAAACCTCAATGTATTTTGATCAAAGTTTAAGAGGTGAATGTGGAGATATATCCAAATCATGGAAAATATAAATAACAACCAGAATGAGGAAGTTAAGGGCATTAGAGACCAAGAAATTGAACCTTCCTGCATTAATTGTGCAGACAGTGTGCTGGAGAGCACTCCAATCATGATAGTCAGCACTAAGTTTGCTGAAAGTCTTAGTCGGGGTGACTTTGCAATAAAATCCAACTTTTTTCCTCTTATTTTGTTATTCGTAGGCTAACGCCGTGCTCAGCCGCGGACAATTTTGGGCGCTTTATGTGCGAAAATGGGAGCGCAGCGACCGCGCATAAAGTGCACAAAGTTGGCCGTCGGCCTGCAGCGTATTGTTATGCATTTTCGAAGAGCCGGAGTACCTTTTCTCCCGCCCAAACCATAAAAGCTAAAATTAGAGAACTGAAGCCCCCACCGAATACTGCGGTCACTAGTGCTTTCATTCCGTGTACTTGCTCACCATTTGCTGTGACTGTACCGAGACCGAATATTCCCAAAAGGCCAATAAGCACCCAAAATGCGCCGATGCTGCAAAGACAGGCAAGAAAGCAGCGTTTAAATGTAAACTGGTTCACGCTATCACCACCCAAGCTGCTTTCGGAACTCGAGCCATACAACTCTGAAATTTGGCTATTTAGCTCATTAACCCGGGCTCTTTTTCGCGAAATTTCTGCTTGTAGCTCAGCATATTTTTCAGGATTCTTTGCCTGATCTATACCCACTATTGCTTCTTGCAATTCACGAATTGTGTATTCTTCAATTTTTCTCATTACTAGCTACTTTTGATGCATAACGCCCAGCGCAGGCGCAGCCAGCGCGGAGCGCGTTTTGTGTTAATGTTTGAGCGACAGCGAGTAACACAAAAGGTGCGTAGCGTTGGCTGTCGCTTTGCCGCTGATTGTTATGCATTTTCCCCAGTGCTGAGGACCTGGATCTCGTGCTGCCCCTCAAAAAACTCTTTAAAGAACTGAAAACACTGATCGGAAGCCGTCATTTTTTCTTGTAAAAGAAGTATTTCTTTCCAAGTTCTTTCTTTCTCTACCTGAAAAGCCCATTCAATATCTTGCTTAGGATCCTCACCGTCCTCGAAGAATGCTGTAGCACCCAGCATGTACTTTCGCCCAGAAAACGAAACGAAACAATACCAACCCCAATCCTCTGAATCTACTTCTGAGAATTCGAATTTTTCTTTCAGCGATTGACTTAGCCAAACCAACAATGACTGACCGTAGATTTGATTATTTGGATTTTCACCTTCTTTGCTGACGTCAAATTTCGATGTTTTTATTGTTATTAGTTGATTCATGCTCTCAATTGCTCACCGATGCATAACGCCCAGCGCAGGCGCAGCCAGCGCGGAGCGCCTTTTGTGTTAATGTTTGAGCGACAGCGAGTAACACAAAAGGTGCGTAGCGTTGGCTGTCGCTCTGCCGCTGTTTGTTAGGCATGAGACCACCTGGATCGGATTTCTCCGACTCTGTTGTGAAAATTGCCATAAATGGTGGCATCGGAATCATACCAACTTTGATTATGGGCTACATGGATAAGACAGCGATCTACTTTGTCTTTGACAGCATTTAGAAAGTCAGCTTTTTCATCCAACATATACTCGATCAAGCTTAAGAAGCATGAAGGCGCATCACTATCTTCTTTGCTCTTCTCAGTCATTAAATATTCTATGTATGCCCCTATATAGAACTGAAAAGGCCTTTTGGGCATATAGTAAAAATCTTCTTGGTAGAAAAGAGCATTATCTTCAAGAAGTACGATGGCCTGCTCCAACGACTTACCCATAAAATGCTCAATAGCAGATTCTTCATCCCATCCAACAGGAACTGAATATTTCCAACATTTTTCCGAAGGTATCGTCATTCCAGATGCCTAACGCCCGTAGCACGAGCAAAGTTGAAGCGCAGCGGAAACTTTGTCGCTGTGCCTACGTTTGTTAAGAGGCTGGTCCTTGAATCTTAAGCCAATGCATTTTTTCGCAGTAGCTTGCGAATTCCTGATAGTTCTCACTTATCCACATTTCCATCGGATTATCGTGAAACCCCACTACACTAACTTCTCCGTCTAGCACCTCTAGGCTATGGCACTCCATAATGAACTTGCGAGTTAGCCTCCCATTTTCTGAAAAATCTATGATGGCTTCATTATCCATACGTACAACCGGCTCATTCGAAATTTCTATTGCATGCATCAAAATATTACGATGGCTAGTCGGAAGAACGGGAATAAGCTTGAAGGGATCCTTTTTCTTCCAGAACATGTTACCTCTTAACGCCGGTAGCAAAGGCGAGCGCTAGCGAGTCCAGCCCGCGCTTTTATGCGGGCGATTTTGCCTACCCTTGTTAAATGTATGACCACACCGCACCTATGATAAGTAGAACAATTATTGCTGCCTGAATCTTGTTGGCCTTACTTTGCTCAGCTCTAGCTTCAGGCGTATCAGTTACTCCCTCTTGATGATCAAAGCCACCTTCATCAAGATCCTCATTGAATATGATGAGACCATTAACTAAAACAGAAATCACTACCAGCAACGTTGCCGTTAGCCAGTAAAACCCCGTGAAGTACTGTATGCCCCAACCAATTAGGAGGCATATAGAGATCATTATTGCTGCGGGCTTTAGGTCAATGCAATTCATCTGCCAGTACATTTAACGCCCGTAACAGCCGAGAGCGTAGCGAGTCGGATGCTTGCGCTTGTTAGCTCTGACTGCAATTAATTTTAAACAATTCATGATCAATGGTTTCACATTTAATCTCAGCACCCACATCAAGTAGGGTCTCACATTGAAATGACTTAGCCATTTGACAGCGCTTTTTCTCCAACGCACATGAGTATATAACTTTCGTGTCATCTTGAAAGAGATCATCTCGCTCTTGAATCCAAACATTGCCATTTAGATTCATACCTTCAGTTCTGAATCTTCTGAGCATCTCCCAAAACATTTCTTCGCTAGGATACCTTCCGTATTTTAGCTCGAATGCAATGATCTCATTTTTAACGACCATCATATCTTTCTTCACTTCATCAGTGGAAGTCACTTCGCAGGGCAGATCTTCCGTAGCCCAGACTGGACAAGAAACGCCAAAACACATAAGTAAGATGGTCAATATTTTCATAAGAGCTAACGCCGCGTTCAGCAGCGGCCAAAGCTATGTGACTTTTGGGGTATAAGCGCAGCGACCACAAAAGGCGCACAGCTTTGGACGTCGCGCTGCAACGCCTTGTATGGTCTAATTCCCCCGAATTCGGTAAGTTGAAGCCCGTAACATCTCTCACCATGTTACCGGCTACCTAGCTCGATGCACGCCAGATCTCTAAAGATCGTTAACAAGCCTGAGCGGGTGGCCGACCCGATTTACAAACTCGAACAGTCGAATGGGCTTCAAGCCCGAATTTAGCAAGGACGAGTCATTATGACAAACCGTAAAAGTGCTGAGGCGGGAGTTAACGTGGGCGTGGATATCGGAAAGGAGTATCTCGATTTCCATATTCATGAGAGAGACGTTTACTGGAGATCAGACAACACTCCTGACGGTATTAGATACTCGCTCAACCGAATATCTCGCTACCAAGTCGCAAGGCTGGTCATGGAGGCCACAGGCCGCTATGAGTTGCTCTTAGCAGATGCCGCATTCGAGCGGAAGATGCCGGTGGTCATCGCGAACCCCCGCGCGATCCGACGCTACGCCGGTGCTGTAGAACAACTGGCTAAAACGGACAAGCTCGATGCCGCTCTGATTGCTGAATTTGCAGCGAGGATTCAGCCGAAACCGAGTAGATCACAGAGTAAAAACCTTCGTGAAATCAGAGACTTGCTAGCTCGTCGTCGCCAACTCATGAACATGAGGACACGCGAACTTAACAGGCAGTCGATCATGGGTGATGGCGTATTGGCCAGCACCTATCGAAGGCTAATCAAGCAGCTGGATAAAGAGGTTGAGTGGGTTGATCAGAAGCTAAATGCAGCTATCGAGAAGGAGTCTGCATGGGATGAAAAGAAAGCTCTTTTGAAAAGCGTTCCTGGTGTTGGCGACGTCCTGGTACATACTCTTCTGGGTGACCTTCCCGAGCTCGGCACACTGAATAACAAACAGATTGCAGCGCTCACCGGTGTAGCACCAATGAATCGAGATAGTGGAAAGCTGCGCGGAAAAAGAAGGATCAGAGGCGGTAGATCAACTGTCCGCGTGGTTCTCTACATGGCGACGGTTAGCGCCACCTTATGCAACCCAGCGATCAAAGCCCACTATCAAAATTTAGTAGCCCAGGGGAAGCACAAGAAAGTGGCGATCACTGCCTGCATGAGAAAAATGATCACAATTTTGAACGCGATGGTTCGCGATGGAGAACCCTGGGCTGCCTAGTTATTTTCTTGGGGTTGCAACCACAGTCGCTTGTTATGTGATTTCACTCTATAATTTGCCTTTTAGAACTACGTCGAACCTGAGATCATCCGACAAATTCTTAACACTTCTATACTCAGATCTATAGATGACGGATTGTGGCTCACCAATCCATATGTCATATGTACCGTTTAATTGTGTCATATATGTAAAAACACCAGATTCATCAGTTATACCCTTGCTGACAGGAACCATTGACCCCATTGACCAAAATGATTTACCAACAAAAAAACGTTTAATTTCGACCGGCAGATTTTTAGCAGGTTCGCCATTTTCATAATGAACTGACACCGAAATACTAACTATGCTAGAAAGCCTGTCACCCGAAGTGGTACCGCTCACACAGCCCATTAAAGCAAAACACATTAATATTATTATTCTCATAGGGTTCCAGTTCACATAACGCCGCGCTCAGCCGCAGCTTACTTTGGGCGCATTTTGCGCGAAAATGGGAGCGCAGCGACCGCGCAAAAGGTGCACAAAGTAAGATGTCGGCTGCAGCATATTGTTAGTGTTGTGGCCCTCTACGAGCTCCCCGTCCTGGTTTGTTGCCTGCCGCAACCACTAAGTGGAGCGAACGGCACAAACCTATGCGAAATTGAAATATACCACGGTGCGGCGCCACGCTCACTGGCACAAACTTTAAGCCTGGGATCGTGGGCGAAGCCGACGATGGACTAAATTCGTGGCGCGGCACAAGAAGATCTGCTGATAAGAAATCTAATGCCCGACAGCAAAGGCCAAATAGTGGAACCACGTTGTTCCCATTGCCCGGGAAAAACCCGCCCTGTAAGTCGCCAATTTTATCCATCGTTGCTTTCTACGAAGCACGATAATTTTTTATTCAAGTTGCAGCAAAACACTAACGCCGCCAGCAAGGGCGGCCTACTTTGTGCGCTTTGTTGCGCAATAATGGGAGCGAAGCGACCCGCGCAACAAAGTGCACAAAGTAGGACGTCCAGCCCAGCCCCGCAGGGGATGGGCGAGCTTGCCTGGCCTGGTTATGGCTGACGCGCTCCGGACTAACTACTAGCACTTTGCCAGCCACGGATTGGCTGGCCACTGCCCGAATTATACAAGGGAAGAATACCGCACTTTCCCCACCAAATTTTAATCTTACTGGCACTCCGCGAAACTGCAGCGGGTTGACCTATTCTTCCGCACCCGAGCGAACACTCTAGGAACGAACATGCTTGAATAGAAACCGACCACAACGGCTCAATATTGGATGCTATTTAGTGGCGCTGAGTTTTCAGAAACCACGAAAAATTAAAAATACTGACCGGCACCATAACGCCTGGCACAGCCGCCGGCAAAATTGGCACGTAATTGCGCAAGCAATTTAAGTGACAGTTTTGGCGGTCGGTTGCTGCCACTTGTTATGCTCACCACTTAGGATACCCCGACTGATGGTATACGTGAGCCATGCCTTTATGTTTGGTAATACCAAGCTTAATATCACCTTTAATATTAAAACCAGAATACCCTGTTTGAGCATCTTGATCTAATAAACGTAAAGCCACTTCAAATACCTTACGGTTTTCGTTGAATGTATGCCAAAGACAAACCTTACATTTAGCGTTTATGTTTTCTGGTTGAATTATTACCTTTTCTTCATCTTTCGCGAAAGAAATATATTCAATAGATAACGAAATATTAAGCTCTTTTTCAATACTCTTGATATAAGGAGAAATTACAGACTCAATAATTAGTGACAATTCTTCTTCTGTCGAAAAGTGTTGATCATCTCTTACTGGCATAAATCTTCCATGGGAGCATAACGCCCGCAACAGGGGCGACCAATGCTATGCACGTTTTGTGCGAAACTCGGAGCGCAGCGACCCGCACAAAACGTGCATAGCGTTGGGCGTCCCGCGGAGGCCCGAAGGGCCGGAGCAAACTGCTTGCGTTTGTTATGCGTTGCTTGCCACAGATTCTTGGTCTAGTACCGATTCCTGACTTTGGTTGGATACATGGCTGGCAGATGCTTCGGAAGCACCAGTATCTGAAATTTTAACTGGCAAGGATATTTTTCCCTCTAACAAGGCAAGAACTCCCTTTCTTAAAAGGAATTGATCTCCTGCTAACTCGCCATGACCGCCAGGATAGTAAGATGTATTTTTGATTTGGCTTTTATCAAAATCGTAACCAAGCGAACTAGCCATATCATGCATCAGGTCAACAAATAGCTCTTTCCTTCTTGGCTCCCAATTTTCTTTCGGGTAATTTAGATCATTTAAATGATCTAGATATATTCTCCAGGAAGAAACAACATTTCTGTCTTTCGACTTCTTACTATAGAAAGCAACATCAATCATATTGAGAGCTTCTACATGCGAAGACTCTAAATTTGTTGCTCTTGTAGACATGAGCGTCTTGAAAATCTTGAGTCTTTCATTTCGAATCGACTGTCTATGTTGCAAGTACTGTGAAACTTGGACTGCTATCAAAGGCGCCAAGATTACGGCACCGATCATCAAATAGTCAGATAAGGTCATTCTATTATCCTTGATTTCGCATAACGCCCAGCGCAGGCGCAGCCAGCGCGGAGCACATTTTGTGTTAATGTTTGAGCGCCAGCGAGTAACACAAAAGGTGCGTAGCGTTGGCTGTCGCTCTGCCGCTGATTGTTATATTTTTTTCTTGAGCTCCGAAAACTCGACAGGGTTCATTGGCCGCGTCGCGCATCCATTAAGAGAGAAAATACTATCGTAGTGATTGTTAAATTTTGCAAACACTACGTAGCTTTCGCCCACCTCAAGGTATGGACTTACACAGTAGCAACCATCACCAGCCATGACTTTTACTGAATCAGTGGGTGCCCCTTTTAAAATCTCAGAAATTTTGAAAGTCGCTATTTTCGAGCCGCACTTAGGACCACTGCTCTGTGTCCAGCAAATCGATTCATCATCATCTTCTACAACTGCAACCCTATCTATAACTTGGCCGTAAAAAACAATATCTGACTTTGCGTAGTATTCTGAATCTGACTCACATGAGATTTCCATTGCCCGCAAGCTAAATGAAAGAAATAGAAAAAGTATCGGGAATATTTTCATGGACTCTCTCGAAATATAACGCCCAGCGCAGGCGCAGCCAGCGCGGAGCACATTTTGTGTTAATGTTTGAGCGCCAGCGAGTAACACAAAATGTGCGTAGCGTCGGATGTCGCTCTGCCGCTGTTTGTTAAGCGGGCCCTCTGGAGTTCAGCGCTTTAACTGCGATGAGAGCCAATGGAAGTGAAGCCAACATCACAATGATGTTCCAGTACATTGCGAACATCGGTGAATCAATAAGCAGCCCAAAACTCCCTCTACTCATAATTAAACTTACAATCACAACCGAGGTAAATACAGCAAATATTGACCGAACTCCGAAAAACCTAAACAAAACGTACGCAAGTGGAATCGAGAGCAAGAAATTTACAAATGCATCATGCGCATACAAAATTATGTTGGTGAGCACTGGATTACTTGACGCGAAGCTTGATGTTGCTAGTTCAAGAGCAGGATTGATGGAGTTGTAATACGCCCAAAACAACGCCAATCCAAAATAGCCATAAGTTAACCAGCACACCAACGAGATCGAAAAATCTTTAAACCAGGCTGCTCTCACGGGATCTCCTTGTACGCTTAACGCCGCCAGCAGGGGCGACTTACTTTGTGCGCTTTTTGCGCGAAAATGGGAGCGTAGCGACCGCGCAAAAAGTGCATAAGGTAAGGCGTCCCGCGGAGGGCCGAAGGCCCGGAGCGTACTGCCTGGCCTGGTTATGGCTGACGCGCTCCGGACTAACTACTAGCACTTTGCCAGCCACGGATTGGCTGGCCACTGCCCGAATTATACAAGGGAAGAATACCGCACTTTCCCCACCAAATTTTAATCTTACTGGCACTCCGCGAAACTGCAGCGGGTTGACCTATTCTTCCGCACCCGAACGAACACTCTAGGAACGAACATGCTTGAATAGCAACCGGCCAAAACGGCTCAATATTGGATGCTATCTAGTGGCACTGAATTTTCAGAAACCACGAAAAATAAAAAATACAGACCGGCACCATAACGCCTCAATAACCGGCAGCTGAAGCGTAGCGCAGGCTGTCCGGCGCCGAAGGCGCGTAGTTCATTGACTTGTTAGGTATCTTCATCTTCATCTGGTTCGAAGTGATAGATATCCCACCAAATTTCTAATTCATAGCGAGCCAAATTCATTATGCTCGCAGAATCTAAATATGGCCCATCTTGACCATCTGTCTCGTAATACACACTTATTTTTGTCTCGCACCCAGAGCTTTTTAAGCGGGACAGAATTTCTTCTTTTCCTTGGAGGAAAGTGAAAACCTTTTTCAAGTGATCTTTTTGATCAGTACTTTCCAGCAGTTCTTTTGTCGAAATCGACCAGAAATTATGCTGCCTCTGAGGGTAATATTTATGCTGAGGATCCCTGCAAAATGATGTTGTTGGCTCAAGACTTAAGGCATTACTGATCTGATCTGGCAAAAGGTCAGGAGAGTAAACACATAGACTGACATAAGTTCTAATGCATGCCATTGCGCCACTCTCCTATTCGATACCTAACAGTTTTATTCATACGCCTAAGGCTTCTTATCACCAGGCTGCTGTTCTCTGGCGGCGCATTCATAAAAATTTAAAAAATCTTTAGTAATCAATTAGTTGCCAAGCAGAGCTTGACTTGACCATAGAAAAAAGAAGCCTATGGCTCTTGTTCTAGAATTCCCAATGGCTCTTTTCGACCACACCATTTCTTTATAAATCAGTTAGTTAGACTATCTCATTCTGTGCACACGAGCCATAGGCTGCTGAATACGGTACAGATGGCTCAGGGGCGCTCAAAAAATGGACTCCTGACCGGTTTACATCTAATTCCTCAGTGCCAGATTCCCGATCTTCAGGCAAAAAAAAGCCGCCCGAAGGCGGCTTTTTTAACTCAGAAGTAATGCTGATTACCAGCCGGTTACTTCCTTCAGTGCGTCGCCGATCTGCGCCAGGGAGCGCACGGTTTTAACACCGGCATCTTCCAGGGCCGCAAACTTCTCGTCCGCGGTGCCTTTGCCACCGGAGATGATCGCACCGGCGTGGCCCATGCGCTTTCCGGGAGGAGCGGTTACACCAGCGATGTAGGAAACCACCGGCTTGGTGACGTTTTCCTTGATGTACGCAGCCGCCTCTTCTTCTGCGGAGCCGCCGATCTCACCGATCATAACGATCGCTTCGGTCTGCGGGTCGTTCTGGAACATTTCCAGAATATCGATGAAGTTGGAGCCCGGGATGGGGTCACCACCGATGCCCACACAGGTGGACTGGCCGAAGCCGTGGTCGGTAGTCTGCTTTACGGCTTCGTAAGTCAGAGTACCGGAGCGGGAAACGATGCCCACTTTGCCCGGCTTGTGGATGTGGCCCGGCATGATGCCGATTTTGCACTCACCCGGAGTGATCACGCCCGGGCAGTTCGGGCCGATCAGGCGTACGCCCAGCTCGTCGCACTTAACCTTGGCCTGCAGCATGTCCATGGTAGGAATGCCTTCGGTAATGCACACGATCAGCTTGATGCCGCCGTTGGCCGCTTCCAGGATGGAATCCTTACAGAAAGGCGCCGGTACGTAGATTACGGAGGCTTCTGCACCGGTGGCTTCTACGGCTTCTTTCACGGTATTGAAAACCGGCAGGCCCAGGTGAGTCTGGCCGCCTTTGCCCGGGGTTACACCGCCGACCATTTTTGTACCGTACTCAATGGCTTGCTCGGAGTGGAAAGTACCCTGGGAGCCGGTGAAGCCCTGGCAGATTACTTTGGTGTCTTTATTAATCAGTACTGACATGATTATTTACCCTCCGCAGCTTTAACCACTTGCTCTGCCGCGTCGGTCAGGCTGGTGGCAGCGATAATGTTCAGACCGCTGTCGCTCAGTACTTTGGCGCCCAGGTCTGCGTTGTTACCTTCGAGGCGAACAACAACCGGAATCGTAACGCCAACTTCTTTCACTGCGCCGATAACGCCTTCTGCAATCATGTCGCAACGAACGATGCCGCCGAAGATGTTGATCAGTACTGCCTTCACGTTTTCGTCAGACAGAATGATCTTGAACGCTTCAACCACGCGCTCTTTGGTCGCGCCGCCACCAACGTCCAGGAAGTTGGCCGGCTTGCCGCCGTGCAGGTTGACGATGTCCATGGTACCCATGGCCAGGCCAGCACCGTTTACCATGCAGCCGATGTTGCCATCCAGCGCCACATAGTTCAGGTCCCACTTGGCTGCGTGTGCTTCGCGCTCGTCTTCCTGAGACGGGTCGTGCATTTCACGCAGGTCCGGGTGACGGTACAGCGCGTTGCTGTCGATCACGATCTTGGCGTCCAGGCAGTGCAGGTTCTTCTCTGGGGTGATTACCAGCGGGTTGATTTCCAGCAGCGCCAGATCTTTTTCTTCAAACATTTTCGCCAGACCCAGGAAGATCTTGGTGAACTGCTTGATCTGGTCGCCTTCCAGGCCCAGTTTGAACGCCAGTTCACGGCCCTGGTAAGGCTGTGCGCCTACCAGCGGGTCGATGATGGCTTTGAGGATTTTTTCCGGAGTTTCTTCCGCAACTTTCTCAATCTCAACACCGCCTTCGGTGGAGGCCATGAAAACGATGCGACGGGTAGCGCGGTCCATCACCGCACCCAGGTACAGTTCCTGGTCAATGTCGGTGCAGCTCTCAACCAGAATACGAGATACCGGCTGGCCGTTTTCGTCTGTCTGGTAAGTAACAAGGTTGTTACCCAGCCACTTTTTCGCAAATTCTTCAATTTCCGCTTTGGAATCTACCAGCTTAACGCCGCCTGCTTTACCGCGGCCACCGGCGTGTACCTGGGCCTTAACAACCCACTTGTTGCCACCGATTTCGTCTGCTGCCGCTGCTGCTGCTGCCGGGGTTTCCGCTGCGATGCCTTTGGAAACCGGCAATCCGTATGCTGCAAACAGTTGTTTGCCCTGATACTCATGCAAGTTCATAGTCAATACCAATTCACATTTGAAATGTGTTTACCAATTGCAGATTGCTCTGCACCTTAAAACAAACCCCTGAAACTGACTTGTTACAAGTCCAGGACTTTGAAACGAATCGGCGGGCCTGATGACCCGCCACTAACGGAGACTTGCGCCTCCGCCTTACTTACGCTTCTTGCGGTTCGCGATGTGGATCGCGTGACCGTTCACTGCCAGCGCGGCTTCTTTCACCGCCTCAGACAGGGTCGGATGGCCGAATACGGTCATGCCGATGTCTTCCGCGCTGGAACCGAATTCCATGGCGATAGCTACCTGCTGAACCAGATCCGCGGCAGACGGGCCAACAATGTGGGCGCCGAGTACGCGGTCGGTTTCTGCATGGGCAATGATCTTCACCATGCCGTGGGTATCGTTGGCTGCCATGGCGCGGCCAGAGGCGGCAAACGGGAAAACGCCTACATTGTAGGGTTCGCCATCGGCCTTGACCTGTTCTTCCGTGCGGCCAACCGCAGCAATCTCCGGGTGGGTGTAGATCACGTTCGGAATCACGTCGTAGTTCATCATCGGCTTCTGGCCGGCAATGCGCTCGGCAACCACGACACCTTCTTCCGAGGCCTTGTGTGCCAGCATCGGGCCGCGCACCACATCACCAACCGCCCACACGCCCGGTGCAGAAGTCATGCACAGATCGTTGACGTAGATGAAACCGCGCTCGTCCAGTTTCACGCCGGCGTCTTCCGACAGCAGACCTTCGGTGTACGGGCGACGGCCCACGCACACGATCAGCTTGTCGAAGGTTTCCTGGTGCTCTTTACCTTCTTTGTCCTGGTAGGTAACGACAACTTCCTTGCCTTTTACCTCGGTACCGGTAACACGGCAGGACAGGCGAATATCCAGGCCCTGCTTCTTGAAGATCTTCTGGGATTCTTTGGCGATCTGCTGATCCATGATGGCGAGGAAGTTATCCAGCGCTTCCAGGACCACAACATCGGAACCGAGGCGGTTCCACACGGAGCCAAGTTCCAGGCCGATAACACCAGCACCGATCACGCCCAGGCGCTTGGGTACTTCGGTGAATTCCAGTGCACCGGTAGAGTCGACAATGATTTTGTCGTCAACCGGCGCCGGCGGGATGTTCACCGGTACGGAACCGGAAGCGAGAATGACATTCTCGGCTTCGTAAGTGGTGGTCTTGCCGTCGTGATCGGTGACTTCAACTTTCTTACCGGAAACCAGCTTGCCGGTACCTTCGATCGAGGTCACCTTGTTGGCCATAAACAGGCCAGCGACGCCACCGGTCAGCTTTTTGACGATATCGTCCTTACGGCTGATCATTTTCTTAACGTCAATTTTGACCTTGCCGGCATCAATACCGTGTACTTCAAAATCGTCTTTGGCTTCGTGGTATTTCCAGGAGCTGTCCAGCAGCGCCTTGGAAGGGATGCAGCCCACGTTCAGGCAGGTGCCGCCATTCACGACCTTGCCTTGCTTGTTGGTCCACTTTTCAACACAGGCAGTTTTCAGGCCCAGCTGTGCCGCACGGATTGCAGCGACGTAACCACCGGGGCCGGAGCCAATTACTATTACGTCAAATTTTTCTGACATGGTCTGTTCCAAATTTGAAAGGATTCAACGAATGCGGTGTTTCCGCATGGCCGGGAGTCTGCCCGGCTCTCCTGAGGCGGTCTTGCTGCCGCTGATGCCTGACGCGATTCACAGGCTCATATGCGTCGGGCGGCTACCGATTACCCCGGTAAACCGCCCTTTCTCCAAAACTTGAACTTAAACTTCGAGCAGAATACGTGCCGGATCTTCGATCATTTCCTTGATCGCTACGAGGAAGCCCACCGCTTCCTTGCCATCGATCAGGCGGTGGTCGTAAGACAGCGCCAGATACATCATCGGCAGAATCTCTACCTTGCCGTTGACCGCCATCGGGCGCTCCTGGATCTTGTGCATACCGAGAATCGCGGTTTGCGGTGGATTCAGGATCGGCGTCGACAGCAGGGAGCCAAACACACCACCGTTGGTGATGGTGAAGGTACCGCCGGTCATTTCCTCGATGGACAGCTTGCCGTCACGAGCGCGCAGGCCCAGATCACGGATATTGTTCTCCATGTCGGCCAGGCCCATGTTTTCCGCGTTACGCAGAATCGGAACCACCAGGCCTTTCGGAGAGGAAACCGCAACACCGATGTCCTGATAACCGTGGTAAACAATATCGTTACCATCGATGGACGCATTCACTGCAGAGTAACGCTTGAGCGCTTCAACCGCGGCTTTCACAAAGAAGCCCATGAAGCCCAGGCGGGTGCCGTTGTGGGTCTTCTCGAACAGGTCTTTGTAGTTCTTGCGCAGGTCCATGACCGGCTTCATGTTCACTTCGTTGAACGTGGTGAGCATGGCGGTAGACTGGGAGGCATCCAGCAGGCGCTCGGCGATGCGCTTGCGCATACGAGTCATAGGAACGCGCTTCTCAACACGCTCGCCCGGAGCCACGTCAACCTGAGCGGCAGCAGCCGGTGCAGCGGCCGCGGCCGCTGCAGTGCCCGCTTTCATCACGTCTTCTTTCAGCACGCGACCACCTTTGCCGGTGCCTTCAACACCGGCCAGGTCTACGCCTTTTTCCGCTGCCATTTTCTTGGCGGAAGGCATGGCAATTTTTTCGCCGCCAGCAGCCGGGGCTTCGGCGGCGGGCTCCGCAGCCGGGGCCTCGGAAGAAGCACCGGCACTCGCACCCGCGCCTTCTTCAAACTTGGCGATCACTTCGTTGGACAGGACGGTGTCGCCCTCGCCCTTGATAATTTCGCTGATGGCGCCGTCTGCGGGTGCAACAACTTCCAGCACCACTTTGTCGGTTTCAATATCCACGATCAGTTCATCGCGGGACACGGCTTCACCCGGTTGTTTGTGCCAGGTGGCAACGGTGCCGTCCTGAACAGATTCCGGGAAAGTTGGCGCTTTAATCTCGATGGTCATTTTTCCTGTTTCCTGAGATTGTCTTGGGCACCAGATTTACCGGCGCCTTGCTCTTCGTTGTACTGCTGCCTTATTCGACAGTCAGCGCCTCATTGATGAACGTATTCTGTTCTTCCAAGTGGGTAGACATATAGCCCGCTGCCGGTGCAGCAGACGCTGCGCGGCCGACATATTCCAGCTCCAACTTGGGATGTGCCTCTTTCAACAGACGACGTAGATGGTGCTGACTGGAGTACCAAGCGCCCTGGTTCATGGGCTCTTCCTGACACCAGGCCACACTCTCAACATTCTTGAATGCGGAGACCGCAGACAGGAATTCGTCGTCCGGGAAGGGATACAGCTGTTCCAGTCGTACCAGCGCAACATCTTCCTGTTCACGCTCCATACGCGCTTCCAGCAGATGGTAGTAAACCTTGCCGGAGCAGATGATCAGGCGCTTCACCTTGGCGGGATCAACACCATCGTCCTGGATCACATTGTGGAACTGGCCACTGGCCAGTTCGTCCAGGCTGGAGGTAGCCAGCTTGTGACGCAGGATCCATTTCGGGCTCATGATCACCAGCGGGCGGCGCATCGGGCGGATCGCCTGACGACGCAACAGGTGGAAAATCTGAGCCGGCGTGGTGGCGTTACACACCTGGATGTTGTGCTCGGCACACAGCTGCATGAAACGCTCCAGGCGCGCGGAGGAATGCTCCGGTCCCTGGCCTTCATAGCCGTGCGGCAGCAGCATTACCAGGCCGCACATACGGCCCCACTTGTGCTCACCAGAGGTGATGAACTGGTCAATAACCACCTGGGCGCCGTTGGCGAAGTCACCAAACTGCGCTTCCCACACCACCAGGGATTTCGGGGTGGTGGTGGCGTAACCGTATTCAAACGCCAGGACCGCTTCTTCCGACAGCAGTGAGTCGTAAATGTCGAAACGCGGCTGACCCTCGTACATGTGCTGCAGGGGCACGTAACTCTGGCCGTCTTTCTGGCTGTGAATGACCGCGTGGCGGTGCGAGAAGGTACCGCGTCCCACGTCTTCGCCGGTGAAGCGGACCATATAACCCTGCTCCAGCAGGGTGCCGTAGGCCAGGGTCTCGGCCATACCCCAGTTCAGGGGCAGTGCGCCGCCCGCCATTTTGCGGCGGTCGTCATAAATTTTGGAGACCTGGCGCTGCATGACAATGCCGTCGGGCACGGTGGTCATGCGCGTGGCAACGTCTTTCAGCTTGGTCAACGGGAAGCTGGTGTCGCCTTCGGCAGTCCACTCGTGGTTCAGATACGGGCGCCAATCCACAAACATGGAGGAATCCGGCTCTTTGACGAGGCCCGTCGCCACATCTTCACCGCGGTCCAGCTTATCGCGGTAGTCATTGGCAAGCTTGTCGGCCGCCGCCTTGTCCAGAACCCCTTCGGCAATCAGCTTTTCCGCGTACAGGGTACGCGCGGTCTTGTGCTTGCGAATGGTCTGATACATCAGCGGCTGGGTGCCGGAGGGATCGTCAGTCTCGTTGTGGCCGCGACGGCGGTAACACACCAGATCGATGACGATATCTTTCTTGAATTCGTAGCGGTAATCCACCGCCAGCAGGCCTGCCAGAACGACCGCTTCCGGGTCGTCACCATTCACGTGCAGCACCGGGGCGTCGATCATCTTCGCTACATCGGTACAGTACTCGGTGGAGCGGGCGTCTTCACGCTTGCTGGTGGTGAAGCCCACCTGGTTGTTCAGCACCAGATGAATGCTGCCGCCGGTGTAATAACCGCGGGTCTGGGACATCTGCAGGGTTTCCTGCACCACGCCCTGGCCGGCAAACGCGGCATCGCCGTGGATATTGATCGGCATCACCTTCTCGCCGGCGCTGTCGCCGCGGCGATCCTGGCGGGCACGCACGGAACCCACCACCACCGGCGCACAGATTTCCAGGTGCGACGGGTTAAAGGCCAGTGCCAGGTGCACTTCACCACCGGGGGTCATCACATTGGAAGAGAAGCCCTGGTGGTACTTCACGTCGCCGGAAGTATCGAGGGTTTTCTTGCCCTCGAATTCTTCGAACAGATCCGCCGGGTTCTTGCCGAGAATATTCACCAAGGTGTTCAGACGACCGCGGTGGGCCATGCCGATCACAATCTCTTTGACCGAATAGGTACCGGAGCGACGAATCAGTGCATCCATGAGCGGGATCAGGCTTTCACCGCCCTCAACACCGAAACGCTTGGTGCCCGGGTATTTGGAATCCAGGTGACGCTCGAGGCCTTCCGCGGCGGACAGACGCTGCAGTATCTCGGTGCGGATGTCATTGCCGAAGTTTGGCTTGCACTGGCTGCGCTCCAGACGCTGCTGGAACCACTGCTGCTCGTCCAGGTTGGACAGGTGCATGATCTCTGCACCCAGGTTGCCGCAGTAGGTATTTTCCAGGCCCTGCACGATTTCCCGCAGAGTGGCTTCGCCATTCGCAAAGAACAGGTCACCGGTCTGGAAGGTGGTATCGAAGTCGCCTTCGGTCAGGCCGTGGTAGTTCAGCTGCAGATCCGGCACTTGTTCGCGGGCCATGATCCCGAGGGGATCCAGGGTCGCTTTCTTGTGGCCGCGGTGACGGTAGGAGTTGATCAGTTGCAGAACTTTAATCTGCTTGCGCTCGTGCTCCACATTGACGGAGCCGGCGCCGGGCGCGGCGAGAGGGCGGGTGCGGTTCTTCGCCAGCAGTTCAAAATGCTGACGAATCGCCGCATGCGAGACATCACCACCATTAACCCGCGGCAGGCTGTCAAAGTAACTGCGCCACTCTTCCGGAACACCACTGGGATCGTGCAGATAGGTCTCGTACAGCTCCTCCACGTACCCGGCGTTGCCACCGGAGATATGCGAAGTACGCCAGAGCTCCTCCATTGTGCTTTCGTGCATTAATGCCTACCTCAATTGACGGCGCGCACCCTTGAATTTCACGCCGCTCTTTCCTGTCGTTCACTCACAAAAGGGGAGGCGCTGAAAAGACACCTCCCCTTTTTCGTATAAGCCTGACACCGGCATTGGTGTCGACTTAATTGTGATTATTGTCGATGGGAACCCGCGTTCCCGTGTGGGGCAAGCCCCACTACACTGCGCGGGTTATCAGCATATTGCGGATGTGGCCGATCGCCCGGGTGGGGTTCAACCCCTTGGGACAAACATTCACACAGTTCTGGATACCATGGCAGCGGAAAACGCTGAACGGGTCATCCAGTTTACCGAGGCGCTCATCGGTGGCTTCATCGCGCGTATCCGCGAGGAATCGGTATGCCTGCAGCAGACCAGCCGGGCCGATGAACTTGTCGGGGTTCCACCAGAAGGACGGGCAAGAGGTGGAGCAGCAGGCACAGAGAATACACTCGTACAGGCCGTCCAGTTTTGCGCGGTCTTCCGGGGACTGCAGACGCTCAATCGCCGGCGCCGGGGTATCGTTCTGCAGGTAAGGTTCGATTTTCTTGTACTGGGTGTAGAACTGCTCCATGTCCACCACCAGGTCGCGAATGACCGGCAGGCCGGGCAGCGGGCGCAATACCAGCTTGCCTTTCGGCGCCGCCTCGGAGATCGGCATGATGCACGCCAGGCCATTCTTGCCCGAAATATTCATACCGTCAGAGCCACACACGCCCTCACGGCAGGAGCGGCGATAGGCCAGGGTAGGATCCTGCGCTTTGAGCAGCTCCAGCACGTCCAGCACCATCAGGTCTTTGCCCTGGGTATCCAGTTCATAATCCTGCATGTATGGCGCGGAATCAGATTCCGGGTTGTAACGGTAAATACTTACTTTCAACATATTCTTTCCGCTCCCGAATTAGTAGGTACGCGCTTTCGGTTCGAAAGCATCTACGGTGTTGGGCGCAAAGTTCACGGCACGCTTGCCTACCCGCTTCTCCCCCGGGAAGAACATGGAGTGGCACAGCCAGTTCTCGTCGTCGCGCTCCTGGAAGTCTTCGCGGGCATGCGCGCCGCGGCTCTCGGTGCGGACTTCCGCAGCGATCGCGGTGGCCTCGGCCACTTCCAGCAGGTTCTGCAATTCCAGCGCCTCGATACGCGCGGTATTGAAGGCACGGGACTTGTCGTCCAGGCGAACATTGGCAATGCGCTCGCGCAGGTCTTCCAGCTTCTTCACACCGTCGGCCATGTAGTCGCCGCGGCGGAATACGCCGAAATGGTTCTGCATGACATTCTGCAGCTCGCTGCGCAGCCCTGCCGCACGCTCACCGTCATTGGTGGTCTCGAGGCGGTTCAGACGCGCCATGGCGGCTTCGATATCGGACTCGGAGGCTTCGCGGTTCTCGATGCCTTCGCGCAGGGCCTTCTCGATGAACAGGCCAGAGGCGCGACCGAATACCACCAGGTCGAGCAGTGAGTTACCGCCCAGGCGGTTGGCACCGTGTACAGAAACACACGCAACCTCACCACAGGCGTACAAGCCTTCGATGACCTGATCGTTGCCGGAGGCATCCTGCGTCAGGGCCTGGCCATGCACGTTGGTCGGAATACCACCCATCATGTAGTGACAAGTCGGCACAACCGGGATCGGGGTGTGCACCGGGTCCACGTGCGCGAAGGTCTTGGCCAGTTCACAGATACCCGGCAGGCGGCTGTGCAGCAGCTCCTCACCCAGGTGGTCGAGCTTCAGGAATACGTGATCCCCATTGGGGCCGGCACCGCGACCATCGAGGATCTCCAACACCATGGAGCGGGCGACCACGTCGCGTCCGGCCAGGTCTTTGGCATTCGGTGCATAACGCTCCATGAAGCGCTCACCGTCCTTATTGATCAGGTAGCCGCCTTCACCGCGGCACCCTTCGGTGACCAGGGTCCCGGCACCGTAGATACCGGTGGGGTGGAACTGCCACATCTCCATATCCTGCACCGGCACACCCGCGCGCAGGGCCATACCCACGCCGTCGCCGGTATTGATATGCGCGTTGGTGGTGGAGGCGAAGATACGGCCGGCACCGCCGGTGGCAAATACCGTGGCCTTGGATTTGATGAAGACCACTTCGCCATCTTCGATACAGATGGCAATAACGCCGACTACTGCACCGTCCTGGTTTTTCACCAGGTCTACCGCGAACCACTCGTTCAGGAATACGGTGTTGTGCTTGACGTTGTTCTGATAAAGGGTGTGCAGCAGCGCGTGGCCGGTACGGTCCGCCGCCGCACAGGTACGTGCCGCCTGACCGCCGCGACCGAAGTCCTTGGACTGGCCACCGAACGGACGCTGGTAGATACGGCCTTCATCGGTACGGGAGAACGGCAAGCCCATGTGCTCCAGCTCAAACACCGCTTCCGGACCCACCGAGCACATATACTCGATAGCGTCCTGGTCACCGATATAGTCGGAGCCCTTGACGGTGTCATACATGTGCCAGCGCCAATCGTCGTTGGGGTCATCGCTGGCAATTGCACAGGTAATGCCGCCCTGGGCAGATACCGTGTGCGAGCGAGTCGGGAATACCTTGGTGATAACCGCCGTCTTGAAGCCGGACTGGGCCATCTGCAACGCCGCGCGCATACCCGCGCCGCCGCCACCAATTACGATACCGTCAAAGGTTATTGTTCGCATATTCGACATTACTTACACACCCCACAAAATTTCAATGCCCCACACCGCGTAGAACACGGCAACCGCGCCCAGCAGCACTTCAACCAGAATACGCAGAACGGTCGCTTTGCCGCCCATCATCCGGTTGGTGAGGTAGTCAGTAACCACGGACCAGAGGCCGATCCAGGCGTGGGCAATTGTGGAGAGCAGCGCCACCAGGCTGAATACACGCACCCAGCGCTGCTCGAACAGCGCGGACCAGCTGGCGTAGCTGAAATCGTTGGAGAGAAAAATGAAACCCACTATAAAGAGGGTGTAAGCCACCAGCACCACGGCGCTGATACGCTGAATAAACCAGTCATACAGACCGCTGCGGCCGAAACCAGTAACCGCCTTTACCATACCAGAACCCCCGCCAAGAGAATGAGTACAACAGAAAGCACCAGCACGATGACGGCGCCGCGGCGGCCACCTTCGAGACTCTCACCCACACCTGCATCCATCAACAGGTGACGCACACCCGCAATCAGATGGTAAATAAGCGCAGCCAGTGCGGCCCACAACACCAGTTTGGTCGGCACACTGGAAAAGAAGTCGGCGACTTTTTGGAAACCCTGCTCAGATTCCAGACTGGAGTCCAGCATGCACAAAAGAAGTGCCACCACGGCGAAGAGCACCACACCGGAAATACGGTGCAGAATAGAAACCAACGCGGGTGCAGGGAGCTTGATAGTAGAAATGTCTAAATTGACAGGTCTGTTTTTGTTCACAGGAAAAACACCTTGTTGCCCTGAAAGACGGGGCGCCCGTTAAAATTTGAGAGTGCGGGCGAGCTTGCTGATTACTATACATACAACCTGTAGAGGTCTTGTACAAAGTGGTCTTACCACGTCGCAAGCCGCGCGGATTATAGGCATTCAAACTTCAAAACACAACGAACGTCCTGCCCGTTGTGGCGGCTTTGTACCAGTTGCAATCCGTGCCACACACTCGACCATGGTATGAAACAAGCATTTGAGTAGAACCGGATTTCCACGCCAGATTCCGCTCTCTGTCACCTTTCAGGTAGGCAAAATCCCTGCCACTACCGCCCAGCACCGAAGATCCTGCGGGTACAGAACCGGTCAGCCATTTCAATTTGGTTTGACAATTTGGGGCGTGGCACTTAAGTTTGGCCGCGCTCAAAAGCCCGCTAGCCCCATATCCGCGCCGGATGCCGCCAACGAAGGCCCTCCGAGCCCGCAGAATCCGGCACTTTCCGGGTGATGCATGCGTAAAGAAACCACCTGAAACCGCCTTCCTAATAAAAGGTGATCACAGGTGAGCGCGGAGCGCGCCCCGATCCGGGCCGTCGAATCACCGATTTCATCCAGTGATTTGTGTGGAAATAAAAAAGCTGGCAAAAGAATAGTTTTTAGGAGTCCACAATGTCCGACAAGAAAGCTCAACTCACGGTAGACGGTATTGATGCCCCCTTTGATCTGCCGGTTTACTCTGGCACTGCCGGTCCCGACGTTGTTGACGTCAGCAGCCTGGCGAGCAAGGGCCTGTTTACCTACGACCCGGGCTTCATGTCCACAGCCTCCTGTGAATCCAAGATCACCTATATCGATGGCGCCAAGGGCGTACTGCTGCACCGCGGCTACCCCATCGAGCAGCTGGCGGAAAAGTCTGACTATCTGGAAACCTGCTACCTGCTGATGAATGGCGAACTGCCCAGCCCTGAGCAGAAGAAGGAATACGTCAACAGCATCATGAACCACACCATGGTCCATGAATCTCTGGTCAACTTCTTCAAGGGCTTCCGCTACGATGCCCACCCGATGGCCATGATGTGCGGCGTTGTCGGCGCCCTCGCCTCCTTCTACCACGACTCCCTCGACATCACCGATCCCGAACACCGCAAGATCTCTGCGGATCGCCTGATTGCCAAGATGCCGACCCTGGCCGCCATGTGCTACAAGCACAGCAAGGGCCAGCCGTTCATGTACCCGGACAACAGCCTCAGCTACTCCGAGAACTTCCTGCACATGATGTTCGGCAACCCCTGTGAGCCGAGCAAGATCGACCCGGTTGTGGCCAAGGCCATGGACGTGATCTTCCTGCTGCACGCGGACCACGAGCAGAACGCCTCTACCTCTACCGTGCGTCTGGCCGGCTCCTCCGGCGCCAACCCCTTCGCCTGCATCTCCTCCGGTATTGCCACCCTGTGGGGCCCGGCACACGGCGGCGCCAACGAAGCGGTACTGAACATGCTGCAGGAGATCGGCGACGAGAGCCGTATCGACGAGTACGTGGCCAAGGCCAAGGACAAGAACGACCCGTTCCGCCTGATGGGCTTCGGTCACCGCGTGTACAAGAACTTCGACCCGCGTTCCCGCGTCATGCAGGGTATCTGCGACGAAGTACTGGGTGCCATGGGTGCAGAGAACGATCCGCTGCTGCGCATCGCCAAGAAGCTGGAAAAGATTGCGCTGGAAGACGAGTACTTCGTCGAGAAGAAACTCTACCCGAACGTGGACTTCTACTCCGGCATCATCATGAAGGCGATCGGCATCCCCACCGACATGTTCACCGTGATCTTCGCCACCGGCCGCACCGCTGGCTGGATTGCGCACTGGAACGAGATGATCTCCAACCCGTACAAAATCGGCCGTCCGCGTCAGCTGTACACCGGCTACACCGCGCGCGACTACGTTTCTGTGGAAGATCGCTAAGCGCATCTCCCCGGATACAAAAAAACCCGGCAAATGCCGGGTTTTTTTGTGCTCGCCATCTCCCTCGCAAGGAACAATGACGTCTTCAGCTATGGCAGGTTGTGCACATGGCTGCCCACCGGGCCCGAGAAAATCCCCCCGTCGTGCATATCCCAGTTGATGGACCAGGTCATCACACCATTGAAGGTCGGGTACGCCTGGGAGGGGGTCAGCGTGTCGCAGTTCAGCTGCTGGGTCAGGCAGTCCAGGGCGCGGTTGATATCCCCAGTGGTGGCAAAACCACTGCCTGCGGCACTGGGGCCAGACGGGAGCGCCAGACCTACCTGCTCCGGGCGCAGCCCTTCAAAGAAGCCGGCGTTACCGTAGCCCAGCGGGAAGCCCTCGATCAGCATCAGTGCCGAAGACACCATCATATCCACCGAGCCGGCCGCGTAGGCCTGCCCGCGATAAGGCGTGGCGAGACTGCCGTTGTTGTACAGCTGCACATGCAACAGGTCCAGCTCATCGCGCAGTTGGTCGATCATCGGCAGGTACGCGCCCCAGATACCGGTATACGACACATAGCCACCCTGCACATAGGGGTGCTCTGGGGCCATGGACAGATACATGCCGGGGTAGCGCTGCTTTAACTGCTTGACCGCATTGACCATGTTCTGGATCACCGGTGCACCATGCATCACACCAGCGCCGGATTCCAGGTCGATGTCGATACCGTCAAAGCCGTACTCGTCGATCATCGCTGCCGTGCTGTTGACGAAGTTGGTGACGTTCTCCTCGGTGTTCAGCGTTACCGTGCCCTTCTCACCGCCGTAGGAGGCAATCACGATTTTGCCCGCCGCGCGCTTGGCGGCCACATCGGCAATAAACTGCTGCTTGTCGAGCCCCGGGTCCAGGTTGAACGCAATACTACCGTTGCCCGCATCGTCCACAAACGCCACCACGATGACATCCCATACATCGGAGACTTCGCTGATCCGATACAGGCCGGACCCGTTATCAAAGTTGTGCCAGTAGCCCACCAGCGCGTGCTTCGGCAGCAGGCCACTGTTGCCACCAGAGGAAGATCCACCAGATGAGCTGGAGGAACCGGAGCTGCTGGAGGACGAGCTGGAACCGCCACCGGAAGAACTACTGGAAGAGGAACTGCCACAGTCGCCGACCTGACTCCAGGCATCTTCCCAGTGGGCGCCCTCCCCGGGCGCATAGGCCCAGGCTGCACTGGAGGAACACCAGCCGGCGATATTGCACTGAAATTCCTGCCCGACGTTTTGCACCTGTTGCCCCGCGACATAACTGGTTCCCGCCACGTATTGCAGCGATGTGCAGGAACCGCCACCGGAGCCACCACTGGAGCTTGAGGAGCTGGACGACGAACTGGAGGAAGAGCTGGAGGAGGAACTGGAAGACGAACTCGAGGAAGAGCTGGAAGATGAGCTCGAGGACGAACCGCCATCGCAGGCGCCGTCGTATTTCCAGTGTGCCCAGGTGCCGGAGTGGGTTACCGGATTATTGTTCTGGGTCCAGTAATTCGCGGTATACGCGTTGCCCAGGTGCTGCACCGAATTACCGCCCACATAGATAGCGCTCGCTTCCCAGTCAGGGCGTGCGCTGCAGTCCACCGCTGCCGCCTCGAACGCGAGCAGCCCGAGTACGAGCAAGCTCAGTAATTGCCTTTTCATAGTGTTTTCTCAGGTTATTTTTAAGGTCTGTCGAAAGAACATCGAAAAGAACAGAGGGCGCCGTGGCGCCCTCTGGTTGCTGCTTACTGCTTAGTTACAGGTTGCGTCACCGATCTCTTCCCAGTCGGAAGAAACGCCCGGCTCGCTCTGGGTCCACCACTTGGCACGGTAGCGCTTGCCGTTGTGGTTGACTTCATCCCCACCGTTGTAGGCGGTACCGGAATTCCACGGCACTTCCACATCGCTGATGAGTTTCCAGTCTGCGGCGCTCAAGCCCGGCTGCTGCTGTGTCCAGTACTTGGCTTCCCAGACCAGCTGATCAAAGCTCACCCGATCGCCACCGAGGTAGGTGCTACCGGACTGCCATGCAGGGAAGTTACCCGCATTCGGGTCGGTCATGTCGCAGCCACCACCACCGGTGCTGTTGGTTACGGTCACAGTGACGCTGGCACTGGCGCTGTCGATACCGTCGCTCACGGTCACCGTGAGGGTGAAATCAGTATCGGCTTCCACCTGCGGTGCGGTGATGGTGATGGTATCGCCGCTTCCGCTGGCCATACCGCTCCAGGTGTAGGTCAGCACATCACCGTCGGCATCGCTACCAGTTGCGGTGATAGAGGTGCTGGCACCTTCCTGAACAGTGACCTGTGCCGGTACGGAAACTTCCGGCGGTGTGTTCGCATCCGGCGGCAGCAGGAAGATGCTGACCTGATCTGGGGTGGCGTCACTCAGGGAGCCATCATTGACGTTCAGCTCGAATACCAGCTCCTGCTCGGCAGCGACTTCTGCCGCGGAGAAGCTCGGGCTGACCGCGGAGGTGTCGCTCAGGCTGACACTGGCACCAGAGATCTGGGTCCAGCTGTAGGTCAGAGCGTCGCCTTCGGGATCGCTGGAAGCGGCACCGTTCAGGGTGACGGTGGCCGGCGTGATCACGATCTGGTCGGCACCCGCATCGGCACTGGGTGCCTGGTTCGGCTGGTCCGCGGCAACCGTAACGGAGACCTGATCGGAGTCAGACGCTTCACCATCGGACACGGTCAGCGCAAACACCAGTTCTTCGTCCGCGGTCACCGCCGGGGCAGTGAAACTGGCGGAAGCGCTGTTGGCATTCTGCAGGGTCACACTGGTACCGGAAACCTGTGTCCAGCTGTAGCTCAGCGGATCATTGTCCAGGTCACTGGAGGTACTGCCATCAAGGGTAACACTCGCACCACTGTCGACACTCTGGTCGCCACCAGCGCGCGCCACCGGTGCACGATTGCCGAAGCCATCGCCGTGGCCAAGACTCTCGTGCATGGCGTTCATGATGTCGCCGTTGTCCGCGTCGATTTCCCAGGAGAAGAGACCGGCCAGGTTGTTGGACTGCACATAGGCGCCCTTGGCCATCACCGAACGACGGTTGTCGTAGGTGATCAGATCACCGGTGCTCGGCTTGAAGATATACGGCGCTTCCGCGGCCGCGTCGTAATACTCTTCCCACTCGCCTGTGGCGATGCGGCCGACGATATCGCGGTAGTCCACAACCCCATCTTCCCAGGTGCCATTGACCATCCCAGTTGCTGTGCCGGTCATGTGGTCGTTGCCGGTCCAGCCGGAAACGCCTTTCCAGCCACGGCCGTACATGGCAGCACCCACCACCAGCTTACCGGGATCAACGCCCAGGCCGAGCAGGTTCTGGATGCCGTTGTGGGTGGTGTAGTCGGTGTCGGGACGCCAGGTAGGCGCGTACAGTGCAGCCTGGTGACCCAGCACTTCGTTGCTCCAACCGCCGTAGAAGTCGTAGGTCATTACGAAGAAGTAATCCATGTACTGCTGTACATCGGTGTAGTCCACATCTTCGATCTTGTCGGCACCGGCACCGATGGCAGAAGTGAGCTCGTACTCACGACCAGTTTCCTGCTCCAGGCCGTCGAGCATGGCACGCAGGTCGCGCATCAGCAGGCGATAGGTTTCACCATCGATCGCCGGGTCGCCGAGGCTCGGGTTGGCACCCTGGCCACCCGGGTATTCCCAGTCGATATCCACACCGTCGAAGAATTTCCAGGTGCGCATAAATTCTTCGACGGAATCGACGAAGGTTTTACGCTTGGCCGCATCGCTGAAGAAATAGAAGGGGTCGGACAGGGTCCAGCCGCCAATGGAAGGCAGAATTTTCAGGTCCGGGTAGGCCTGCTTCAAGGCCATCAGCTGGCCGAAGTTACCCTTGTAGGGATCCGAGAATGTCTGGTCGGCCTGGGCTTTCTGCAGCGCGGCAAACGGATCGTGCAGGGAAACCTTGAAGTCCTCACGACCGGAGCAGGAGCGCTGCAGGGCCTGGAAGGAACCTTCGATTTCTTTGAGGCTGTCGTTGATGCCGTCGCCACCACAAATGGGAATAAATCCGTAGATCAGGTGGGTCAGGTTGTAGGAGGGCATCATGTCGACAGAGAACTTGCGCCCGTATACGCCCCACTCCACAAAGTATGTGCCCACGACCGAATTACTGGTGTTCTGGTATGGCTGGTTGTTTTCACCGGCAGTTACGGTAATCGGGTCCAGGTGGCTGCCATCGGTATCGGCAACCACAATATCGGTGGCCGCAGAAGTTGCACAGCCATCGTCGTTACACAGTGCCACCTGCAGGGAGTATTGTCCGCCCTCGGCAACCTGCAGGGTCGCGGAGCCGGTCTGGGTGGCACCACCGCTGACAGATTGTTCCAGTACCACTTCGCCGTTAAGCAGGTATTGTGCGGTGGTCGCCGGATCGCCGGACCATTTGGACCAGGCGACCGGAACTTCCGCATAGTCGTTGATGGTCACCAGCTGCTCGTAGGCAGTGGCTGCCTCATCGACTTCGATGATGGCGAAGCTGGTTTCCATCCAGTCGATGGTGGGAGCGCCGGGTGCGGCGATGGCGGAGGAGCTGGCGAGACCGAGCGCCAGGAGTGCGCGGCGCCAGTGGCTTGGAGTGAGCCCTTTCATTGATTGTCACCTTGTCGTTATCTTTTATGGGTAAGGATCTATCAACGAAGGCAGCGGTGTGCGATATCCGTCAAACCTCGACGGGCTTCACTGCCCTCGATGGAACGGCATGTAACTGCGTATGCCGGTACTGCTTGTTACTGTGTTATTCAATAACTTCTTGAACAGGTACCTCTGGACGCGCGGTCTGCAGCCCGCACAATGACATCGCTGTCATTTTTTCTCAAAAATATGACAGCGATGTCATCAGGTTTTCACCTTACCGTGGTACCGGCCGACCTGACCAGCCCCCTCAGGCAGTCTTGAGAGGTAAGTCACACGCAGGAATCAGTTAATGGCGCGAAAATCGCCGCGAAGGGAGCTGCCGGAGGTAGGAGAGATTGCGATTTGCTTTCGAAACGAAATATCCCGGGTAGGTCGGCACGACAGATCCACAACAGAAAAGCGGCCGACCTGCGTCGACCGCTTCGCCCCATTTTCCCAATCAAGCTGACTGAAACTTCCCGCTCTTTCACTCGCTGAAATCAATCAATTCCAGATCAGTGGTCACCCGCTGTGGGTCTATTTACGGTCATGTTCAGTCTCGGTTACGGACCGCTTGTTGTTGGCACTCCACCTCGTCTCGCGATGGGGGAGTCTTCCCGGGACTGTTACCAGTGTAAGATCGGGCAGGCGCACCCCACACTTTTTTCTCATTTTGATCCCGCGACCACCATTGCCCCGCGGTTCCCGTTGGGAGGGCCGGGTCACGACCATACACTCCCCCTGCGATATCGGAGCAAACGTAGACGGAGTATTTATGCAGTTTCAGACTCTCAAACACGCCGGCCTGGCTTCCGCGCTGGCGCTCTCTCTGACCACCGCCGGTTGTGCCAACATGAGCGACACTGATCGCCGCGTCGGCACCGGCATTGGCATCGGTGCCGTGACCGGCGCCCTGGTTACCGGCAGACCCGGCGGCGCCGCAGTCGGTGCAGCTCTGGGCGGTGCCGGTGGTTACCTGTACGACCGTGAGAAAAAACGTCGTTATTACTACGATCGTTATGGTCGTCGCGTCTATCGTTAAACGCTGCGCACCCTGATTGAGCAACAATGCTTGATCAACAATGATTGAACAACGAGCCCCTCGCGGGGCTCATTGTTTTTTCAGGGGTTTGACCAGGCCCTCCAGACCCTCAATTTTTATTTCCAGGGTCAGCGCCATCAGGTGCCCGAGCCGCCCCTGGGGGAATTCTTTCTTCGCAAACCACAGCAAATATTCTTCCGGTAAATCGATCAACACCCGGCCCGCGTATTTACCAAACGGCATTTTGGTGCGCGCGATATCCACCAAATCCTGCTTGTCCAACATCGTGTTCTCCCACCCCTTCAATCACCTTCCCGGTAGATTCTACACTGAGGGAGGCTTGTCTCAGCGCGTCTTCTCCCTGACGCGCAGATAATTTCAGTAACCGAACTTCTGTGGCAGTATCCGTGCTTACGGTCGCCACAGTGGCCGTTTATTTTTTGTGCTCCCGGGACGATCCCCCGGCGCAACTAAACCCTGCAGACCACCAATAAACTGCTTGAAGGAATGACAGTGAATAACAACAAACTCACGCAAAAATTTGGGCTGGCGCTCTCCATCGCCCTACTCGCCGCGTGCGGCAAGCCCGCCGACCCAGCCAAATCGCAGGCCAGTACTGCCGGCAACAGCATGCCCGCCAGTGAAGCAGCACAGACCGACAACGTCTCCACCGAAGGCATGTGGATGCCCCGCCAGCTGCCGGAGCTGGGTGACAAGCTGAAAGATCTCGGCCTCACGCTCGATCCCAAAACCATGACGGATCTGACCAAATTCCCGATGAATGCCGTAGTCAGCCTGGGGGGCTGCTCCGCCTCATTCGTATCCCCCAAAGGCCTGGTGGCCACCAACCACCACTGCGCCTATGGCTCCATCTCCTACAACTCCACCGAAGACAACGACCTGTTGGCCAACGGCTTCCTCGCCAAAACCCTGGAAGAAGAAGTTCCCGCAGCACCGGGCTCGCGTATTTATGTCACCGTGGACATGAATGAAGTCACGGACAAGATCAACAGCAAGCTCAGCGATGGCATGGACGGAGCCACCCGCTTCAAGGCCATTGAAGACGCAGAAAAGGCGTTGGTGGCCGAATGTGAATCCGACCCGGGCCACCGCTGCGAGGTGTACAGCTACTACGGCGGTGCCAGCTATTACCTGATCAAGCAACTGGCGATCCGCGATGTACGTCTGGTACATGCGCCCGCCTCCTCCATCGGCAAGTTCGGTGGCGATATCGACAACTGGATGTGGCCACGCCATACCGGTGACTACGCTTTCCTGCGCGCCTACGTGGGCACAGATGGCAAACCGGCGGATTTCGCCAAAGACAACGTGCCCTACCAGCCCAAGCATCACCTGACCGTGTCTACCAAAGGCCCGCAGGAAGGTGACTTCGTGATGGTGGCCGGCTACCCCGGGCGCACCAACCGCTACCGCACCGCAGAGGAAGTTAGCAACAACTTCACCTGGTACTACCCCACCATGCAGAAAGTACTGGCAGAGTGGTCCGAGGTGATCGGCCAGGCCACCGAAGACAACAAGGATGCCGCACTGAAATACGCGAGCCTTGTAGCGGGCCTGAATAACTACGCCAAAAACTTCACCGGCATGATGGAGGGTTACAACCGCAGCGACCTGCTGAACCGTAAACAGCAGCTGGAAAAAGACCTGCAGGCATGGATCGATGCCAACCCGGAAGCCAGCAAGCAATACGCATCCGTCATCGCCGATCTGCAGAAGTTGATCAGCGAACAGCAGTCCACCCAGGAGCGCGATTTGCTGCTGGGCTACATGAACCGCTCCTCCATGCTCAGTGCAGCGCAGCGCCTGTATCGCCTGAGCCTGGAAAAACAGAAGCCCAACATGGAGCGTGAGCCTGGCTATCAGGAGCGGGACATCACACGCTTCACTGAAAGCATGAAGCGCATCGAGCGCAACTTCGCGCCGGGTGTGGACCAGGCCATCTGGACCTACTTCATCGAGCGCTACAACGCCCTGCCGAAGGACCAGCGCTTGGGCAGTTTCGATAGCTTCTTCAAAAGTGGGCTGAGTGGTGATGCACTGCAGCAGCAGCTCTCGGCCATGTATGAGAAAACCGGCCTCACGAAAACCGAGAATCGCCTCGCGTGGATGGAAAAATCACCGGAAGAATTCCGCAACAGTGACGATCCGTTTATCCAGCTGGCGGTGGCCACCTATGACGACCGCTTGGCGATCGAACAGCACGATAAGGAAATGGAAGGCCGCTTCGCCGAAGTGCGCCCGAAGTATATGGATCTGCTGATTGCCTATTACAATGAGCAAGGCAAGCCGGTTTACCCGGATGCCAACAGTTCCCTGCGCCTGACCTATGGCCTGGTGAAAGGCTACACCCCGCCTGCCGGCACCATCAAAGGTGCCGCCGATGGCAACGATGGCAAAGACGGCTTTGTCCCCTTCACCACCCTGCGTGGTATTAAGGCCAAATACACCGGTGAAGATCCCTTCGACGCACCGCAGGGGCTACTGGAGGCGATTGAGAACAAGGACTACGGTCGCTTCTACGATGAAAAACTGGATTCCGTGCCGGTGAACTTCCTTACCACCGTGGACATCACCGGCGGTAACTCCGGCTCTGCCACCATGAACGGCAAGGGTGAGTTCATTGGCCTGGTGTTCGACGGCACCTACGACAGCATCAATGCCGACTGGGACTTCAACGACAACACCCGTGCCATCCATGTGGATGTGGAATATATGCTGTGGGTAATGGAGAAAGTGGATCACGCCGATAATCTGCTGGAAGAGATGGGGGTAGCGGCGCCGAAGCAGTAATTCAGACCGCAATAATAAAAAGCCGGCATTCCTGCCGGCTTTTTATTTACAGTAATTTTAATTACAGCAACTCGGTCTTGGTTTTTCCACACCGTTGGCAGCGGTACTCCGTGACCAGCTTCCCCTGCTTCACATCAAACTTGCGCTCGGTGACGACCACCCACTTGTGAAACCCATCACGGCACAGACTGCTGCCCTTGTGTTTTTCCCAAGGGGTTTTGCGCTTGAATGGCAATACATCACCCATTGATCAAACCTCCCCACCGGCGGCATGGGCAGATGCCCAGGCCCATTGAAAATTAAATCCGCCAAGCCAGCCGGTGACATCCAGCACCTCACCGATAAAATACAGCCCCGGCTGCTTCATGCTTTGCATACTACGCGACGACACCTCGTTGGTATCCACGCCTCCCAGGGTAACTTCCGCGGTGCGGTAACCTTCGGTACCTTCCGGGGTCAGCGTCCAGGTCTGTAGTTTTTCACCCACTTCCCTCAGAGCCTGCTCTCTGTACTGCTTGAGCGGTTTGCTTTCCAGACCACTTCGCTGCAGGAAAAACTGCACCAGTTTTTTACTCCATAACTCCGTCAGCACCGTATGCAGAAAGCTCTCCTGCTTTTTGCCGCGCTGTTCGCTGATCCAGTCCGCGAGATCCAGCCCCGGCGCCAGATCGAAGGTCACCGGCATACCCTCTTTCCAGTGGCTGGAAATCTGCAGAACCGCCGGGCCACTCAGGCCCTTGTGAGTAAACAGCATCTGCTCGTGGAAGTGGCCCTCGGCGCAGCTGGTATTCACCGCCAGTGAGGTACCCGGCAATTCCTGCTGCCGCGCCAGCGCGCGCTTATTCAGGATAAACGGTACCAGCGCCGCGCGGGTGGGAATAATGTTGTGGCCGAACTGCTTGGCAATATCGTAGCCAAAACCGGTAGCACCCATGGTAGGGATCGACAGTCCGCCGGTGGCGATCACCAGGGATTCACACACCACCTTGCCGAGGGAGGTGTGCACCTCAAAGCCTTTCGCTTGCGCTTCATCGAGAGGCTCGATGCGCTGAATTTCACAGCGGGTGCGAATCTGGGCTTTCGCCTCACGACACTCCGTCAGCAGCAGGTCGACAATATCCCGGGACTTGTTGTCACAGAATAACTGACCAAGAGTTTTCTCGTGGTAGGGGATACCGTGCTTTTCTACCAGCGCAATAAAGTCCCACTGGGTATAGCGGGCCAGGGCGGATTTACAGAAATGGGGGTTTTCGCTGTAGAAGTTGTCCGGCGCCGTGTACAGGTTGGTGAAGTTGCAGCGGCCGCCGCCGGACATCAGGATTTTTTTACCGACCTTGTTGGCGTGGTCCAGCACCAGCACGCTGCGGCCACGCTTGCCCGCCACCGAGGCACACATCAGGCCGGCGGCGCCGGCGCCGATGATCAGTACATCGGTCTGGGTAGGAAGGTCTGTCATTCGTGGTCAGATCAGGTCTTCGGCAGGGTGACGCCGCGCTGCCCCTGGTATTTGCCACCGCGATCCTTGTAGGACACATCGCAGATTTCATCGGATTCGAAGAACAGCATCTGTGCCACACCTTCATTCGCGTAGATTTTCGCGGGCAGGTTGGTGGTGTTGGAGAATTCCAGGGTCACGTGGCCTTCCCACTCGGGCTCCAGCGGGGTCACGTTGACGATGATGCCGCAACGGGCGTAGGTAGACTTGCCCAGGCAGATGGTCAGTACCGAGCGCGGAATGCGAAAGTACTCCACGGTGCGCGCCAGCGCGAAGGAGTTGGGCGGTATGACACAGTAGTCGCCCTCCACATCCACAAAGCTGTCTTCATCAAACGCCTTGGGATCCACGGTGGCGGAGTGCACATTGGTGAAAATCTTGAACTCGCTGGCACATCGCACGTCGTAGCCGTAGCTCGACGTACCGTAGGAGATCAGGCGGTCACCCGATGTACCGTGACGTACCTGGCCCGGCTCGAAGGGCTCGATCATGCCCTCATTTTCAGCCATGCGACGAATCCACTTATCGGATTTGATGCTCACCCTTTCCCCTCACTTGTTCATTTCTGGCGGTCATTTAAAGAGGCCGAATCATAGCCGGTTTGCCCTGTGCAAAAAAGTATCACTGATTGCCGTCGAATTCAGCGCGTACAGGCCCGATGTGGGCTTGCCGACACTGGATGACTACTGTATAAATTGCCAGTAGATACTGTATGCACATACAGCCAACCCCTGTCAGACCACCCGTGTGGAGCGAGCCAATCGTGAACAGCGCCGAAAACTTTTTGCAAAACAAGCAGTTAGCTCAGCAGGCCAGCAACGAGCCATCTATCCCCCCAGGGCAAGAGCGGCCACGGCCATTGCAGCAGTTGCTTGCCCGCCCGGACATCTGGCAACTGGCCAGCGGCCAGCGTCGCCCGCGCACCGGTATCAGCACCGGCTACCGCGGCCTGGATGCACTGCTGGCCGGGCACGGCTGGCCCCGCGCCGCCACCACAGAGCTTTTGGTCGACAAGGCCGGTATTGGCGAGATGTCCCTGATACTCCCCACCCTGGCAGAGCTCACCCGCCAGGGGCGCATGGTGATACTGGTCAACCCACCACACATTCCCTATGCCCCGGCACTGGCGCAGGCCGGTGTGCAGCTGGAAAAACTGCTGATCCTGCACCCCAGGGGCCAGCGGGATCAGTTATGGGCGGCGGAACAGTCCCTGCAGTCCGGCGCCTGCGGCGCCCTGATCCAGTGGCAGGGCAAGGAAACCCACGCAGACAAAGACCTTCGCCGCCTGCAGCTGGCGGCGCGCGATGGCGATTGCCTGCACTTTCACTTCCGCCCCGGCTCCTGTGCACAAACCCCATCGCCCGCGGCCCTGCGCCTGCAACTGAAGAGCGACGGCGAGCAATTGGCACTGCATTTGTTCAAACAGCTGAGCGGTAAATCCGGCCAGCGCCTGCACCTGGCGCGCAACCCGGACCTGGTGCGGCAGGACCAACCGCTCCACTGAATCGACGGTACGCTCTCTGATGGATGCGCTGCGCTTATCCACCCTACGCACAACCACCAGTAACAATGCCGTAGGGTAGATAAGCGCAGCGCATCTACCAATTAACCAGGCTCCGACGGAGACTCCAACATGCTCTGGCTTTGCATTCAGCTCCCGAAGCTGCCCCTGGAAGCGCTGGTGCGCGCCCATCGCGCCGGCGACGACGCCCCCCTGGCAGTAACCCAGAACAGCCTGATTATTGAGGCCAATAACGCCGCCTATACGCACAATATCGAGCCCGGGCTCAGCATCGCCACCGCCTGCGCCTACTGCACGGAACTGCAGCTGCTGGACCGGGACCGGGAGCGCGAGGAACAACTGCTGCAGCACCTGGCCCAGTGGGCCTACAGCTTTACTCCCGTGGTATCACCACGCAGTGCCGAAAGTGAAAAGAATCAGCCCGATAGCAATTTCGCCTGCCTCTATCTGGAAATCAGCGGCAGTCTCAAGGCCCACCGCGGCCTCGCCCCCCTGTTACAGCAACTGGGCAAGGAACTGCACAAGATGCGCATCAGCCACAGGATGGGGTTGGGCCACAGTCCTTCTGCTGCACACCTGCTCAGCCAGCTACCGGAGCATCGTCAGTGGCTGGCAGAAACCCGAAGCGCGCCCACCCCCCAGCAGTGGCGGCAGTGGATCAGCTTCGCCCCCAGTAAATTCCTGGACTGCAGTCACAAGGCCATTACCAAGCTGTACGCCTGCGGGATCAAGCGCGTCAGCCAGCTACTGGCCATCCCCCTGTCTGAAGTAGGTGGCCGCTTCGGGCGCAGTTTTATCGACTACCTCGCCCGCCTGAATGGCACCCGCCCGGACCCGGTACCCAGTTTCGAGCCGCCGGCAGAATTTGATAGTGAATTATTTTTCCCAAGCCCACTGGATAACAGTGAGCAGCTGCTGTTTCCTGCCGGACGCCTGGTACGGGAGCTGTGTCGGCAGCTGCAACGCCGCCAGTTGTACAGCCAGCGACTGTGCTGGACGCTTGATTACGGCAGCCGCGGCAGCCAGCAAGTCACGGTAGACATATCCCAGCCCCTGCTGGATCCGCAAAGGCTGATCGCACTGACCAAGCTGCAGTTTGAGCGCGTGGAACTGAAAGAACCCGTGCAGGCACTAACACTCAAATGCCAGCAACTACAGGCTATAGAAAGCCACAGCCTGCGGGAGGATTTTTTCGATGAAGGCAGCAAGCAGCATGAAAGCTACCAGCTGATCGATAAACTCAAGGCCCGGCTGGGGCACCAGGCCCTGTCTGCGGTCATCCTCAAGGAAAGCTACCTGCCGGAACAGGCCTGGCAAAATGCCGACAGCCTCACCCTGCACAGCAAGGCGCGCGGTCATCAGCTCACCCCGGCACATGCCCCCCGCCCCAACTGGCTGCTGCCGAGACCTGACCGCATCCAGCAACGGGACCATAAACTGTTTTACGACGGGGAGCTGCAACTGCTCCAGGGCCCGGAGCGCATCGATGGTTACTGGTGGCAGCATCACCGGCACGCGCGTGACTACTACATCGCGCGCGGGGAACAGGGCAGCCTCTACTGGGTGTTTCAGGACCTGACATCAGAGCACTGGTTTCTGCACGGCGTCTATTCCTGAGCGCTGCCCGATCACTACCGAGTTTCAGATATCCCTGCATGCAGTACGCAGAACTTTTCTGTCAGAGTAATTTCTCTTTCCTACAGGGCGCCTCGCACCCACAAGAGCTGGTAACAACTGCCTGCAGGCTCGGCTACCGCGCACTCGCCATCACCGACGAGTGCTCCATGGCGGGCGTGGTACGCGCCTACGCCGAACTGGAAAAGCACCGCGCCAAGGGCCATCCGCTAAAGCTCATCTGTGGCAGTTTTTTCCGGCTCGCGGAAGATCAGCAGGAACTGGTGTTACTGGCACCGGATCGCATCGCCTACAGTGAGATCTGCGAGCTGATTTCCACCTCGCGCCTGCGCGCGGAAAAGGGTCACTATCAGACATCGCTGCAGGACGTCATCCAGCATTGCACGCATGCGCTCTGCCTGTGGCTACCCCGCGGGGAATCCCTGCAAGTACCCGACGCACTGCAACAGCACTTTGGCAAGCGCCTGTATATCGCCCTGAGCCTGCACCTGTTGCCGGGTGAAAACCTCAGGCTGCAGAAACTCCTCTGCGCGGCCGAATCCCAGCAGCTGCCGGTGGTCGCCACCAACGCGGTCCTGATGCACTGCCGCACCCGCAAGCCATTGCAGGATGTGCTCAATGCGAATTATCACAACTGCACCCTGGATCAACTCGGTTACCGTCTGCAACAGAATGCCGAGCGCTACCTGCGCACCCGGCAAGAGATCGCTGCCCTTTACCCGCAGGAGAGCATTCACAATACGCTGAAAATTGCCGACCTCTGCACCTTCAGTTTAACCGAGCTGCAATACCAGTATCCTTCTGAAGTGCTCGCACCTGGCAAAAACGCCAGCGAATATCTGCGTGAACTGGTCGAGGCCGGCGTGCAAACACGCTGGCCCGCGGGCCCGGAACCGCGCATCCAGCAGCAGATCGAAGTGGAGCTGGCACTCATCGCCGAGTTAAAGTACGAGCATTACTTTCTCACTATTTACGACATTGTCCAGTTTGCCCGCAGCCAGCATATTCTCTACCAGGGCCGCGGTTCCGCGGCCAACTCCGTGGTGTGCTACTGCCTGTTCATTACCGAAATCGACCCCCACAAAATTGGCCTGCTGTTCGAGCGCTTTATCTCCCGCGAGCGCAACGAGCCACCGGATATTGATGTGGATTTCGAGCACGAACGGCGCGAGGAGATCATCCAGTATATTTACCGGAAGTATGGGCGCGAGCGCGCCGGCCTCGCCGCCGCAAAAATCACTTACCGGTTCAAAAGCGCGCTGCGGGATATCGGCAAGGCACTGGGACTCGGCGCCGCGATGATTGAGCAGTTACAGGCGGAACGCAGCTGGTGGGACACACTGGATGACTTTCCGCAGCAGATGAAAAAAGTGGGGATCGCCCCGCACAGTACCGCCGGCCGAATGTTACCGGTTCTGCTGGAGCAGATTTACGGTTTCCCGCGCCATCTCTCACAGCATGTGGGTGGTTTTGTGATTACCGAGCGGCCACTGAGTCAGCTGGTGCCCATTGAAAACGCGGCCATGGAAGAACGCACCATTGTGCAGTGGGACAAGGAGGACATTGAAGACCTGAAGCTGATGAAGGTGGACATCCTCGCACTGGGCATGCTCACCGCCCTGCGTAAATCCCTCACGTATATGGCCCTGTATGGACACAGGATGCGCCTGCGTGACATCCCGCCGGATGACCCCGCCGTTTATGAAATGATGTGCCGTGCCGATACCGTGGGAGTTTTCCAGATCGAATCCCGCGCGCAGATGAGCATGCTGCCACGGCTACAACCACGGAAGTTCTACGAGCTGGTGATCGAGATTGCCATTGTCCGCCCAGGCCCCATTCAGGGTGGCATGGTGCATCCCTATCTGCGCCGCAAGCAACAACTGGAACCCGTGGCGTACCCCCATGAAAACCTGCGCCCGGTACTGGCGCGCACGCTGGGGGTACCCATTTTTCAGGAGCAGGTGATCAAGCTGTCCATGGTGGCCGCAGGCTTCAGTGGTGGTGAAGCCGATGCCCTGCGCCGCGCCATGGCCAGCTGGGGCAAGAACGGCAATCTGCTGCAGTTTCGTGAAAAACTGATCAACGGCATGCTCGCCAACGGCTACACCCACAACCTGGCGGAGCAGCTGTTCGAGCAGATGAAAGGATTTGGCTCTTACGGTTTTCCCGAGTCCCACTCTGCCAGCTTCGCCCTGCTCGCCTATTTTTCGGCCTGGATCAAATACCACCATCCCGCCGCGTTTTACTGTGGCCTGCTCAACAGTCAGCCCATGGGCTTTTATGCACCGGCACAGCTGGTCTACGACGCCCAGCGCCACAATGTGAAAATATTACCGCTGGACGTAAACTACAGCGGCTGGCACCACAGCCTGGCACTGGCCGACAAAAATAAGCCGGGCGGGCAAGCGGTTACCAGTGAAGGTCCCGCCGTGCGCCTGGGGATGCGCCTGATCAAGGGGCTGGCCGAGGAATCGGTAGAAGTCATTGAAGCCGCGCGGGTACAGGGAAATTTCCAGTCCCTGCAGGACTTCACCCAGCGGGCAAATCTCCCCACCCGGCAAAGCGCCATCCTCGCCCACGCCAACTGCTTCTACAGTATTGCCGAAAACCGTTTTCACAGTACCTGGCAGGCACTGAACAGCCAGCTGGAACATACCGCGCCGACCCAACACCAACCGGACACTGGGCAGGAAGACAACATCTACTGTGATTACCAGAGTACTGGTCTGACGCTGCGCGAACACCCTGTAACGCTGTTGCGCAAACAGCACCGTCTTGCCGGGCTCGCTCAGGCCTGCGACCTGGCCAGCCGCAACGATGGTGAACGAATCCGGGCCCTCGGCCTGGTCACCTGTCGCCAGCGCCCGGGCACCGCGGCCGGGGTTCTGTTTCTGACCCTGGAAGATGAAACCGGAGTAATCAACGTGGTGCTATGGAAGCCGATACAGGAGCGCTACCGCAAAGAAATTTTGCGCGGAAAAGTCTTGCTGATAGAAGGCAATTTACAAATCAGCCGGGACACGCAGACGCAGCAATATAGCGTGATCCACCTGATTGGAAAAAAGATCGACTGCCTTGCCTGGAAGGAACTGCAGCATGTGCGCAGTTTTCATTAAAAGCGATACACAATGCGCACGCTTGCCAGCCTGACTCGCCTGCCCCCTGACTCGCTTGTCCCCTGACTCGCTTGTCCCCTGACTCGCTTGTCCCCTGACTCGCTTGTCCCCCTGAAAGGGAACAAGCCAATCACACAATAAAAAACATAGGGATGACTAGCCGCCGAAGTCCTGCTTTTCCATCCACGGAATAATACGCTCAAAAGCGCGTTCGATATTTTCAATGGACGTGGCGTAGCTGAAACGCAGCGCATTGCGGCTGCTCTCGCCAAAGGTGTCACCGGCAATGGTGCAGACTCCGGTCTCCCGCAACAGGCGCAACGCCACATTATTGCCGTTTACCCCTTCGGGCAGGGAGGGGAACATGTAGAAGGCCCCCTCCGGTACATACCCTTCCAGGTACGGGGTTTGAGCCACCAGTTCCACCAGACGGTCGCGACGTTTCTTGTAGGTACTTACCACATCGGTCACAAAGCGCCGGTCGCCCCTGAGCGCGGCGACGCCCCCCCACTGGCAGGGTGTGTTTGCCACCGTGGTGGTGAACATATGGTAGCGGCGCAGTTTGCGAATGGCCCCCTGGCTCGCTATCAACCAGCCAACCCGCATACCCGCCATGCTGAAGGTTTTGGAGAAGCTGCTCATGACCATGACATGATCGAGATCCGAGCAGCAGGACAATACGCTGGCGTACTCCCTGTCGTCGTAAATCAGGTGGTCGTAGACCTCGTCGCTGATCACATAAATCCCGCGGTAGGCCGCTTCCTGCACAATGGTTTCCACGGTCTCCCGCGGGTAAACCGTACCGGTGGGATTGCTGGGGGAATTGAGAATGATCGCGTGCGTGTTGGTGTCGATCGCATCGATCACTTCCTGCGGATCGAGTTGATGATTGTTTTCCGCCCGGGTGGGAATGTATTTGACCTCGCCACCGTTCATCCGGATCAGCGGCGCGTACAGCATGAATGACGGGTCCGGCACGATAAATTCACGCCCCGGTGCAGACACCGCGGTCAGCGCCAGATACACCGCTTCCGTGGCGCCGGTGGTGATCAGAATATTTTCCGGACTGAGCGTACGCCCGGAGCGCTCGCCGTAATAATCTGCCAGTGCATCCAGCAACTCCGGCAGCCCGGCGTCCATGGTGTAACCGGTCTGGCCTGCGTTCAGTGCATCCACGGTGGCCTGTACCACGTGCGGCGGTGTGGGCGCATCGGGCTGGCCAATGGAGAGATGGATCACGTCCTCCATGGTGGCCGCCATATTCACCATTTTACGAATGCCCGGCACCGGGATGGTGAGCAGTGCGGGGTTCCATACCGGATCTTCCGATTCGTAAAAATCAAAATCCAGCCGACTCATGCATCCACTCCTGTTGCCGCACCCTGCTGCGCGTCTTCATAAAACAGGCGGGGACGCTTGTGGGTCAGCGGCGCCGCCAGCTGATAAGCCTGGGCCGCGCGCAATACCGCGCGATCATCAAAGCGTGCCCCCACAAGCTGCAGGCCGATGGGCAGCCCCGCGGCATCGAAGCCACAGGGAACCGAGATCGCCGGTTGTCCGGTCATGTTGAACGGGTAGGTAAATGGCGTCCACGAGGGCCAGCGGGTACTCGGCCAGTCTTCCGGCACTTCGCGACCGGCGGTGAATGCGGTGATCGGCAACGTGGGCGTCAGCAGCAGGTCGTATTTATTGTGGAAGCCCGCCATGCGCTCACTCAGGGCGGCGCGCTCATTGGTCGCCTCCAGGTAATCCAGCATGGAAAGTTGCGCGGCTTTTTCGGAAACGGCCACCAGTTGCGGATCCATCAGCGCGCGCTGCTTTTTGCCGATCGTGCGCAGCGCATTGGCCGCACCGCCATAGAACAGATGCCCGAAGGCTCCCAGGGGATCATCGAAGCCGGGGTCAACCTCGGTCACTTCCGCACCCAGAGACTGCAGTTGCAGTGCTGCGGCATGTACCGCTTGCGCGATTTCCTTGTCCACCTGCACGTAACCGAGGGTGGCACTGAACGCGATACGCACCCCACGCAGCAAGTCCTGCGGCTCACCTTCGATTGCCGCCAGGTAATCGATGTTGCGCCGGGGTATGGCATTGATATCCCGGTAGTCGGGCTCGCTCAGCACATTCATCATCAGCGCACAGTCCGCCACCGTCCAGGTCATGGGGCCCGCATGGGCCAGGGTGCCAAACGGGCTGGCGGGCCAGTGTGGCACTTCACCAAAACTGGGCTTCAGGCCCACCAGACCACTGAACCCGGCAGGGATGCGAATGGACCCCCCGGCATCGGTGCCCAGTGCCAGCGGCCCCATCCCGAGCGGCACCGCCGCCGCACTGCCGCCGCTGGAACCGCCGGCGGTTTTATCCGGGTTCCAGGGGTTGCGGGTGACGCCATCCACCGGGTTGTCGGTCACGCCCTTCCAGCCGAACTCCGGCGTGGTGGTTTTCCCCAGTGGCACCGCGCCATTGCGATTCAGCGCGGCCACACACGGCGCTTCCTTGCCCAGCGTGGATTCAGGGTCGATGGTGTTGGAGCCCTTGATGGTGGGCCATTGCGGGGTGAGGAAAACATCCTTGATGGCGACGGGCACGCCGTCGAGGGGACCGATGACGTCCCCTTCCTGATAGCGCTTCTCAGACTCTCGCGCAAACGCCAGGGTGGTTTCCGGATCGACCAGGTTGAAGGCGTTGACGACAGGATTGCAGCGTTCGATTTGCCCGAGCATCGCCTGGGCTGCTTCCACGGGAGAAAACTGTTTCTCCCGGAACCCGTCTAGCAACTCCATCGCCGACATGCTGAGCAATTCTTTCATGGCTATCTCTCCTGTTGAACGACGCAATCCTGTCGCCTTCTGTTTTTGTTCTCCGGTTATTCCGTTTGCCGGCCCGCCCGATCCGGGCACTCGGACCAACTTCGGATCGTCCCCCTATCCTAGTCCTGCATGGCGCCTTTTTCCCGCTGCAGGCGCAAAGTCACGTGGAACAATACGCCCCGATTTCTGCGGTGGTGTGCGAGAGGCCATGACACCATTCTCCGGTTGCCCGGTTTTCCAATTAAACAGTGCAATTCGCTGGCCAACCTATCCCTGACCGGCAATAGGCGCCGGCATGTCGCGGTTGTACTGCGCGGCGAGCGCCTTGAGATCTTCCTCGATGGTGGGATACAGCCGCACCCCGTGCGCCAGCTGATCTTCCCGCAACGCCCAGGCACGCTGCCCCGGCACCCGCACTCCGCTCGCCCCGTCACTATCGGGCGCACAGTCGCTCCACAATGTGGCCAACGCCCGGGTCTGCCGCAAAAAGTCTTGCGGGGCACCAAAGGCACGCGGGTCAATGATTTGCAGGAATACCGAGTTTGCCTCATCGTCATCCTGGGTATTGTCTGCGCGCCCGTAGCCACTGAGCCCCATCGACAACACTTCCAGCATGGCGGACAAGGCTGCGCCCTTGTAACCGTGGTCCGCGCCACCCACCGGCAGGATGCTGCCACCATTGGCAAATGCCGCGGGATCGTCCGACAGGTTGCCGTCGCTATCTTTCAGATAGGCAGCGGGCAATTTCTTGCCTTCGCGCTCGGCGCGCGCCACATAGCCACCGGCAGTGACCGACATGCTGATATCGAACAACAAGGGAAAGTCACCGGCGGGCGCACAGAAGGCGATGGGGTTCGCGGAAAAAAGCGGTTCCTTACTGCCCTGCGGTGAAACCGTGCGTTCGGCCGGCGTAGAACAGGTGAGCAATGCCACGCAATTTTTCTCGATGATCTGCGGCAAATAGGCAGCGAGACAGGCGATGTGCTGGCTGCGGCGAATGGTCGCAGTCACCACCCCGTATTCGCTGACGCGATCCAGCGCCTGCTCAATCGCCTGGTTCAGCACCCAGGGCCCCGGTAAGAAATTCGCATCCCAGTTGAAACAATTGCCGCGATCCTGCAGCACCTCAGGCTCACCGCTCAGGCGCGATACGCCATCTTTCAACCACTGCAGATTACTGGCAACCCGGTGCAGACCGTGGGTGGTAAAACCCATGAGGTCTGCCTGTAAAAATGTATTCGCCATGACGTCTGCCCGCTCGCGGGACAGTCCCGTCGAAGCAAACAAATTACTGGCAAACGAATGTAGTGCATCAGCGTGATAGCGGGTAGACATGGATTCTCCTTGTTAAAGCGAACCGGGCCTCGTTGCCGGTTTAGGCATCAGAAATTTTTCCGCGCATGGATTTGATCTGTCCGCGTCGGGACTTGCTCTGCAAACGGCGCTCCTTCGAGCCCCGTGTCGGCTTGGTTGGTACGCGTTTTTTAGGGGTTTTCAGTACACCAGCGATCAATGTCTGCAAACGCGTCAGCGCATCCTCACGATTTTTTTCCTGCGTGCGGAAGCGTTGCGCCTTGATGACCACAACACCATCGGCCGAGATGCGCTGGTCACGCAACGCCAGCACACGCTGTTTGATATCCGCCGGCAAGCTGGATGCCATCACGTCAAAGCGCAAATGGATGGCGGTGGCGACCTTGTTGACATTCTGCCCGCCGGCGCCCTGAGCACGCACCGCGTTGACCTCGATTTCGGCATCGGGCAACTGGATATGTTTAGAAATAATCAGCATGAAGCACTCTCTGGATATTCACACATAGCCTAACTTGATTCATCGGCTATGCTCAAACTATCCGGCGTGGATTTCGCCCGGACCCGTCACACATTCCGCAACATCGACACCAAGTCCTTTTGAATCTCTGGGGAAAACTGCGTAATGGACAAGGCAAAAAACGTGGAGCTAGCCCGCTTCAACCCGCCGGTGTTCTATTCGGCAACGGCGGTGCTGCTGTTAATGGTCGCCTACGCCGTGCTTGCGCCGGATAACGCGACAACCACATTCAAGGCCATACAGTCCTGGGTCGTGGTGCATATGAGCTGGTACTACGTGATGGTGGTCGCCATCATTCTGATTGGCACCATTATTATTGCCATGTCGAGCTTTGGTGAGATCAAGCTCGGGCCAGACCACATTGAGCCGGATTACGATTTCCTTTCCTGGTTCGCCATGCTGTTCTCCGCCGGCATGGGTATTGGCCTGCTGTTTTTTGGTGTCGCGGAGCCGGTGATGCATTACCTGCAGCCGCCCGTGGGGGAAACCGGCACGGTGGAAGCCGCGCGCGAGGCCATGGTGATTACCTTTTTTCACTGGGGTTTCCACGCCTGGGCCATCTACGCCATCGTCGCGCTGATCCTTGCTTACTTCAGTTACCGGCACAAACTGCCGCTCACACTGCGCTCCGCACTCTACCCCATGTTCGGTGAGCGTATTTATGGTCCCATCGGCCATACCGTGGACGTGTTTGCCATTGTCGGCACCGTGTGCGGGGTGGCTACCACACTGGGCTACGGTGTGTTGCAGATCAATTCCGGACTCAACCATCTGTTCGGGCTGCCAGTGGGGTCTGGTGTTCAGGTGGCACTGATTGTGGTCACCACCCTGCTCGCCACCGTATCGGTGGTGCTGGGGCTCGATGCCGGTATCAAGCGGCTATCCCAGATCAATATGGCGCTGGCGGGCATCATGCTAATGATGGTGCTGTTGCTGGGCAGTACCGTTTACCTGTTACAGGCCTTCGTGCAGAACTTTGGCAGCTACCTGTCCGAGATTGTCGGCAAGACCTTCAACCTGTTTGCCTATCAACCCACCGACTGGCTAGGGGGGTGGACCATCCTTTACTGGGGCTGGTGGATGTCCTGGTCGCCATTTGTCGGCTTGTTTATTGCGCGTATTTCCCGCGGACGCACCATTCGCGATTTTGTCATCGGTGCGATGCTGGTACCGGCAATGATCACCATGCTGTGGATGACGTTCTTCGGCAATTCCGCCATTCATATGATTCTCAACGAAGGGCTGACGCAGCTGGGCGAGGTGGTCGCCAAAGATCAATCTGTCGCCCTGTTCCAGTTTCTGGAGCAATTCCCCTTCTCCGCGGCATTCTCCTTTGTGGCGGTGATCATGGTGATCGTGTTTTTCGTCACCTCCGCAGACTCCGGTGCACTGGTGGTCAACATGCTGTCCTCCCACGGGCGCGACGATACTCCCTTGTGGCAACGGATATTCTGGTGCTTCCTGATTGGTGTGGTGGCCATTGCACTGCTGCTCGCCGGCGGGCTCGGCTCCCTGCAAACGGCGGTAATTGCCAGTGCGCTGCCCTTCTCCGCCATATTACTCATTGCCATGTATGGTCTGGTAAAAGCCCTGCGCACGGAAACCGCCAAGCGGATCACCCAGAGTGCGCCGGTGGCCCCGATCAGCGCCCGCAACCCGGTGGTGTGGCAACGGCGCCTGAAAAATGCCCTGCAACTGCCTTCGCTCGCGGAAGTGCAGGAATTTATCGAAGAGACCGGACACCAGGCACTGCAGGAATTTGCCGAGGAAATGGAAAAAAATGGCTACGAGGCAAAGGTTACAAAGGGCGAAAAGCACTCCGTTCAAGTGGAAGTACTGCACGGGGATGAGGTGAGTTTTGTCTACGGCCTGCATCCCAAGGCCACGGTAAAACCCGATGCCGCGAACCCGGAGCTGGAACTGAGTGACGACCGCGACGAAGATTCGCCCGATGTCTATTTCCGCGCCGATGTACACCTGTATGAAGGCGGCCAGGATTACGATGTCATGGGCTGGACCAAGGATCAGTTACTCACCGACATGGTGTCCCAATACGAGCGGCATCTGCAATTTCTGCATACCCTGCGCTAACGCAACACGGCGGTCACGTTCGTGACCCACTCCGGCGACCGGTTTCCAGATTGACGCCACTTTCCACAAGTGGCGTCAAAATCTCTATGCATGGCAAAAAAATGGTGACCACTCAGGCACATTTAGTTTCGACACATCATTCAATCTCCCCCCCAGCTCGGTTAATATCGGACAGCCCCTGGTGCTTCAGGGACCAAAACGAACGAAACGCTCAATAAAAATAAAGACGCGAGCACAGTAAATAAGCCACTCATGGCAACAAATAACACTGTGCATAGCGATGTAAGGAGATCAACATGCCCAACGCCAAGCGCAGCCTGGCGGCAGCCATTGCGGTAGCCACCCTGTCTTGCGGCCTGAGCACCACTGCTTCTGCCGACGACTCGCCCTTTTCCCAAATAATCGCATTCGGTGACAGCCTCACCGATGTTGGCAACGCTGGCGTTTTCACCAGTGGTGATGACAGGCAAGCCGCCATCAGCCTGCTCTCGCAAAATCTCGGTCTCGGCCCGGTGACCCCGTCTTGCGCCGGCCTGTACCTGTGTTTACCGGAAGTAGACCCCACGCTCTCGCAGGAAGAGCTGCTGGCCTCGGCCGAGGCCCAGGTGCGGGCAGCGCTACCCAATGTGGGCGGCGGCTGGGCCGTGGGCGGCCATCGCGCGGCGGACGTTCTGCTGAACATACTCGGCACCCGCGGCTACCTGGAATACCTGGCAGAGCAGGGCCTTACCCTGGACGCCAATACACATAACTTTGCCAGCGCACTGCTCCCCGACCCCACCCGCGAAACCGCCACGGGTCTTTACGCCAACCTCGACCTGCTCGGCCTGCTGCTGCAGGGCCCCACCATCGTCGCCCAGCTCCGCGCCGGTGCAGCGCAGGCGGAAGCCGCCGGCGATGCCGCCACCGCAGCACAACTGAGCGCTCAGGCCGATGGCCTGCAGGCGCAAATCAACGCGGCGCCGGGCCAGATCGTCGCCGACTCGGGCGTAACCGGTAACCCGCACCCGCTGGGCCTCGGCTACCTGGAGACCGCCAGCGGTCGCGCCGACGGCAAGGCCCTCTACTGGGTCAATGGCGGCGGCAATGATCTGCTGGCAGGATTCACTGCATCCCTGAGCGGCGCCATGACCGCGGAACAGTTCGGGGCCCAGGCGGGGCTCGCCGCCTCCATGCTGGCGGATGGCGCAGAGGCGCTATCGGACGCCGGCGCCAACTACATTCTGGTGTCCAACGTGCCGGACATCAGCAATACCCCCGGCATGTACGCGGCCGTCAGCCAGGCAGTCGCCGCCAGCCCGGAAGCGGCCCAGCTGGCCAATGCGGTAGCGGCGGGGCTGATGACCCAGGAAGATGCCGACGCACAACTGGCGATGGCCATCGATGCCACTCTGGCGCAGGCCAGTGAAGCGGTCACCCTGTTCAACTCCACCCTGCTGGCGAACGCCGGAGACATCGACGGTGTTCTGATGGTGGATATGGAAGGCATCCTCAAGGTCAGCCTGGCCAACGCGGCGGCACTCGGGTTTTCCGATGAATTTGACCAGAGCACCCTGTGCTACTCCGGTGGTGGCTGCATCGAACACCCGGTGTACGGCCAGAACGGTACCGCCCCGGATGCCGACCAGCTGATTTTCAATGACTCGGTACACCCCTCCCAGGCCGCACAGCAACTACTGGGCGACTACTACACCGCCGTGGTCAACGCCGCGCAGGTTGCCGGCCAGTTGCCAGACATGGGCCTGCAGGCTTCCCGCGCCCACGTCAGTGCACTGGAAGAAAGCTTTGCCGGCAGCCGCTACCGCACCGCAGAAACCGGCGTATTTGTCAGCGGTGTCTTCGGCAACAGCGACTACGACAACAACCTGGCTCCGTCCGCCTCTGGCGATGCCACCGGCAGCCTGATCGGCGCCGGCTACGCATTGCGCGACAACCTGCAACTGGGTTTTGCGGTCAGCCGGTCTGACCTGTCCCTGGGTAACGACCAGAGCGATATCGACTCCACCTCCACCAACTACAGCCTGTATTCCCGCTTCCACGGCCAGGGCTTCTTTGTGGACGCCAGTGCGACCGTGACCGATGTGGACTACGACCGTATTGGCCGTCAGCTGCAGCTCGGTAGCCAGTTCAACGAGATGCTTATGGGTGAAACCGGCGGCGAGAACACCACCCTGGACCTCACCGCTGGTTTCAATATCTCCCGCAGTGACGGGCGCTTTGGCCCCTTCGCCGGCGTGACCAAGGTCACCGCCGAAGTGGACGGCTACACCGAAGCGGCATTGGACGGATTCACCTACACCGGCGCCAGTGGCGAGCAACTGGATCCGTTCGGGATGAATTTCGGCAGCCAGGAGCGTCGCTACACCACCATGCGCTTCGGTGCCTTCGCCGACAAGGCGTGGGGTAACGTGAGTGCCTATGGCCAGCTGTGGTACGAAGACACCACCGGTACCGAAAACGACTCCCTGGAAGTGGGGATTAAATCCATGACCGGTAACATGAACGCCATGCCCAGCTACGCCAGCAAGGACAGCGGACTGTTTGCCGACGGTGCCGGCGCCTTGGTGGGACTGCGCTGGCAGGCGGCGGACGCCATTGCGGTAAGCGCCAACCTCACCGCGCGCCCGAGCTCCGAGCACGGTTCCGTGAACGTGACCTATCGCTTCTGATTCGGGTCTGCTTAGCGCCACTAAAACGCCCACTTCGGTGGGCGTTTTTTTTGGCGAGCCAGACAACACGCTCCCCCAACCGTGTAAACTCGCTGGATTATTCTCGACACATTATTCTCAACACATTATTGTCGACACGTTATTCCCGACAGATTGTTATCTGCACACCGTGGCACACCATGTCCCAGCTTCCATCGCACGCCCCGTCGTGCCAACTGCCAACCATCACCACACAACGCCTGCGACTGCGCATGCTGAACGACAGCGAAGACGACGCGCGCTTTACCCTGGCACTGGTCAATGATCCAGACTTCCACCGGTTTATCGGCGATCGCGGCGTACGCACCCTGCAAGACGCCCGCGACTACCTGCGGCGCGGCCCCATCGCCATGTATCAATCCCATGGCGTGGGCATGTACTGCGTAGAGCGCAAGGATGGCACGCCGATCGGCCAGGCGGGCCTGATTTGCCGGGAGGGCCTCGACGCGATGGACATCGGTTTTGCCTTTCTCCCCCAGTACCGCGGTTGCGGCTACGCCCGCGAGGCTGCGGAAGCAGTGATGGCGTGGGGGAAAACCGAACTGGGGCTCACGCGCATCGTTGCCATTGCCGCACCGGGCAACACAAGCTCCATTCGCCTGCTCGAAAAGCTGGGCCTGCACCGGGAACAAACCATCACGCTGCCTGGCAGCGAAGAGGAACTGCTGCTGATGGGCTGGCAAGCATAAGTCTGCCGGTCCATTCGTGCCGCACATCCACGGCCGCTACCAGACATCTATTCGTTACCAGACCTTTATTCGCTACCAGACGAAAACGCAAAAAGGCGAGCCCGGGGGCCCGCCTTTTTGCGTTTGGTCGATCAATAAACTTAGTGGTTGCTCGCCGCACCCGCGCCTTGCGGGAAACGAATGCTCTCCACCATGTCCTGCACTTCACCGGGCGCTTCACGAGTGACCTTGGCCACCACGGCCGCCACCGCAAAGTTGATCATCATGCCCAGGGTACCAATACCTTCCGGGGAAATACCAAACCACCAGTTTTCCGGGGTATTGGCGGCCGGGTTGATGAACTTGAAGTAACAGATGTAGGCCGCGGTAAACAGGATGCCCGACACCATACCGGCAATCGCCCCTTCCTTGTTCATCCGCTTGGAGAAGATCCCCATGATGATCGCGGGGAAGAAGGACGAGGCCGCAAGCCCGAAGGCGAAGGCGACCACCTGCGCCACAAAGCCCGGTGGATTGACCCCGAGGTAACCGGCGATACAGATGGCCACCGCTGCCGCGCCGCGGGCATACAGCAGTTCCTTCTTCTCGCTGATGTTCGGCATCAGGTTACGCTTCAGCAGGTCGTGGGAGATGGAGGTGGAAATCACCAGTAACAGCCCCGCAGAGGTGGACAGTGCAGCGGCAACGCCACCGGCAGCCACCAGTGCGATTACCCACGCCGGCAGGTTGGCAATTTCCGGGTTCGCCAGCACCATGATGTCGCGGTCTACCGACATTTCATTGCGCTCGTCACCGGAGTAGAACATCTTGCCGTCGGCATTTTTGTCTTGCCAGGTAATCAGGCCGGTTTCTTCCCAATTCGTGATCCAGCTGGGTGCTTCCGCATGGGCGGTACCCTGGCCATCCGGACCATTGATGGTGTCGATCATGTTTACCCGCGCAAAGGTGGCAACAGCCGGTGCAGTGGTATACAGCAGAGCGATGAACAGCAGTGCCCAACCGGCCGACTTGCGCGCGTCACGTACCTTGGGCACGGTGAAGAAGCGCACGATCACGTGTGGCAGACCCGCGGTACCCACCATCAAGGCAGCAGTGATGAAGAACACATCAATGGTACTTTTGGTGCCCGAGGTGTACTCCGCAAACCCGAGCTCCGTCGAGAGCCCATCAAGCTTGTCCAACAGGTAGGTGCCATCGGACAACATGCCACCGAATCCGGTCTGCGGTAGCACGTGCCCGGTCATCATGATGGAGATGAAAATGGCCGGCACCATATAGGCGAAAATCAGCACACAGTACTGGGCCACCTGGGTGTAGGTAATACCCTTCATACCACCGAGTACGGCGTAAAAGAACACAACACCCATGCCGATGATAACGCCGGTAATAATGTCAACTTCGAGGAAGCGGGAAAACACCACACCCACACCGCGCATCTGACCGGCCACGTAGGTGAAGCATACGAAGATGGCACAAATCACGGCCACCGTACGTGCCGCCTGGGAGTAGTAGCGGTCCCCGATAAAGTCCGGCACGGTAAATTTGCCGAATTTACGCAGGTAGGGCGCCAGGCACAGGGCCAGCAGTACATAGCCACCGGTCCACCCCAGCAGGTACACGGCACCGTCGTAACCCATAAATGAAATCAGGCCGGCCATGGAGATAAACGAGGCCGCCGACATCCAGTCTGCCGCCGTCGCCATGCCGTTTGCCACTGGATGCACGCCGCCACCGGCCACGTAAAAATCGTTGGTGGAGCCGGCGCGCGCCCAAAGTGCAATGCCGATGTACAGCACAAAGGTCGCGCCGATGATGAGGAAAGTAAGGGTTTGAACGTCCATGGCTCAGTGCCCTCCCTGCAGCTGTTGCGCTTCCGGGGCGGCCTGCGGCTGGGCCGCTTCCGCAGCATCCTCGTCTTCGTAAACGTCGTACTTGTGATCAATCTGATTCATTTTGTACACGTAGACAAAAATCAGCACGAGAAAGGTATAGATGGCACCCTGCTGGGCAAACCAGAAGCCCAGTTTGAAACCGCCCATGCGAATGCTATTCAGCTCTTCGACGAACAGAATGCCGCACCCGAAGGACACCACAAACCACACAGCCAGCAGACTGAACATCAGTCTGAGGTTCTCGCGCCAATAGGCCTTGGCGTCCTGCTTGCTCTTGAAACTCATCGCTCATTCTCCTCAATTATTTTTAATAATCCCGGCGATAGACGCCATCAAAATACGTACTTGACCGAGAATTGCATGCGTTGCATTTCTCCCTGGTCATCGCTCAGCAGTCCGCTGGCATTCTCCACTTCCTTACTTGCGAAAATATACTCACCACCCAGCGTCATTTTCGGAACCGGCGAATACATCAGGTTCAGGTGCAGGCTCTGGTACGCGGACGGGGTCATGTCGGAGACCAGTGCCGGATTGTCTGCGGCGGTGGCGGAGAGCACCAGGTTGCTGCGCCACTGGTCGTTCCAGAAATGCCGCAGTGCCACATAGCCGCCGTGCTGGTCGATCAGTTCGATACTCCCGTCCAGTGAATCGATGATGCCACCGCGGTAACTGTTCAGCCCTAGGTAGCGGCCCAGCGCGTTACCGTAGCTGTACATAAAGCGCAGGTCGTCGCGTCCCAACTGCCACTTGCCCGCCAGACTGATGGCATAGCCCTGCTCAGACTCGTTGCTGCCATCGGCGTGGTCGTAGGCCAACTCGCGGCTCATGGAGGCGAAGGAATAGCTGAGATCACCAATGCGGTTGTCGTAGCGCAGAATCAGATCCGGACGGCTGTTGTCGTCGTAGGGGTTCTCGCTACCGTTGTAGAGGGTAGTGGCCGGGTTTTCCGCGGCAACCATCACCTTGCCACTACCCAGCCCTTGGGTGTAGCGAAGCTGCGGCTGGCGTTCGAAAATCGTGCCCACCGGGCCGACAAAGTCCAGTCCTTCCGGTAGCGTGCCCACGTTAAAAAACGTGGACCAGGTTTGCCCGGCCAACAGCGAGCGGTCGCCATCCATCTTCCAGTTCACATAGGCGTGGCGCAGGCGCTGGGCGTAGGAGTTGCTGATGCGCTCATCCCCCTGGCCGCCGGCCATCGCATCGATTTCGATATGGGTATCCACACTGCCCGCACCCGCTTCGGTGGAAGATTTAAAAAACAGCCGCGTGGACTTCGCGTGGGCGTTGTAATGCACCTCACCACTTTCCCCGCCGATGGGGATGGTCGACGGCACCAGGAAGTCTTCACCGACGCCCGCGGTGGCAGAGCTGCCATCGGAGTAGTCACTGAAGATGCTGTCCAGCTTTATATAGCCGCCAATCTGGATATTGGTTTCACCGAAAGTGGTGGATTTGGGCGGCTCCGGATTTGGCAGCGTTTGCGCCTGTTGGCTGGCCGCCAGCTGGTCAACCTGCGCCTGCAATTCAGCAATGCGCTGTTGCAGTTGTGCCGCAGTGGTCTCTTCTGGCTCCGCCGCCAATACCGAGAGCGAACTTGTCATCGCTGCCAGCGCCACCGCGCCGGCGAGTTTGTGTTTTATTATTTTTCCCGACATAGCTTTGATCCTTGCGGTTGTTTGTTGGGTTTGCAGCGAACAAACCCAAGCAAACAACTTTGCGGGGCACACGGGTATTAACCATTAGTCTAAATGCCACCCGAACTCGACTAATGTCTAAGTGCCTCACGGGTATACCTGGATACTAAACACCCCTCGCCCCCGGTGCCTTTCGACTTTTGTCTAATACGACCCAACGCAGCCCCGGTGCCAGAATGCACAGCATAAGAATCTGCACTGATGAGAGGCCGAATCGTGACCAGCAAACCGGAATCTACCCCAAGCGTCTATCCAGTACCCGCAACCTATGCAGCCAATACACTGCTGGATGAGGATCGCTATTTCGAGCTGTACAACCGCTCCATCCAGGATCCCGATGGGTTCTGGCGCGAGCAGGCCCAGCGCATCGACTGGATCACCCCCTTTACCCAGGTTCAGGACGTGTCCTTTGCCCGGGACGATCTGCATATCCGCTGGTTCGCCGATGGCAAGCTGAACGTGGCCGCCAACTGTCTGGATCGCCACTTGCACGAACACGGCGACAGCACCGCCATCCTGTGGGTCGGTGACGAGCCGGGAGTTTCGCGGGAAATCAGCTACCGGGAGCTGCACCGGGATGTGTGCCGCTTCGCCAATGGCCTCAAGAGCCTTGGCGTCAAGAAAGGGGATGTGGTCACTATCTACATGCCGATGGTGCCGGAGGCGGCCGTAGCCATGCTCGCCTGCGCCCGCATTGGTGCAGTGCACTCGGTGGTATTTGCCGGCTTTTCCCCCGAGGCGCTGGCCGGACGCATGGACGATGGCCAGTCCCGCACCCTGATCACCGCCAATGCCGGCCGCCGCGGCGGGCGCTCAGTGATGCTGAAAAACAACGTCGACCGCGCCGTGGCCCTGTGCAAGGAAACCACCGTGGACAACGTGGTGGTCTTCAATTACACCGACGACGCCACCGACTGGAATCCCGCCATCGATCGCGACTACGCCGAGCTGGTTGCGGCGCAGAGCGATGAATGCCCGGCGGAAGTGATGGGCGCGGAAGACCCGCTGTTTATTCTGTATACCTCTGGCTCCACCGGCAAACCCAAGGGCGTACTGCACAGCAGCGGCGGCTACATCACCTACGCATCACTCACCCACGAGTATGTGTTCGACTATCGCCGCGGTGAACGTTACTGGTGCGCGGCCGATATCGGCTGGATCACCGGCCACAGCTACATCCTCTACGGACCGTTGGCCAACGGCGCCACCACCGTCATGTACGAGGGGGTACCCAACTACCCCGACGTCACCCGGGTGGCGCAGATCATCGACGATCATAAAATCAATATTCTTTACATCGCCCCCACCGCCATTCGCGCACTGATGGCCGAAGGCAACAAACCGGTCGCCGGGGCCAGCCTGGAAAGCCTGCGACTTTTAGGTACCGTGGGCGAGCCCATCAATCCCGAGGCGTGGAAGTGGTATCACCGCACCTTCGGCCGGGGACAGTGCCCGATCGTGGATACCTGGTGGCAGACGGAAACCGGCGGTGCCATGCTCACGCCCCTGCCCGGCGCCACCGCCCTGAAACCCGGCTCGGCCACCCGTCCCTTCTTCGGGGTACAGCCGGCGCTGGTGGATAACGAGGGCAAGATTCTCGATGGCGCCACCGATGGCAACCTGGTGCTGCTAGGCAGCTGGCCGGGACAGATGCGCACCGTGTTCGGCGACCACCAGCGTTTTATCGATACCTACTTCAGCACCTTTGACAACATGTACTTCACCGGCGACGGTGCGCGCCGCGACGAGGACGGTTACTACTGGATTACCGGGCGCGTGGACGACGTGCTCAATGTTTCCGGCCACCGTATGGGCACCGCTGAACTGGAAAGTGCGCTGGTTGCCCACGAGGCCGTGGCCGAGGCGGCGGTGGTGGGTTACCCCCACGACATCAAGGGCCAGGGTATTTACATCTATGTCACCCTGAACAGCGGCATCGAACCCAGTGACGAAATGCGCATTACCCTGCGCGACTGGTTGCGCGCAGAAATCGGCCCGATTGCCACACCCGATGTGATTCAGTGGGCACCGGGTCTGCCGAAAACACGCTCCGGCAAGATCATGCGCCGTATCCTGCGCAAGGTAGCCGCCGACGAGTGTGACCAGCTGGGTGACACCTCGACCCTCGCGGACCCCGGAGTGGTGGACAATCTTGTGGCCAACCGCGCAGCGGCAACCGCCTGAGGCGCCAGGCGCCACAAACACAGCAGCAGACCCCGGTAAAAAATAACAACAGGCATCGGCGGGCTTTTCCGGTACACTTTTCCCCAGCACTTAGGCCGGGGGAAATACCCGGGAAAATCCCGCCGACAAGGGATGCAAAGCGATGAATCAACACTCTGACGCCGGGCACACCGCGCGACAATTTATCATTGCGGACGACCACCCCCTGTTCCGCAACGCCCTGCGCCTGTCCATTCAGCAGAACTTTCCCAACGCAGAAATTTTTGAAGCGTGCGATATGCAGAGCCTGCAGCAATGTGTGGCCGAGCACCCCCACTGTGATCTGTTGCTGCTCGACCTGCATATGCCTGGCGCCCACGGGTTCAGCGGGCTGATTTTTTTGAGCGGGCAGTACCCGCAGCTGCCGGTGATGGTGGTTTCCGCCAACGAAAAGCCGGAAATCATGTGCCGGGCCATCGACCATGGTGCCTGCGGATTCTTGCCGAAATCCGCGCCGGTGGAGCAGATAGCGCAAGCCCTGCAAGGCACCCTGCGAGGGGAAATCTGGCTGCCGCCGACCGTGGCGGAGCGCTACGAGTCTGGCGGCACGGCGGATGACAGCGAGGTGGCGGATGTCATCGCCACCCTCACCCCACAGCAGTTTCGCGTGGCCACCATGCTCGCGGAGGGTTTGCTGAACAAGCAGATTGCCTACGAAATGCAGGTCACCGAAGCCACGGTCAAAGCGCACCTGACCGCCCTGTTCCGTAAACTCGATGTCAATTCCCGCACCCAGGCGGTGCTGGCCCTGAGCCGCCTCGATGTGGAAGCGCCGGGGCAATTCATCCCGCCGCAAAAACCAAACACAGAGACCAGCCCACTCAACTGACACCGCTCCTGGCGGTGCGCGCCAGTCGCCGCACCAGGTTCCTCAGCACCGCCGGTTTTACCGGTTTCGGCAGGTAGAACCAACCGTGCTCTGTCGCCGCGCTGCGCACCTCTTCCGATGTGTCCGCACTCACCACGATGCCCGGCAACTCGGTTTGCCAGTGTTCACACAGCGCGTCCAGTGCATCGATGCCAGTGGCACCGCGATCCAGGTGATAGTCCACAATCACCAGTGCGGGCGGATCCCGCTCCACCCAGTTGGACAGCGCTTCCTGCAGGGAAACGGCCGTGATGACACGACACCCCCAGCCACTGAGCAGGCTATCCATGCCACGCAGGATTTGCCGCTCGTTGTCGATGCACAACACCGGTACTGCGGACACCGCCTCCACCTCACCGTCATTGGACACGCGTACCTCGGCCGTGCGGGGCTCCCCCAGCGGCACGCGAATACTGAACATGGAACCGCGCCCCGGGGTGGATTCCAGCCCCAGCTGATGCCCGAGCAGGTCGGCGCTGCGCCTTGCAATCGCGAGCCCTAACCCCAGCCCCTTGTCGGCGCTGCGCTCGCTGCTGCCAAGACGCACAAACTCGTCGAAGATCGCTTCCTTCGCCTCTTCGGCGATACCCGGCCCGGTATCCCAGACCTGGATTTCCAGTGCCGGCTCACCCTCGCGCCCACCCCGCCGCCGCACTCCCAACAGCACGCGGCCGCGGGCGGTGTAGTGCAGCGCGTTTGACAGCAAGTTCTGTAGTATCCGCCGCAGCAGATGGCGATCGCTCACCACCCAGGCGTCGGTGGGCACATAGTGCAGAGCCAGACCGCGCGCGCGCGCCAGCGCAGAGAATTCCGCATTCAGACCGTCCAGCAACTGCCGCAGGGGAAAGTGCTCCCGCCGCGGTTTGAGGTTACCCGCGTCCAGGCGGCTGATTTCCCGCAGCGCCCCAATCAACTGTTCCGCCGAGGTCAGCGCGCTGTCGATGTAGTGGATGTCGTCCCCCATCTCGCGCCAGCTGCCGGCGGCGGCCTTGTTTTGCAGCGAGGCAATAAACAGGCGCGCGGCGTTAATCGGCTGCAGCAAATCGTGGCTGGTGTGGGCGAGGAAGCGGGTTTTGGCCGCGTGCAACTCGCGGATTTTTACCTCCGCCTCAGCGCGGCGGCGGTTCTCTTCCTGTAGTGCGTGGTTACTATCGGACAACTCGGCGGTGCGCTGTTGCACACGGTCTTCCAGGCTGCGGCGGGTTTCCTCCAGCGCGTCTACCGCAGCGCGATATTCACTGATGTCGGTAAAGGTAGTGACGAAGCCACCCCCGGGCATGGGCGTGCCACGCACCTCGACAATGGCGCCACTGGGCAGGCGGCGCTCAAAACGGTGCGCGCTGCCGTGACGCAACAGGTCCAGCCGTCGCTGCACATGGGCCTCCAGGGCGGCGGGGTCGTCCGCATCCCCGTACAGGCCGCGCTCGGCATTGTGACGATACAGCGAAGCCACCGGGCAGCCGATGTACAACAGCCGCTCGGGATAATTGAACAGCTCCAGGTAGTGCCGGTTCCAGGCCACCAACCGCAGCTCCGCATCCACCACGCTGATGCCCTGGCTGATGGTCTCTACCGTGGTCTGCAGCAATTCCTGGCTGAAGCGCAGGCGCTGGGATGTGCTGTCGACCAGGCGCGCGATATCCTCCAGCTTCAGCGGCCGGTTGCTGTGCAACAAGCCCATCAGCTGGTGCGCGGCCGCGGAGCCAACAATACCCGCGAGCATGCGCTCGGCTTCGGCGATCACAAAGCGCGATGCAGTGTCATCCGGCAGCAATCGCTGGTGGCTGCGCAGCTCAAATGTGTTCCAGATTTCCTCCAGCCGCGCCGACCCCACGAACGGCTGCAGCAGGCTGCGTACCTGTCCCATACGAATTCCGGTGGGCACCAGGTCCGGGGTCGGTTCCCCACCCTGCTGGGGAAACACAAACGCCTGCGCCTGACGCCGGTCGTTGTCATCCTGACGGCACAGCAGGGATACACCCACCAGTAACGCAATGTTCCCCAGCAGGCTCCAGAACACACCGTGGCTCAGCGGATCCAGCGCCGACAGGCCAAACAGCTGCTGTGGGCGCAGCAGCTCGATGCCCAGCACGCCGTGGCGCATCACTTCCCCATCCCCCACCATGGCGGGCAATACCAGACAGAAGAACCACAGGCCGTAACCGGCCATCAAGCCCGCCCAGACCCCGCGCCGGTGCGCGCCGGGCCAGTACAGCGCGGCAACCAGGGCCGGGGCCAGCTGAGCGGCCGCCGCGAAGGAAACCAGGCCGATAGACGCCAGCGCCTCGGTGCCGGAAATCCCCAGGTGGACGCCCCAGCTCATCAACATCAGCAGCAGAATACTGAGACTGCGAATCAGGCGCAGGTGGGTGCCGAGAGCGACGGCCGTCAGGCGGGTGTAGCGGCTGAGATAAAGCCACACCGGCGCCACCAGCTCGTTGGTCACCATGACCGCCAGGGTGAGCACGGCAACAATCACCATCCCGGTGGCCGCCGAGAAACCGCCGATATACGCCAGCATGGTGAGGGTACTGTGCCCTGCCTGCAAGGGAAGGGTCAGCACCAGGCTGTCTGGGTCACTCAGGCCCGCCGCCACCAGCGGTTGGCCCGCCAGCGAAATCGGCAGGATCAGCATTGAAAACAGCACCAGGTAGGCGGGCAGCAACCAGCGTGCCGTATTCAGGTCTTCGGGGTTGCGGTATTCCACCACCGCCATGTGAAACTGGCGCGGCAGGCAGACAATCGCCGCCATCGCCAGCAGGGTCTGGGTAAGGAAATTGATGTCCGGGGCCGACCACTGCAGCTGCGGCTGCCACTGGACCGCCGGTAGGCCACTGCCACCGGTGACCAGCAGCCACAGAGCCAGTACCGCGACAGCCGCGAAGGCAAAGAGCTTGACCAGGGATTCCAGCGCAATAGCCGCCACCACCCCGACATTGCGCTCCCGCCCTTCCAGGTGTCGGGTGCCAAACAGGATGGCAAACAGCCCCATCAGCAAGGCGGTCGCCAGAGCGGTATCGAGATGGACCAGGCTCTCGCTGTGGCTACTGTCCCCGATCACCTCCCACCCCATGGTGACCGCACGCAGTTGCAGTGCGATATACGGCAGGCTGCCGACAATCGCCAGCAGGGTCACCAGCGCGGAGAGACCGCGGCTCTTGCCATAGCGCGAACCGATGAAGTCGGCAATGGATGTGACTTTCTGGCGCTCGCCCACGCGCACCAGTTTTTGCAGAAAACCCCCAGCAAACAGGAACAGCAGAATCGGGCCGAGATAAATGGGCAGGTAGCTCCAGGTATTGCTGACCGATTGCCCCACTGCGCCGAAGAAGGTCCAGGAGCTGCAGTACACCGCGAGGGTCAGGCCGTAGATGACCGGACGGAAGTTGCGCATCCACCGGGTATTGCGGCCCGCACGCCAGGCGACCACGAACAACATCGCGATATACAACAGGGCAAAAAACAACAGCAGGGATGTGGCGGTCATGGATTCCTCGCGCGCCGGATCATGACACTGTGTATACCCGATGGCAGACGCAGGAATCAATTAGCGAATAGTCGCAAGCCGCTCACCCGGCCGCAGTTTGACAGGGGATGACGCTGAACTAGGCTCACTATGGGAGTTTGGTCCCCCGACAATAATCCAAAGAGAACAGCGCCATGATCATTGCCACCGATATGCCCGAAGTGTCCAGCTGCGCCGCCAGTGAGTGCGCCTACAATACCGATTCCGCCTGCCATGCACGCGCCATCACCATCGGCGATGGCGAGCATCCGGATTGCGACACCTATTTCAGCAACAGCCACCACACCAAGCGTCAACGCAATGCCGGCGTCGGCGCCTGCAAGGTAACGGGCTGCAGCCACAATACCGACTTCGAATGTTGCGCGGACCAGATCGAGCTCGGATACAGCGGCGACAGCGTGAATTGCCTGACCTACAAGCATTAGGCGACTTTACGCGCCACCCCGATACGCCGTGATGTGCAATGCCCGATGAAAAAATCATCGGTATAAAACAAGAATGATGCAGACTTATCGAGTCCGCGAGCACTCCTTGAAGCAGTGGTGCAAGGGCCCCATAACGATGGCCAGATACAGCAGCCCCGGTGTCTGGCCAGATTGCCCCCCCATCCCCCGCAGCGCCAGCCTGGAAACCGTCTGAAAAATAGTCAAGCTGCACAAGCCCACCAGCGGTAAAAACCACATTCCGCGGGTATAGCTTAGGTCTAACACCGCCTTAGAGTGCAGCACCTGTACGTCATTAACGCTGACGATACAGCACCACAAGAAAAAAAGAATGTTCAGCGCGGTGAGAGCAAACCGGTAAGACGTATCCGCACAACGTAGCAAACACGGTACCGGGGCTTTCTACGCCACCGCGCTGCGATATTCAAATGAATAACCAAGATACTTGGGTCCGAAGATTTCCAGCCCCTTCTCACTCAGGAATGCATTGGGTGCAGGTAGAATTACCACGGCCACTTGCTGGCCCGCGCGATAGTTGGGGTTGGTTACCGGCTCACCGGTTTCCATATCCAGCAGACAAATCAGATCCGGTATGGTGGCGTGCACTTTGCCGTCGCGCCACGCAATCATATTCTCATTCTTGAGCCAAATTGCGTAATCGGAGCCCGCGTAACCCCCTTCCCCAGAAATAGAGATATTGCCAAGCGTGAAACCCTCAGCGGTCTTCCAGTCGCACGTAGAGATAACTCCGCGGAACACCACTTCTCCGCTACCTTGCGCCGCAATATTCGCTGCAATGTCGCCGCCGTCCGCCTTGGTGACGCGCCAGGTTCTGCCAAGCTCCAGTGCTTTGGTGATGGTGCCGCCGATCAGAGCGCCGCGCAGTTCCTGCATACACAGGGCGTGATCGACCGCAGCAATATCATTGCCGCTCGCCATGGAGAGCGCTCGGACAATTTCTTCTGCGCGAAGGTCATCGATCACGTTTTCGATAACCATGCATTCACCAAATGCATTCGCAGTCACTATGGGTGCCGCGGGCAGGTCGTTCAGATAATACGTGGAATGCGTAATTTCCGGGACGGCGCGACCGGCCGGATCACCATCGACGATGTAGCCACCGGTCATCGCGGCAACGTAAAACGCCATTGCCGTGTTTGACCCACCCAGTTCACAGGCGACGGTGCCGCTGAACTTGGTTCCCTTGTAAGCCTCCATACGCTGATAAGCTGCAAGAATGGGGCGCACTTCACCGGTGGGTAAGCGTGCGTACTTATCCTCCTCTCCTGCCGGCAGCTCTGAGATAGCACCGAGCATATAGGGGGTACAAATCATCGCCTCGTCGGGAATTTCCGACGGGTCTGCGAGCACAAACTCCTTGCCCTGCGCCAGCGCTTCATCGATGAGTTCAAAGCCCTCATCCAATTCGCCGCCCCCGCCGGTTCCGAGGATCGCACATCCATACAGAATGTCTTCCAGATCCTGTCTTGTCAGTACTCGCATTGTTAAGTCTCGCACTACAGATACACAAGGTACCGCCCGGAAACCGAGCGACACCCCAATATGGATAAAGTCAAAAATTAAAAGGAATATCCGAATTGCACGCCGTAGTAGCGGGGACGCCCCGGCTGTCGGCCATATCCGTAGTCCAATACAAATGCGTCAGAAATTGTCGCTTCATCGGTGACATTTTCCGCAAACAAAGTGATGCGGCTTTGATCGAAGATGTAACTCGCGCGCACATTCACAATATTGGCAGCACCGATTTCCAGGCTGCTCTCCAGGTCCCAGGCAATGGGTCCATTGCGCAGGTAGTCCACCCGGAACTCCAGCTCGGAACCACTTTGCAGTGCACGCACATACTCAGCACCAAGATTGATATTGGAGCGGTAGACACCGGGCACGCGATTGCCTTCGAGATCCGGATTCACATCGTATTGATCGATTTCCGACTTCACCATACCAACGCCACCGTGCAGGCGCAGAGAAGAGTTCACCAGATACTGGAAATCCGCCTCAAGGCCCTGAGAAATAGAGCGATCGATACCCAGGTTTTCTAAGGTAAAGGTCTCGACATTGAACTGCGTATACTGGGTATTTTGCGTATTCACATGAAACGCAGCTCCGTTCAGCACGAGTTTCTGATCCAGAAAATCAGATTTGAAGCCAATTTCGAAATTGTCAGAAATTTCCTGATCAAAGACGCGTTCGACATCGGGGTGCGGTTCATTGAAGCCGCCACTGCGGAAGCCGCGGGAAACAGACACATAGGTCAGCACGTCTTCCGACAAATCGTAAGACAGCTGGAATTTCGGCTGCAGTTCGGAGAAGTCGCGCTTGGCAAAGGTGCCTTCTACATCGCGCCAATCGTAGGATTCCCGTTTATCCATGTCGTAGCGCAGTGCGGCGGAGACCGTCAGCGTATCGGTCAAGTCGTATGCCGCCTGACCAAAAATGGCCCATGCATCGCTGGTGTTGGAATCCACGATGGAATACAGATACTCGGTGAAAAAATCCGGATCGAGATTACTACCGATAAATTCATCGTTGGGAATATCGAAGCTATCCCGTGTGCGCACCCCTACACCATCAAAGTCATCCCATAGATGCAGCGTGGATTCGACTTCTCGCAATTGATAGTAGGCACCGGTTTGCCACTGCACTGCATGATCAGCAGGCGCGGTGAAACGCACTTCAGTGGTATAGGCCTTTACGCCATACTGGGTTTCCTGTGCGCCGGCGAACAACAGATCAAAGTCACTCGGCATTCCGGTGTAATCCGAGTCGGAAAAAGACAGGTCGTCTACTTCACTATAGCCCGCGACAAACAGCAGATCGCCGTAGTCTGCAGACCATTCAAACTTGCCGGACAATTCCAGTAGCTCGCGGTTGCTACCACCGAGAATATTGGAGGATTGACCGGACCAGACGTTGTCTCCGATCGCGTCCGGGGAATCAACCACGCTGTAATAGCCCACCCCGGCCTGATTATCGGAGTAGCGCGCACGCAGGTCCACTTTGCCCTGATCGCTCAGCTGGTAGGAGAGCAGGCCGGATACGGTGGAGACTTTGCTGGCATCCACCATCTGGCCGGTCACTTCGTTTTCAATAAACCCCGCACTATCGGAGTGTTTGGCACCCACGCGGTAATACAGGGAGTCTTCGACCAGCGCGCCGGACAGAAAGCCCTCGGCATTGACGCTCTCACCATTGCCTGCGCCCACCACGAATGAGCCTTCGGTTTCATTGGTGGGCTCCCGGGTGACGATGTTGATCGCTCCACCCACAGCGCCCTTACCGTATAGGGCGCCCTGAGGGCCCTTGATCACTTCGATGCGCTCGACCGCGTGTAAATCCTGGTTAATGAAGTCCATGCTTGGGGCAGTAACCCCATCAACGACGTATGCGAGCGGGGCATCACCGACCTGTGGGGTGATCATGCCGCGGATGGAAATACGTGCAGTACCCGGGCGGTAGTTGTCGTCCATGCTCAGGTTTGGCGTCAGCGCCGCAACGCCCTTCAAGTCCCGGATGCCGGCGGACTCGATCTGCGCAGCACTCAGCACGTTGATGGAATCCGGTACTTCCTGCAGGCTTTCGGCACGCTTGCGCGCGGTAACTTGAACTTCCTCAATGGTGTAGTCCGCGTAGCTCTCGGCCGCGATGGCCGCCCCGAGAATGGTCAAGCTGAACATCCGCAGCCATTTTTTGCCTTCTGGCATCTTCCGCTCCTTAATCGTTATTCGAAATCTAGCGACGGAGAGCGTGTACCAGCTACCCCCGAACCCTGCTCAAAAAATTACCATGCAGGGCTGGAAACCTTTGCGCGACGGAGCTGCCCGAAACGAAACTTTATGAACATCTACCCACTCTCGGGGAAACATTGTTTCCGGGCATTGGGGGTATAGTTAGCTCTGAATGATAAGAATGGCCAAGAGCCACACCGGGGCAACACTCATCGGGCTATACCGCCAGATGAGCAAGCCGGGCGAACAGGTAGTCGACGTATGCACAATCAACCCAACAACGACCTGGAGCAATTGCTTCAGGATTACGCGACCGAGCCGGTTCCTGCGCATATCAGCGTCAGTGGGGGCAAGATCTCCGAGGTAAACTCTGCCCTCGCCTTCTCCCTGCCCGGTGTCATGACCGGGGTTGTGGTGGTGGCAGAGGCGGGTATGGCGACCGCACTGTGGGCATTCTTACTGGGCGGCCTTGCGCTGTCTCTGGTGGGCTTCGCCACAGGAATTGTGGGGGTTCGCAAACGTGTCAGCTCCTACATGCTGATCAGAGATTCGTTCGGCAGCCGCGGCGCGAATATCGTAAATTTATGTATTGCCCTGTCCATGTTTGGCTGGTTCGGGGTGAACATCGTGCTGTTCAGTTCCGCCATGGAATACCTGCTGGCAGACATTAGCGATATCACCCTGCCCCACTGGCTGGCCCCGGTATGCGGGGGTGCGCTGATGACCGCATCGGCCATCTTCGGTTTCAAGTCGATTCAGAAACTCGCCGCCATCATTGTGCCCATACAGCTGCTGGTGCTGTGTGTGTTGCTGTACAAGCTGGTGGATCAAGCCAATTTTACGGACATTCTCTCTGCCAGCGGCACAGCCAGTATGGGGCTCGGTGAAGCAGTTTCCGCAGTAGTGGGCAGTTTTATCGTTTCCGCACTGGTGATGCCGGACCTGACCCGTTACGGCAGGTCCACCAAGGATGCTGCGATCGCTTCCTTCCTGCCATTTTTAGGCAGTGCCACACTGGTGTACTGCATCAGTGCTGCGGCTGCGGTGTGGCTATCGGAGACCGACGTGCTCGCCATGCTACAGGCAGCCGGCCTTGGCATTTTGGCACTGGCATTTGTGATCTTTTCCAGCACGATTACCAATGCGGTAAATCTGTATGGCTGTGGGCTGAGTATTGCTGCGATTATGCCGCACTTTAAAGAGTGGCAGATCGTGATCTTTTCCGGCATTGCCGGAACCGCCGTCGCCTTTGCCGGGATTTCCGATCACTTTATCGATTTTATTTTTTCGCTCGGGATCATCTTTATGCCGATCGGTGCGATCTATACCGCACACTATATTCTAGAAGTGAAAAGTGAGCGATTAAATAAGCCAAAGCGGCCACAAGATGTGAGTTCGACGACGTTTTCCTGGCCGGCAATGCTGGCATGGCTATCCGGTATGGGTGTGGCGTTCCTCACCAGCCAGGAAAAGATGTTACTTACACAGATCCCCGCATTCGATGCACTCATTGCATCGGCGCTGACTTATGTCGTACTGATAAAAATCGGTGAGGTAGCGAAGAGGAGAGGTCGGCGCTAACTACTGCGCTCGTCCATATCGTTTAACCACTCCAGTTCGCCGAGGGGATAGGACTGAAATGGCTTGGGCGTGGAGAGGACGAAGTTACTGGTAATCCTGGAGATACCCAGGTCCTGTTCCAGCAGGCGATTACTGATATCGTTGTACTCTTCGAGATCGCGGCAAATAAAGTGTACGAGATAGTGATACTCGCCACTGGTTTTAAAACACTCGACCGCCTGCGGGAGCTTGCGAATAGCGGCTTCAATATTCACTTCCGCCGCGCGCCCGCGGTTGTCGCCGATAGCCAATTGCGCCATGGCCATCACACTGGTACAGACACGGTTAAGATCCAGCTCAACGGTGTAGTGCCGGATATACCCCTGCTCTTCCAACTTTTTGGTGCGCTTCAGGCAAGCGCTCGGTGAAAGGTTGACCTTTTCCGCCAGATCCCGGTTACTAATACGCGCATTTTTCTGGAGCTCCTGAATGATCCGTTTGCTCACGCGATCAAACTTGAAATCCGACTTATCCATGTATCCGCACTCGCGATCGGGAGACTGGCAGCAGCGGGCTTATTCCCTCACCCACTGCCAACGTAGCGCTACTTAACTTCTTCGCCGTGGGCCTGCTTGTCGGCGTGGTAAGAAGAGCGCACCATCGGTCCACAAGCGGCGTGCTTGAAGCCGATTTTTTCCGCATACACGCGGTACTCTTCGAACTCATCCGGATGCACGTAACGCTGCACCGGCAGGTGCTCCTTGCTCGGCTGCAGGTACTGGCCGATGGTGAGCATGTCGATATCGTGGGCGCGCATATCGTCCAGCACCTCAAAAATCTCTTCCTTGGTTTCACCGAGGCCCACCATCAGGCCGGACTTGGTGAGTACGTCCGGACGGCGCTTTTTGTATTCCTGCAGCAGTTTCAGCGACCACTTGTAGTTGGCGCCGGGGCGGGATTCGCGGTACAGGCGCGGCACGGTTTCCAGGTTGTGGTTGAACACATCCGGGGCTTCCGCCTCGAGAATATCCAGGGCAATGTCCATGCGGCCACGGAAGTCCGGGGTCAGGATTTCCACCTGCAGGTTCGGGGACAGTGCGCGGGACTGCTGGATGCAGTCGGCAAAGTGCTGGGCGCCGCCGTCGCGCAGGTCGTCGCGATCCACGGAAGTGATCACCACGTAGCGCAGACTCATGGCGGCGATGGCTTCCGCCAGCTGTTTGGGCTCCTCAGGATCCAGCGGGTTCGGCTTGCCGTGGCCCACATCGCAGAAGGGGCAGCGACGGGTACAGATCTCACCCATGATCATGAAGGTCGCGGTGCCGCCACTGAAGCATTCTCCCAGGTTCGGGCAACTGGCCTCTTCACACACGGTGGCGAGTTTCTGTGAACGCAAGATGCTCTTGATCCGGTCCACTTCCTTGGATGCCTTGACCGAAGGGACCTTTACCCGAATCCAGTCCGGCTTGCGCAGGGTCTGGTCGCTGGCGATCACCTTTACCGGGATACGCTCTACCTTGTCGCCATCGCGCAGTTTCTCGCCCTGCTGCAGGCGGCGGGTGCGCTTGACCGGGGTAATTTCCGGTTTGGGCGCATCACTCGGGTCAACCGTGGTTGCGATAATTTCGGGCTGGTCGGCGTCAAATCGTTCAGACATTGCTCATTCCTGGTTCGGTGCCCTGCTCGGTGCCGGGTGCCGCAAATAACTTTTCGTCAAATAACTGCTCATCCACCGGCTGCCAATCGGCCTCCGGCAATTGCAGCTTGCGCTGCAGGGCCGCGACAAACCGTTCCGCCACGGACGCCCATTCGGGGACAGGCTGGATCACTTCCGCCATCTGCACCATCTGCATGCCCGCATAGCCACAGGGGTTGATGCGCAGGAAGGGCCCCAGGTCCATGTCGATATTGATGGCGATACCGTGGAAGCTGCAGCCCCGGCGCACCCGCAGGCCGATGGACGCGATCTTGTTGCCCGCGCGCGGGCCTTCGGTCAGGTACACCCCCGGAGCATCGGCGCGCGGTGCGGCGGCAATACCGAATTCCGCCAGCATGGCCACGGTAGCCTCTTCCAGTGCGGTGACCAGATCGCGCACGCCGATCTTGCTGCGGCGCAGGTCCAGCAGCGGGTAGACCACCAGCTGACCGGGGCCGTGATAGGTCACCTGTCCGCCGCGATCCACCTGCACCACCGGGATATCACCGGTGTTCAGCAGGTGCTCGGCTTTGCCCGCCTGCCCCTGGGTGAATACCGGGGGATGCTCGACACACCAGATCTGATCCACGGCGTCTGCACCGCGGTGGTCGGTGTAATGGGCCATGGCGCGCCATACGGTTTCGTAGTCGCGGCGGCCCAGATTGCAAATAAGCGGCCTGCACACGGCCGACTCCGGAGCTGCCATCAGATCACCATGTACACGCCCGGGTGGGCGGTGAGTTCGTCGGTGAGCGCCTTCAGCTGCTGCTCGCCGGTGGCAACGATAAAGAAGGTCACGGAGGTAAAGCGCCCGTTGCGACTCGGCTTGTGGGTCAGCCGACTTTCGTCCAGCCCGGGGGCGTGACGGCGCATCACTTCGAGAACGAATTCATGCACCTGGTCATCGGCGTCACGCACGACTTTGACCATATAGTCTTGGCACGGGAATTCGATTTTCGGGGGCTGCTGTTCTGAATCCTGGGTCATACCACACTCACAGGGCCGCAGGTCAGAAATGGAGGCGCGGGGACAATTCCCAGCGGGAGTTGCGGCCGGGCGGCGATTATACAGTGCCGACCGGGGACTGGACAGGGAGGAAAGATTGCAGACGAAACTGCTTTAAACGGGCCAGAAAACAGCCCGGTGGACCAGTCCACCGGGCTTGCCGGGATACTTTTCCCGGGGGCTATTCAAAAAAGCCCATCACGAAACGCTTGATGGAGTCCCACAGGCGCTTGAAGAAGCCCGCCTCTTCCACATCCTCTGCCACCACCGCGGGCACGTCAGCGACGGTTTCCCCATCCAGGGTCACGACGACCTTGCCCACCTGCTGGCCCTTGGCCAGGGGCGCTTTCAGTTCGCCGTCGATAATCAGGTCCGCCTTGATGCTCTCTTCGCCGCCGCGGGGAATGGTGACAAACACATCATTTTTCACCGCAACACCCACCGAGTCGACTTTACCGCCCCATACGCGCTCGGTCTGCAGCACGTCGTTGCTGCCGTACACCTTGTGCGTCTGGTAGTAACGGAAGCCGTACGCAAGCAGTTTCTGGGTTTCCGCTGCACGCTTCTCGTCGCTGTCGGTGCCCACGATGACGGAAATCAGGCGCATGCCGCGCTTGACCGCCGAGGCCACCAGGCAGAAACCCGCCTCTTCGGTGTGGCCAGTTTTGATGCCATCCACGGCCGGGTCGCGCCACAGCAGGCGGTTGCGGTTAGGCTGGTTGATGCCGTTGAAGCGGAAGTATTTCTCGGAGTACAACGCGTAGTGATCGGGGTGGTCCTGGATCAGCGCGCGCGCCAGTTTGCCCAGGTCACGGGCCGTGGTCACGTGCCCCTCGGCGGGCCAGCCAGTGGCGTTGACGAAGTGGGTATCCTGCATACCCAACAGCTGGGCCTGCTGATTCATGACTTCGGCAAAGACTTCCTCACTACCGGAGACATATTCCGCCAAGGCGATACTCGCATCGTTGCCGGACTGGACGATGACCCCGCGCAGCAAGTCGATCACCGGGACCTTGTCGCCGACCTTGACGAACATTTTGGAGCCGCCCTTGCGCCAGGCCTTCTCCGAAATATTCACCATGTCCTGCTCTTTGATGGCGCCTTTTTCCAGTTCTTCCGAAACGATGTAACTGGTCATCATCTTGGTCAGGCTGGCGGGGGGGATCTGTTTGTCCGCGTCGTGTTCCACCAGCACCTGCCCGGTATGGGCATCGATCAGCAGATACGCGGTCGCGGCAAGCTGCGGCGGCGCGGGTATCAGCGGTTTATCGGCCTGGGCAACACTGGTGCTGACAATCAGGAGCAAACAGGCAAACAAGCGTTTGAACATGGGTCTCTCTTTATTCCTTACATTCACAATGTGTCAAAAACCCGGCTCCAGCCGGGCATGCGCTGCGGGGCAGCGAATCAGTCGACCACCACCTGGGGCTGGCCAAAATTCTGTTGCTCTACAGATTCTCGCAACGCGGCCAGTGCCCGCTGCTGCGCGATGGGCCCAATTCGCACCCGATAAAGCATTTTTCCGCCACGGTTTACCGGGTTGACGGATACAGGATAGCCGAATGCGGCGGCCAGCTGGCCGCGAATCTCTTCCGCCTGGCGGGCGGAACTGTAGGCACCCACCTGCAGGAAGGTATTCTCCGGCAATTTGAAACTGGCATCTTCCGGCAATCCCTTGCGCGCTGCAGCATCTTTTTCTACCGCGAGGCTCTCGGTAGCACTGGGCAGGGATTGCGGATCCAGTGCGACCACCTCGACCCGCGCGACGCCCTTATCGATATATCCCAGCTTCTGCGCCGCGGTGTAGCTAAGGTCGATGATGCGCCCCGGAACGAAAGGACCGCGGTCGTTGATGCGCACGATGATACTGCGTCCATTATCCAGATTGGTCACTTTGGCATAACTGGGCAATGGCAGGGTTTTGTGCGCCGCCGACATGGCGTACATATTGTAAACCTCACCGTTGGCGGTTTTGCGACCGTGGAATTTCTTGCCATACCAGGAAGCATGGCCACGCTCGCTGTAGCCTTTCACACCTTTCAGCACCCGGTACTTTACCCCGTTCACCACATAGGGGGATTTGTTGCCGGCAATCCCGATGGGCTCTCGCACCGGCGTCACCTCGGGTGTCGCCAGCATGTCCACAGGGACATCGGGGCCGCTATCGCGCACCTGATCGAAGGGCACTTCGTCTCGCGGCTCGACCTTGGCCTTGCCCGCATCATGCAACGGCACAGTACTACAGGCAGTGAGCAATGCCAGCACGCAACCGGCGCCCAGGCGAACAAAACTGGCGGATGTATCCGCTATTTTTCTGGTATTCATGACTTCCCCCCGGAGCAGGTCAAACGACGCCCGCTACCGCGATTTTTTGTACTTCGACTTATCGTACTGCTTGTGCAAAACACACGCCGGAGACGCAAACGTCCTCCGGCGATACATCCATTATGTTATCTGGCGCTACCAGGTTGTCTGGCTCTCCCGCGCCCTCAGGAGCGGCCACCCCGCGCCTTGATAATTTCCTGGCCCAGCTCGTACACCGCCATGGCGTACAGGCGACTGTGGTTGTAGCGGGTAATGGTGTAAAAATTATTCAGGCCGATCCAGAACTGCTTGCCACTCTCCGTCTCAAGGGAGAACACATTGGCAGGCATTTCCTTGGTAACCTGGGCCGTGGTGGGGAAGCCTTTTGCTTCCAGCGTGCCCACGGTCCACTGGGGTTTCAGGTCGTCATTGACGATGGTCATGTCCGCATTGGGCAGCGGCTGGGTAATCACCGTAATCGGCTCACCGGCTTTCCAACCGTGCTCCACAAAATAATTGGCCACGCTGCCGATGGCATCCTCGGTGTCTTCCCAGATATCCACGCGGCCGTCGCCGTTAAAGTCCACCGCATAGTGGCGATAGCTCGACGGCATGAACTGGCCAAAGCCCATGGCGCCAGCGTAGGAGCCTTTCAGGGTGGTGGGATCGATTTTTTCATCGCGGGTCAGCAGCAGGTAGTTCTCCAGTTCCTTGGTGAAGAACTTGGCGCGGCGGGGATAGTTGAACGCCAGGGTGGACAGCGCATCAATGACCCGGTAGCTGCCCATATTGCCACCGTAGCGGGTTTCCACGCCAATCACGGCGACGATCATTTCTGGCGGCACGCCATACTTTTCTTCCGCGGCCTTGAGTGCCTCGGCGTTTTTGTCCCAGAACTCCACACCGCCGGCAATGCGGGCATTGGTAATGAATATTTTGCGGTACTCGTGCCAGGGTTTGGCTTTCTCGGCCGGCCGCTTGATGGCTTTGAGGATGGCATCCTTGCGCTTGGCCTCGCGCATCAGCAGCTGCAGGTCATCGCGGTTGAAGTTGTGTTCGGCCACCATGTAATCCACAAACGCTTTCGCCTGGGCATTTTCCTCGTGCCCCGCCTCCTGCGCACAGGCTCCGAGCACCAGCCCCAAGCCTGCTATCAATCCTGTGGTCCACTTCAAAACAACCGCTCCTGTGTTCATAGAGTACTTCCTGCCACTTTCCACAATTATTAAATTCGTTCTGCAGTGTGACTGCATCCGCGCCAAAAAGTGGCACGATACACGGGAAAAAGTGAAGCGAGCCTGAACCGCCTCACATTCAGCCACCAAACCCTGCAACTAAATCCAACAACTAGAAAAGTACTCTGCGCCTTTCCGTGCTGATGGCCATCAGAATACCGAACCCTGCCATCAGGGTAATTACCGAGGTGCCGCCGTGACTCACCAGTGGCAGGGGCACGCCCACCACCGGCAGCAGGCCGGTCACCATAGCGATATTCACAAACACGTACACGAAGAATGTCAGCGTGATACTACCCGCCAACAACCGTCCGAAAACATGCTGGGCCATGAAACTAATATAGATGCCCCGGGCAATGATCAACAGGTACAGGGCGAGCAGAAGCAAGGCGCCGCGCATACCCCACTCTTCCGCCAGTACAGCGATGATGAAATCCGTGTGACTTTCCGGCAGGAAATCCAACTGGGACTGCGTACCCTGCATATACCCCTTGCCATCCCATCCACCGGAACCAATGGCCGCCTTGGACTGGAAAATATTCCAACCCGCACCGAGACGGTCGGCATCCGGATTGAACAAGGTGAGAATGCGCTGTTTCTGATAGTCGCGTAACCCCCAGATCCACATGGGCCATGCAGCCATCAGCGCCATCACCGCCGCACTACCGATCATTTTCCAGCTGAGGCCCGAAAGATAGAGCGCGAATATGCCCGAAGCGGCGATAAGAATAGAAGTGCCGAGATCCGGCTGGCGCACAATCAGTGCCGCCGGAATGGCAATGATTACCAGCGTACCCACCACGGTCATAAACGAGGGGGGCAGGCTGCGCTTGTGCAGGTAGGCCGCGACGGCGATCGGCACCGCGAGTTTCAATGCCTCGGAGGGCTGAAAGCGAAAACCACCGATCTGCAACCAGCGCTGTGCGCCCTTGGCGCCCACGCCAAAAAACAGTACCGCCACCAGCAGGCAACAGCCGCCCAGGTAAAACCACGGTGACCAGCGCCGGTAAAACTCCAGGGGAATCTGCGCGGCGATGAACATGCCCACGAACGCCAACGCCATAAACACCGCCTGGCGCTTGACGTAGTGGCTCTCTTCACCGGACGCGCTGTACAGCACCACCAGCCCGACCCCCGCCAACAGCATCAACAGCAACAGCAAGGGGAGGTCGATATGCCAGCGCCGCGAAAAACTCTCCGGCCGCCGCAGGCTGCTGCCGGCATCCGGCAGGCGGTGCATATAATCGCGACTAGCCACGGATTGCTACCTCGTGTGGGTGTAGATGCCTGGACCCGGCATTGGCCATGGGCGGACGCCAGCCCCGCCGGCTGGCGGTGTCTTCCAGTGGCCGCGACATCCAGTCAAAAAACAGCTCACGGGCCACCGGTGCCGCCACGCTGCCGCCACCTTCGCCATTTTCCACCAGCACGGACACCGCAATCTGCGGGTCATCCGCCGGCGCGAAGGCAACAAACAGGGCGTGATCCCGGTGGCGCTCTTTCAGCGCCTCGGAGTCGTACTTTTCCCCCTGGGCGATGCCCACCACCTGCGCAGTACCGGTTTTCCCGGCCACTTTAAAGTCCAGCCCGGCCCCAGCTTTCTTGCCGGTGCCGTGGATGCCGTAAACCACGGCTTCCATCCCCTCGAACACCAGATCCCAGTGCTCCGGGCGCGCATCCACGTGGTGCAGCACTTCCGGAGGCTGCTCGACGCCATCGATGGCCATCACCATCTGCGGGCGGTAGTGGGTACCGCGGTTGGCGATGGTGGCGGTCATCACCGCCAGCTGCAGCGGCGTGGCCAGTACAAAGCCCTGCCCCAGCACTGCGTTCAGGCTGTCGCCCGGGAACCAGGGCACGCCCCGCGCGCCGCGTTTCCAGGCCCGCGACGGGAACAGCCCCGGGTATTCCCGCGGCAGGTCAATACCGGTTTTTTCACCCAGGCCAAAGCGCGTGGCGATCTCGTGCATGCCATCAATATTCCAGCGCGCGGCCATGTCCCAGAAGTACACGTCACAACTCTGGGCGAGCCCCTGAATCAGGTCGACGTGCTTGCCGTGGCCCCAGCGTTTCCAGTCGCGGTAGATGCGCGAATCGTTCGGCAGCTTGTAAAAGCCTGGATCCGGCACCTTGGTATCCGAACGGATAATGCCTGCCGCCAGGCCGCCGAGGCCCATCATGGGTTTGAGCGTAGAACCGGGCGGATACTGCCCCTGCACCACGCGGTTGAACAGCGGCACATCGAGCGAGTCCCGCAGCGCGCTGTAGTCCCTGAAGCTGATACCGGTAACAAACAGATTCGGGTCGTAGGACGGCTGGCTCACAAACGCCAGCACGCCGCCGGTTTTCACATCGATGGCCACCACCGCACCGCGGTTATCACCCAGCGCTTCGGTAGCCACCTGCTGCAGGCGGGTGTCCAGGTGCAGGGTCAGCTCCGCACCGGGTTTCGGATCTTGCCGCTCCAGCACCCGCAGTACCCGACCGCGGGCATTGGTTTCTACGTTTTCATAGCCCACTTCACCCAGCAGCAGGTCCTCGTAGGAGCGCTCCAGCCCCACCTTGCCGATACTCTGGGTGCCGCGGTAGCGGCGCACATCTTCCGCGGTGAAGCCGGACAGTTCACGGTCGTTGATCCGCCCCACATAGCCCACACTGTGTGCGAACAGCTTGCTCTCGGGGTAATAGCGGACCAGTTCCGCCTCCACGGATACCCCGGGCAGATGGAACTCATTGACGCTGATGCGGGCGATTTCATCCTCACTGAGGCGATAGCGCAGCGGTACCGGCTCGAACGGGCGCCGGCGCTGCAGACGGCGCTTGAATTTCTCTACATCGCTGTCTTCAAGGCGCACGATCTGGCCGAGCAGCTCGATGGTGGCATCCAGGTCCTTGACCCGCTCGCGCACCACGGAAAGGGTATAACTGGGGCGGTTGTCCGCCAGCATTTCGCCGTTGCGGTCGTAGATCAGGCCACGTGTAGGAGGGACCGGGCGCACCTGGATGCGGTTCTGGTCAGACTGGGTACGGTAGTCCTCGTAATTGACTACCTGCAGGTTGTAAAAGCGCGCGACCAGCACACCGAGCAGCACGACTACGCCGAATATGGCCACCAGCATGCGGTTGCGAAACAGCCGCTGCTCTGTGTGGTGGTCTTTGAAACGCAGGTTTTCTGACATGGTGGTCGAAGCAGGTTATTCGGTGGCGCGAAAATGACCACGAAGTGTACACAAGTTTGCCTTCCCTGCGGAGTGTTCGATACACACCGGCACCCCTCGAACAGCCACAGGCACCGGGTTTCCCCGTGTCCGTGGGAGTCTGGTGGCAGCAAAAAGTTCAATCAGGCGAAAAAGTAGAGGCCCGCCCCGGGGTTCGCCCGGCTTACTTGTGGTACGGGTGCCCCGCCAGCAAGGTCCAGGCCCGATACAGCTGTTCCGCCAGCAGCACCCGCACCAGCGGGTGCGGCAGGGTCAGTGCCGACAGGGACCATTTCTGGTTGGCCCGCGCCACGCACTCCGGTGAAAGGCCGTCGGGGCCGCCGATCAACAGACACAGGTTGTCGCCGGACATCTGCCAGCCGGAAAGTTCCCGGGACAGCTGCTCGGTGCTCCACGACTTGCCCTTCACTTCCAGCGCAACCACGTGATCCCGCGGATGAATCGCCGCCAGCATCGCCTCGCCCTCTTTCTGGCGGGCCTTTTCCACCAGCGCCGCGGAATTTTTCTGGCCGCGGTTGCCCAGCGCCACCTCGACCATTTCCAGGGTCAGCTCCCGCGGCAGGCGCTTGGCGTACTCGTTGTAGCCCTCCTGCACCCAGGCGGGCATCTTGCCACCTGCGGCGATAATGCGAATCTTCATAAGCAGCGTGTGTTCAAGGGGCCGGCGCTTTGCGATCAGTCCTGATGGGGATCGGAACCGTCCGCACCCTCACGGGTATTGGGGGTCATCGACCAGAGTTTTTCCAGGTCGTAGAAGCCGCGGGTCTCGGCCTGCATCACGTGCACCACCACATCGCCGTAGTCCACCAGCACCCACTCGCCCTGGTCAATCCCCTCGACGCCTATCGGACGGATACCGGCTTCTTTACCGTCTTCCACCACATTGTTGGCCAAGGATTTCACCTGCCGGCTGGAGGTGCCGGTACAGATGATCAGGGTGTCCATTACATCGCTGAGTTCGGATACATCCATCGAAACGATGTCTTTACCCTTGAGGTCTTCCAGTGCGTTTACCGCAATTGCTTTGATATCAGTCATAACACCTGTTGCGGGAGCCTTGGCTCCTATTGGTTGTCGCTCTTGTAGAGCTGATGAGTTTGAATGTAGTCGAGTACCCGCTGCGGCAGCAGGTACTGGGGCGAGCGGTTGCTCGCAATCAGGCTGCGGATCTCCGTGGCGGAGATTGGCAGCAGTGTCTGTTCCCGCAGCACGAGGCTCCCGGCCGCCTGTTGCTTTAGGACATCCACATCACCGCGGTGGGCAGCGAGCAGTTCCGCCACCGGGCCTTGCTCGGGCAGTTGCCAGCCGGGGCGGGTAACCACCACCAGATGGGCGAGCCGGATCAGCTGCTGCCAACGGTGCCAGCCGGGCAGCCCCAGCAGGGAATCGAGCCCCATGCAGAAGCTGATCGACACCTGGTTGCCCAGTTCTGCGCGCAGCGCCTGCAGGGTATCCACCGTATAGGTGGGGCCCTGGCGCTGCAGCTCCCGCTCGTCCAGCTGCAGCGCAGGGCAGTGTTCCAGCGCCAGTGCGAGCATGTCGCGACGGGCATTGGCGGTCACCCCGGGCTGCGCGCGGTGCGCCGGCTGGTGCGACGGCAGCAGCCGCATTTCGTCGAATCCCAGCGTTTCCTTCAGCTCCAGCGCCATGCGCAGATGGCCGAAATGCACCGGGTTAAAGGTGCCGCCGAACAGGGCGATGGATCTCATTCGCGAATCTGCCCGTCCCCGAACACGATCCACTTCTGCGAGGTCAGCCCTTCCAGGCCCACCGGCCCACGCGCATGAATCTTGTCGGTGCTGATACCGATCTCGGCCCCCAGGCCGTATTCAAAACCGTCGGCGAAACGGGTGGAGGCGTTGACCATGACCGAGGCGGAATCCACTTCCGCCATAAACCGGCGCGCGCGGGAGTAATCTTCGGTGACGATCGACTCGGTGTGGCCGGAGCTGTAGCGGGCGATGTGGTCCATCGCCGCATCCATATCCGCCACCACGCGAATCGACAGCACCGGCGCCAGGTATTCGGTGGCCCAATCTTCTTCGGTGGCCGGCAGCACACCCGCGAGGATGCTGCGGGTCTTGTCACAACCACGCAGTTCTACGCCCTTTTCCCCGTAAGCCGCCGCAAGCTTGGGCAGAAACTCTGCCGCCACCGCCTCGGCCACCAGCAGGGTTTCCATGGCATTGCATACACCGTAGCGGTGGGTCTTGGCATTCAGTGCAATATTGAACGCCTTGACCGGATCCGCGCGGTCGTCGAGGTACACATGACAGATGCCGTCCAGGTGCTTGATCACCGGCACCCGCGCGTCGCGGCTGATGCGCTCAATCAGGCCCTTGCCGCCACGGGGTACGATCACATCCACATACTCGGGCATGGATATAAGGGCGCCCACCGCAGCGCGATCGGTGGTGGCCACCACCTGTACCGCGGTCTCTGGCAACCCGGCCTGCTTCAGCCCCGCGGCCACGCAGGCCGCAATGGCGCCATTGGAGTGCAGGGCCTCACTGCCGCCGCGCAGGATCGTCGCATTGCCGGATTTCAGGCACAGGCTGGCGGCGTCTATGGTCACGTTCGGGCGGGACTCGTAGATGATGCCCACCACGCCCAGCGGCACGCGCATCTTGCCCACCTGGATGCCGCTCGGGCGGTACTTGAGGTCGCTCACCTCCCCCACCGGGTCTGGCAGCTCGGCAATCTGGCTGAGCCCCTCGATCATGCCGTCGATGCGCTCGTCGGTCAGTGCGAGACGGTCCAGCAGCGCCGCGTCCAGGCCATTGGCGCGGCCGTTTTGCATATCTTTGGCGTTGGCCGCCGCCAGCTGCGGTCGCTGGGCGTCCAGTTCCGCGGCGATGGCCCGCAGCGCCGCATTTTTAGTGCCAGTATCGGTGCGCGCCATTACCCGGGCGGCGGCACGTGCCGCACGGCCCATGGCCTGCATCATCGCTTCGACAGATGCGGTTTGGGTAGAATCCTGGTCAACCTCGGTGGCGCTGATACTGTTCACTGCTCATCTCCATGCAATTCACTCATACGGTTCGGGAACACTGTTATCCCGCGGCAAGCTCCCGGTTATCTGTCCGCACAGCGGCCCCGACGCACGCGAGCCCCGCAAAAAGGCCGCGCAGTATACCGCAAGCGCTACGGGAAATTGCCTGCGGGCAGTCAGTTATTGCACCTGGCTTGCACTTTTTCCGCCCAGTTTCTGGTGCAGGTAGGCGATACCCAGCAGCGCCAGCCCCATCCCCATAAAGGACGCCACGCGCAGCAAGCCCTCGAGCCCCGACATATCCACCAGGAACAGTTTCACGATCACCAGCGCCAGCACGGCCATCCCGCCCTGATAACAACTGCGCCAGCGTTTCCAGCTCCCCAGCAGAATGCCCGTCACTGCCAGCGCCAACCACACCGCGGAGTAGGTGTACAACTCCCCGGTGTGCGCCGGCGTATCCAGCCGAATATTCCCTTGCCACAGATGCCGCACCTCCAGCGACACCCACACAAAGGCGGTGACCGCAGCCACCAGCCCGGCCAGTCTGCGCACACTCGGCAGATAAAAACGGCTGACCAGCAGTGCGAGTAGAGCCGCCCCGCCAAAGGCGGGCATCAGCATGTTGAACAGCGGGCGCGGGTCGATATCGCGCCACACCCAGGGGTCGCTGGTGGCTGTGGCAAACAGGATTTTCCCGTAGTTCACCAGCCCGGCGAGCATCAGCAGGCGGCCATAGCCGTCGTACCAGCGCGCCAAGCGATCGGCAATCAGCGACTTGCGGTAGTACACCAGCCCCAGCCCGGTGAACAGCCACAGGTTGATCACTGCCTCGGTAAAACTGTAGTGCGCGGCAAAGGCATTGCCGTCGTACAGCCAGTAACGGCTTTCGGCCCACAGCGCCAGCACCAGCAGATGCCAGGCCGCCGCCTCGGACCAATCTGCTGTGGACTGATAGGCGCCGCGTTCTGCGGCCCGCGCCAGAATGCGCGCCGCCAGCCAGGCACACAGCGCAGCGCCGCCGTACGTCCACAGGGACCAATGGGTATCATCCGCGTAGCTGAGTAGCCAGGGGTTCAGGGTAAGACGGACCACCACCAGCAGCAGAACCGCTTTCAGCAGCCACCCCAGGGCCGGCACCGCGAAGCGTCGGATCACCCACGCCAGCGACACCGCCTGCAATGCCAGCGCCAGGGTCAAACTCGCCTGCTGCAGCCACAGGCACGCCGCCAGGCTGTAGGCGAAATGTGCGGCGATAAACAGCCACACCACCATCCCCTTATGCCAGTGCTGCGTAGCCCCCCGCGCGCCCAGATACATGAACACACCCCCAAACACTGCCGCATACAGGCACCACCAGTACACGGGCAGGAAGCTTTCGGCCAGTAAGTAGCCCACCAGCAGCGACAGCAGTGGCGCCATCACCGCGAGCGAGGCCCACCAGTAGCGCGCCAGCCCGCGGCGGTAATTGAACAGGGCGAATCCCGCAAACAGCACAGCGTTCAGCAACAGATAGAGAAGAAAGCCCCCCTGCTGTTCTGTCGGCAGAGGCAGCAGGCGCACGCCCTGCGCCCCGCTGAAATCCAGGCGGGTCGCGAGCCACGCCACCAGCTGGCCGACCAGCAGCACCCAGGGCAACAGCGCGAGGTTACCCCTGCATCGCGCCGCCCACAGGATCACCAGCGCCAGAGGGCTCCACGCCCATATCGCCACCGGCTGGAAACCCTCGCGCAAAATCGACAGGCATTGGGCGAGCGCGAGCACCAGCAGGCTCGGCAGGATCAGCGGGGTGATCTTTGCCGCAGGGCCGCCGGCAGACTCCGGGTCCTCCCCGGTCAGCAGCCAGTCCCCAGGCACCACGGCCAGCAACAGGTACGCCAGCGCGGCCAGATACAGGCCCCGCCAGTCATCGGCCTGGTGCCCCAGCAATGAGATCAACCACCAGGCGAGGGCTCCCACGAGCACCCCCAGCCACAGCCAGTTGCGGTAGACATGGCGCAGCAATAACAACACCGACACGGAAATAATCAGCGCGTAGAGCATCGCCCCAAGCACATTGCCACTGCCGGTAGAAACCAGCGCCGGCACGCCGTAAGCACCCAGCATGCCGATCACCGCCAGTACCGGCCCATGCAGCCGCGCCAACCACAGGGTAACCAGAGCCACTACCGCCAACAGGCCGAAGGCCAATCCCGGCGCCATCAGGTCATACAGATGCAGCGCCGACAGAATCGCGGCAAAGGCCGTGATCGCCCCGCCGCCGGCGAGTGCGGCGAAGGTTGGATGGCTGCCACCGGTTTTGCGGCGCAACACCTCCGCGGCCACGTACAGGGCCAACGCCATCAGCAGGCCCGCGGCCACACGGACTCTGGGCCCAAGCAGCCCCTGCTCAATGCCATAGCGCGCCAGGAAAACCCCGGCGAGTGCAACACAGGCGCCTCCCAGCCAGACCATCCAGTTTTCCTGAACACGCATCCAGAACTGCGCGCGCCGTGCGGCCGCGGCGGACCGCGATGAGACACCGCTGCGCGCGGTGGCTACCGGCGGCACCTGGTTGGGTACGCTATTCGGCACTTCCGGTACGTTAGTTGGCACCTCGTCGGTTACCGCATCGGGCATTTGAGTGCGCACGGGGGCTTCCGCTGGTGGTACCGGCGCCGGTGGCGTCGATGACGGCGAGGAAGCCGCTTTGCCGGGGCGATGCGGCTCAACAGCCAGTCCAGCCGCCTGCAGGCTCTCGATCATCGCGCGCAACCGGCGCACCTCTCCACGCAGGCTTTTGACCTCGGCAAACGCAAAGATCCCCATAAACGCCCCGACAATCACGGTGAGGACCAGCAGAACGCCAAGCAAGACAATGTTTTCCATAGCAACCCAGAATGTTTACCGCATTATTTTTGTCGTAGCGCGATCGGCCAATGGCAGGGGATTATTCCCGGGCCCAGCGATCGAGGTTGGCGGCGATACTCGCCAGCCGCTCTAACGGGTCGTGACTGGCCAGCAGCTCCACCCGCGCAGCATCTTCCAGGGGCAACAGCTGCGCCAGCTGCCAGGAGAGCGCCTCGGCACTCTCCACCGGCGCGAACTTCAGTGCCAGCGAGGCGGCATGCTGCTTCAGTTCGTTCAGGACCGCCAGCAGGCCATCGCAGCTCTCCGGCACCGGGTGCGTCTCTTCATCCGGTAGCCATTCCACCTCGGCCATCAGCAGCCCGTCATCCTCGCGGAAGGTGTCCAGCACGCGAAAACGGGAATCGCCAGCCACATCGATATGCAGCAAACCCTCCTCTCCCTGGCTCCAGTCAACGATGCGCGTGTACAGCCCCAGCGGCCACACGTCCGCCTGCCCCACTTCGCGCCCACTGCGGATCAATACCACGCCGAAACCGGTGTCGGTTTTCAGGGACTCGGTCACCAGGCGCAGGTAACGCTGCTCAAAAATCCGCAATGGCAAGGTCACGCCGGGAAACAGCGCCATATTGAGAGGAAATAGAGGTATCAACGACAAAGCTTCGGCTCACTGGTGGTTGGATAAGCGATAAAGATGCCACTGGTATCCCGCGTACAAGGATAATCTCCCGCACACCAAACAAAAAACTGCGCCAACTGTTCTATGCTGAAAGCAATACGCAGATGTGAATCGGCAGGATAAACGAGAGGTGCTCCCATGCGCTGGCGTCAGGGTCGCAGAAGTTCGAATGTGGAAGATCGCCGCGGAGAAAAAGCCCCCGGTGGTGGCGGTGGCATGGGAGGGCTCGGCAACCTGCTCGCCCTCGCCCCCTTTTTACTGCGCAGCAAACGCGGCTGGCTCATCCTGCTCGCATTGGGGGCGCTGTATTACTTTGGCGGCAACCTGTTCAGCGGTACGCCCAGTACCGAATCACCGAGCCTCGGCCCGGATTCCCAGCAGGCCCCGGGCACACAGGGCGTCGCGCCCGATGACGAGGTGGCGCAGTTTGTCTCGGTGGTGCTGGCCGACACCGAAGACACCTGGGGAACCCTCTTTCAGCAAGCGGGCTCGCAATACGCCCCACCCAAGCTGGTGCTTTACAGCGAAGCGGTGCGCTCCGCCTGCGGCCTGAGCTCGGCCGCCGTGGGCCCCTTTTACTGCCCCGGCGACCAGAAGGTATACCTCGACCTGAGCTTTTTGAACGAACTCAAGAAACTCGGGGCACCGGGTGACTTTGCTTTTGCCTACGTCATTGCACATGAAGTCGGCCACCATGTACAGAACCTGATGGGCACCTCGGAAAAAGTACAGCAGGCCCGTATGCGCGCGGACAAAGTCACGTCCAACCGCCTCTCGGTCATGCTCGAGTTACAGGCGGACTGCTACGCCGGCGTATGGGCCTTTTACGCCCACCGCGACCGCAATATGCTGGAACCCGGTGATATCGAGGAAGGGCTGCGCGCCGCTGCCGCAGTGGGTGACGACCACCTGCAACGCCGTGCTGGTCGCGCCGTGTCCCCCGACGCCTTCACCCACGGCAGCGCCGAGCAGCGCGCCTACTGGTTCAGGGAAGGATTCACCAGCGGTGATGTGAACCAGTGCAACACCTTTGCAGCTTTATCCGGCCAGTAGCTGGCTCCATCGGCGGTAAAACACTAAGCTTGCCGCTCACGAATCTATTTGTTGTGGAAATAAGGGAGATACCCGTGCCAAAAGCAACCGCCCGCCATATTCTCGTTGAAAGCGAAGCCCAGTGTCAGGATCTGAAAAAGCAGATTGAAGACGGCGCTGATTTCGGAAAGATTGCCCAGCAGCATTCCAAGTGCCCTTCCGGCCGCAACGGCGGTGATCTGGGTGAATTCAGCCAGGGTCAGATGGTGCCGGAATTCGACAAGGTGGTATTCAACGACGAACTGAATAAGGTCCACGGCCCGGTGAAAACCCAGTTTGGTTATCACCTGCTGGAAGTGACCAGCCGCAAGGATTGATATCGATACTTCAGGCATCAATCAAATGTGTTGATGCCTGAAGCGAAGGTGTCGCTACCGGGTAGCGACACCGCCAAAGTGCAAGATTTGAAGCACCCGTGAACCACGAAACCAGAACAATTACTCAGCGCTCGTCTCAGCCTGCCATTCGAACAGGTTCATCTCGATAAAGAAGAAGGCCACCAGCCACAGGAACGCATCCCAGAAGTCTAGGAAGCTGCCGTTGATTCCCCAGTAGATGGCGCACAGCAGCAGGGTGAAATACAGCAGCCCTTTGATAACCTGGGAATAGCGCATGATGGAGTCGGACAGCTGGTGGCGCAGTTGCAGCCACACGTCGAACGCCAGAATCGCCACCACCAGCAGCCAGGCACCAGCATTGATCACATCAACCCACGCCAGCCACTGAATTTCCCGCCAGACCGCCGCATCCCCCAGCACCTGCGCATCCGCCAGACGCAGCAAATGCAGATCGGCCAGTGAACCGCAATTGGCCGCCGTCAATGCCGTGTATTCATCCTGCTCCAGCACCATCGACCAGCCGCCACTATTGGCCAGCTCACACGCGGTGCCGCTCACCGGCAGCAGATGGGTCAGCGACACCATCTCCGACACATATCCGTAAAACGAGTACACAATGAACACATAACAGACGGCCGATACCGCATTCAGCATCCACTTGGTGCCACCCTTGATGCGGTCATCGGAAAGCAACGAGGTTTCCAGCTCAAACACCAGCAGCAATACCACCCAGGCCAGCGTATCGATAGAGTCGTTATACGCCTCAATAATTTTGCCCAGACTCACGCCATCCGCGAAGACCGTACCGGCCGCCGCATGGTTGTCTACAAAAAAGGCATACACGTTGTACGCCAGCAGGCAGTAAACCGTGTACTTGAAGAGTTTGAACAGTGTGTAGCGATTGAACGGAATTCCGGCCAAAGAGACCACCTCAGACATTGGCGACGCACCTCTGATGCTGACTTTATTGTTGTACGAACGCTATGGACGATTCGCTTGCGGGTAAATATCGAATAATTGTTCGGTTTTTGCAACCGCTGGCATCAAATCAGCCAGCACCGAATGGCTGTGGCTGTGGGCGCTGCGAGCCGGAAGCCTCCACGGGCAAACCGCCGGAATCTTTCTGTGCACCCTGTTCGGGGGCTGCCACGCCCGCCGATACCGTGCGGGTTGCGGCCTCCCCCGCCGCTTTTTCCTTGTGCCGCTGTGCCACCGCGCTGCGCCCTTCGCGCCCGGCAGCGCCGTCATCGAACAGCTTGTCGAAGCGCACTTCCGGATCCGCCCACTCCCCGTTGATGCGGTAGCTGACGCTGGCCACCCGATCCACCTGCTTCTTGAACACCTTACTGATCAGGTACACCCCCGCCGCAGCGGGCAAACCACCGGCCAGCGCCGCCACAAAAGCCAGATTGTTCCCCACCGGCAACGTCGCCACCAGAGTCAGGTTCAGGTCTTCCCGCTGTAAATTGACCCGCCCGGCCATTTGCAACTCGCTGGTGGGACCCTCCACCTGAATCGGCACCGCGATCAACAGCTCACCATCGCCCTCGAAATACACCTCGCCGTGTACCCGGTCAAAGGTCAGGCCACTCTGTACCAGATCGGAGAAGTCCAGGCGCAGGCGACGTGCCCAGGTATCAAAATTGAACAGAGACAGCAGGCGCAGCAGGGAGGTGCCGGCATTGTCACTGGCGCGCATAAAGCGCCCGTTGCGGATATCGATACGGATTTCACCATTCAGGCTATTAGGGCTCAGCATGGCCGGAGACCCCTGCCAGCGCAGCGCCGTATCAAAGACCGCGCTGCGGCTCTCGATGGCGGCTTCCTGCCCCCACGACTGCAGTACCTGACCCAGGTTTTCACCGCGCAGGCGGCCAATAAACTGGGAAGACTCGCTGCCATCTTCATCGCGCATCCACATCAGCTGCGCGCCCAGGCGGCTCTCTCCCGTGGTGCGGCCCTCGATGCGAATACCACGCAGGGTGCCCTCAATATCACTCACCACCAGGCGCTGCTCCGATGGGCGCAACTGAAAGGACCATGGGCCCATGGGTTCATCACCCATCCACAAAGTTTCGGTGCTGAAATCCACACTCGGCAGGCTGGCAAAATCAAATCCTTTCCAGCGATCCTGCAGGCGCGCCGCGAGCGAGGTGGCGGGGGCCTCAGTATCGCTGTCACGCGCCGCGGAGCCTTCTTTTGCCGCCAGCGGCGGCAGGCGCAGGTGCTCCAGCGCCAGTTGCATGGGCGTCGCCGAATTGAGGGTGCCGCTCAGCTTGCCCGCAGCGGTCTCGCTATCGAAATCCAGCTGCCAGTCTGCCCCAAGACCGCGCCCTCGCACGTGGATATTGTCGATGCGGGTGGTCTCGGACACCTGCAACAGATCCGTGCTGAGATCGAGGCGAATCGGCAGCGGGTTCTCATCCCCGGCACCGGCAGTAGCCCCGTCGGTGACAGCCGCCGATACCTGCCCGCCAGCAACTGCTGGCGCCGGTTCGGTATAGATCGACAGCGCTTCTTTCCATGGCGGCAGATCCACCACCGGCAGGTGCCCCATCACGGCAATACCGGGAGACGCGGGCAGCGTTGCCTCCGCATTCAGGGCAATCGCCGCACGCTCCAATTTGCCGTCCACTTGCCAGATCTGTCCCTGCAGGTGCTCTCCATAACTGAGGTGATACAGGTTGCCCTGCTCGCCGATGGGTACACGCAGCACAAACCGGGACTTCTCGCCGGCGGGCTTGGCCAGCGGTGCCGGCAGCCGGACCGCCACCTGCTCCAGGTCGGAAGACAGCTCCAACACGGCGGCATAAGGTTTTGCTTTGGCCTGCGCCGGAATGGTCACGCGCGCGGTGTAATCCAGCGCACCATCGAGCCACAATAATTCCGGCCGCCCGCTCCACTGGCCAATACTTTCGGTCACCGCCTCACCGCGCACCACCACCTGGGTATCACGGTCTTCGCCCTGCCCCAGATGCTGAATGGAAGCGCGCAGCGGCTTGCCCCATAACCGGCCACGGAATTGGGACCCCTTGAGACCGTCGCGGCTGTGGTAGCGCACATTACCGTCGAGCCCATGGATATCCAGATTCAGGTTTTGCAGGGTCAGGCGCGCGCCCGACAGCGCCAGGTCTACCTGCTGGCTGGGCGCAAAATCGGCGCCGCCCAGTGGCTGGCTGAGCTGCAGGGTTCCCTGCATGGCACCGCCGAGATCCCAGCTATCGAACGCCGTACCGAGGCGCTCACGCAACGGCGACTCTCGCAGGATTTTCAACCCATCGGCGGCGGGACCCGCCAGCTCGGCACGCACATCCAGCCGGGAACCGGTGGGCTCCGGGGATATTCGCACCGACACGTTCGCCCCTGAGACATCCCACAGTTTCGCACTGGGGGCGGCCACGAGCACTTCACGGTCGTTAATACCCAGATGGCCGTTCACATTCTCTGCAGCCGGCCAGTCAGGCGCGTAGGCCAGGCTGCTGTCGCGAATATCGGCCTGCAGCTGCACCGTACCCCGGAAATCGTGCGCGCCCAGTGCCAGCAGCTCCCGGTCTTCCCCTTCGCGATAGCTGTACCCGCGGTAGATAAACCCAGCCGCGGGAATACGGCCGGCATTGCGCTTGCCGATACTCTGATCGAGCCACTGGCGCAGATCGTCGCTGACGACGGTAGGTACTAAATTGCGCTGCTCCTGAACGGCGACATTGCGCAGCCCCAGCGCGAGGGTGAAATCCGCCGCACGGGTATGCGGTACCACCGGAATCTGTAACAGGAACTGCCCGGTAAAGGCACCGGCGGCAGGAATATGGTCGCCGCCAGCAGACACGCTCTCTGACTGCTCGTCAGCAATGGCGTCCAGCTGAATCGGGCCCGAGAAAATAGAAACCGTGTTGTGCGCGCGATCGATATCCCACGCAACGGTGCCGCGAGCGCTGCCAAACTCAAAGGGCGCGTCGTAGAGCACCGGGAAATGCACACTGAAACCCTGGTTGCTGGCCAGCTCCACACGGCCACCCTGGCCATTCAGGAACAAATAACCGTTCACCCCGCGAACCGCCGGCGCGCCGCGGTGCGCTCCCGCCACCACATCCTGCAGGTTCGCCGCCAGGGTGAGCTCGCCATCAACGCGCGCCAGGCGCACATTCTTCAGCTCACCGGTCGGGTCCAGTGCAGTGAGCCACTCGTCGGCTTTTTCCGGTATCAGTTCGAGCACCTTCAGCACCCGGTGCCAGGCCTGCAGCTCGATCTGGTCCACCGCCAGCTGCAGGTTACCCGACGGATCCCCGCTCGCCTGGAGATTCACATCCGGCACTTCCAGCTGCTGCCAGTTGAGCCCCAGATCCTGCAACACCAGTTCCCAGGAGTCCCCGGGACGCCAGCGCCCGGATAGTTGGCTGGACAGGGCATTCAGGGTTTCAAGAGCACGCCCCGCATCGGCATCACGCTCCCCTTCGCCCGCGCCCTGCCCGTCGCCGGCGACTTGTGCAAGACTCAGGTCGCCCCGCAGGCTGTAGCCATTCTGGGCATCGGAACTGAGCCACAGCCGACCGCCCGCGAGTTTGCGACCGGGCCAGTAGAGTTTTTCTGGCAGCGGCAACAGCTGGTACAGCAGGCCCACCAGGTCTGCATCCACCAGCAGCTCATTTAGCTGCACATAGCCCTTGAGGGAGAATTCGTCGTGGTTGCGGGGGTTGCCGCGCCCCTCCAACACCAGGCGCAGGCTTTCTTCACCGCTGTGCAGGCTTTCCATCGCCCCGGTGACGAACGCCCGGGCAACCAGGCGATGAAACTCTCCACTGTTTTCCAGCTGGATTTCCCGCAAGTCGAGGTTGCCCGACTGTCCTCCAGTGAGGGTCAGGCCGATACTGGCATCGCGCACCAGCACTTTAGGGCCGAGCTGGAAAATCCGCGCCGGGTCGCCCAGACGCAGTCCGGTGTCCGCGGGTGCCGCACCCGCGTCAGCTGGCGCAGCCACCAGTGGGAAACCCTGCACCTGCCAGCCGCCTTCCGCGCGCTGCTCCAGCTCTGCGGAAAAGCCGTCAACCTCCAGGTTTTTCCAGATCAGCTCCCGGTTCCAGAGACTGGCCAGCAGGTCGAGGTGAAACAGTCCCCGCGCCAGTTTGACCTGCCCCGAATCGCCGATGTTCAGACCGTCGATCTGCAGCGCCACTTCCAGCGCCTGCCAGCGCAGGGCGATGTGTTCCAGTTGCACCGGTGCGCCCAGCCGCGCGGAGAGCCAGCGGCCAATTTCCGGGCTGTATTTGCCCACCTGCGGCGACAGGATACGTCCCGTCTGCACCAGGATGGCCAGGGAGATCACCAGAACCACCACCAGCAGCCAGAACTTGCGCGCGAACCAGCGCAGCATCAGCATCGGGATGCCCTCCCGCTACCGCAGGTGCACAGGTTGGGACCGCCGCAAGCGGTGCCAGTGGTGAACTTACACCAGTACAATGTCGTACTGCTCCTGGTTGTAAATGGGCTCCACCTGGAACTGGATGGGGCGCGCAATAAACTCCTCCAGGTCCGCCACGTTGGCGGACTCCTCGTCCAGCAACAGGTCAATCACCACCTGGCTGGCGAGCACCATGATCTTTTCGCTGTCGTAGGCCCGCGCCTCACGAATAATCTCCCGGAAAATTTCGTAACACACGGTTTCCGCGGTTTTCAACGTACCGCGCCCGGCGCACACCGGGCAGGGTTCGCAGAGAATCTGACCCAGGGATTCGCGGGTGCGCTTGCGCGTCATTTCCACCAGGCCCAGCTCGGAAACGCCGGTGATACTGCTCTTGGCGTGGTCCCGCTCCAGTGACTTTTCCAGGGTGCGCAGTACCTGGCGCTGGTGCTCGGTATCCTGCATATCGATAAAGTCGATGATGATGATGCCGCCGAGGTTGCGCAGGCGCAGCTGCCGGGCAATGGCCGTGGCCGCTTCCAGATTGGTCTTGAAGATGGTCTCTTCCAGATTGCGATGCCCCACGAAAGCGCCGGTATTCACGTCAATGGTGCTCATGGCCTCGGTCTGCTCGACGATCAGGTACCCGCCGGACTTGAGCGTGACTTTGTTCTGCAGCGCCTTGCGGATTTCCTCTTCGACGCCATAGAGGTCAAATAGGGGCCGTTCGCCGGGATAGTGCTCGATTCTGGGAGCGATTTCCGGGGCGTACTTGCCAGTGAATTTTGCCGCGCGAGCGTGGGCCTCGCGGGAGTCGATACGGATTTTTTCGGTGTGCGGACGCGCCAGATCCCGCAGCGCGCGCATGAACAGGGGCAGGTCTTCGTAGATGATCGCCGGCGCTTTCTCGAGCTTGATGCGCTGTTCCAGCTCGATCCAGAGTTTGTACAGGAATGGGATGTCGCGCAGCAACTCTTCCTCGCTTACGCCTTCGGCCACGGTACGCAAGATAAAGCCACCATCGCCGCTGTGACCTTCCTCGGCGAGTTTTGCCGAGGCCAGGTCCACCAGCTCCCGCAGGCGCTCGCGTTCAGATTCGTCTTCAATACGGTTGGAGATACCGATGTGCCGGGTCTGCGGCATATACACCAGGTAGCGTGCGGAAACCGAAAGGTGCGTGGTGAGACGGGCGCCCTTACTGGAGATGGGGTCCTTGACCACCTGCACCACCAGCGACTGCCCCTCCCGCACCAGGGCGCGGATGTCGGCCACATCGCCCTCGCGGGACTCCATACCGTCCTCGTCCAGCGGGGCAATATCCGATGCATGGATAAAGCCCGCCCGCTCCAGGCCGATATCCACGAAAGCGGCCTGCATACCGGGCAACACCCGCACCACCTTGCCCTTGTAGATATTGCCCACGATGCCGCGGCTGGCGGTGCGCTCCAGATACACTTCCTGTAGCACGCCATTTTCGACGAGTGCGACACGGGTTTCCATCGGCGCCACGTTGATAAGTAGCTCTTCGCTCACTGGGCGTAACTCCTAAATCGTCCCTGCGCCACTTGAATGGCCAAAAGCGCGCTTGTCGAATTGCCAGTAGGGAATACCTGCTCGCTCCAGAAACCCACCGAGGGTCTCCAGCGGCAACCCCACCACATTGCTATAACTGCCATGAATAGAGGCCACCAGCAACGCCCCCATGCCCTGAATGCCGTAGCCACCCGCCTTGTCGGCCGGCTCCCCGGTATTCCAGTACCCCTCGATCAGGCGCCGATCCAGCTCGCGGAACCGCACCCGGGTCTCCACCACCTCGCTGAACGACTGCTCGGCACCGGTGAGGCAGATTGCGGTCAATACCGAATGCTCGCGACCGGACATCAGGCGCATCATGCGGGCAAAATCGGTGAAGTCGCGGGGTTTTTCCAGGATTTCGTCATCCACGACACCCAGGGTATCCGCACCCAGGGACCAGATATTGGGGTCATCCAGCAGCTTGAGCCCGGCGCGGGACTTTTCCTGGGCCAGGCGTAATACGTAGGATTCAGGGGTTTCATCGGGATGGCGCCGCTCTTCGACCGAGGTCGCGGCAGACGAGAAAGGCACACCAATCTGCATCAGCAGTTCCGCCCGCCGCGGGGATGCGGAGGCCAGAATCAGGCGCTGTTCTTTTTCGGAATTTGGCACAGGCACGGCTTATGGTTATTGGTGAAGCAAGTATGGTCAGCTAAAGGCCCGATTATAGCGTTATCGCTCGAAAAATAACCGCGCCGCGTGCGCTACTTAACATTATTTTGCGCGAATCGGGCACAGGCGCACGCTTTGCCCCGACGGGGTCAGCGTATCTGCAGCCGGGAGGCTGCGCCGTGCAGCCAGGGCGTTATCAGCGGCCACAACAGTGCCGTAGTCAGGGCCGGCCACAAAAAGGTCAGACCCGGTACCGGCTTGCCCGCCAGACTGTGCACCCAGTTACCCAAAAGCTGATTGATCCCCACCAGCACAAAGACCCACATCAGCTGCTGCCCCGGGTTGAACGCCCGCGTACGGCGATAGGTGAGCAGGCTGAAGTACGCCAGCACCGCCAGCGCCAGCGCATGCGCACCCAGCGTCGCCCCGGTGACCAGGTCTTCCACCAGGCCCACCATCCAGGCAAAACCAACACCCAGTTCCTGGGGCATCCGGGTGGTCCAGAAGATCACCAGCAGTGCACAGAACGCCGGGCGAAACCAGAGCCAGCTGGTGGGCAGTGGCATCACCGCCAGCAACAGGGCAACAAAAATCGTCAGCAGAATGAACCAGCGGTTATGGGCTTCCATGGATTCAGTCCTGGGGCACCAAACCGTCGCCAAGCGGCTGTTCCAGGCCGCCGACGCCATTTTGCTCTTCCGGGATCACCGCCAGCACAAAACGACTGCGATTCATACGCCCCCGCGGCTGTACATCCACTTCAGCGAAGGCGCGGCCGGGGTCACGCTTGACCGCAATGACCTCGCCCACTGGATAACCGGCGGGGAAACGGCCACCGAGACCGGAACTGAGCAACAGGTCCCCTTCGCGGATATCGCTGGTATTGGCCAGGTGGCGCAGCTTCAGGCGGTAGAGATCACCGGTACCCTCGGCCACGGCACGCACACTGTTGCGCAGCACCTGCACGGGGAGCGCGTGGTTGGCGTCAGTTATCAGCAGCACCCGGCTCGAAATATCCCCAGCTTCGATGACCTGGCCAAGCAGGCCGCTGGCATCCATGATCGCCGACCCCTGCTCCACACCATCGCTGCGCCCTTTGTCGATGATCACCACATGCTCCAGCGGATCCGGAGACACACCGATCACCTGGGCCACCAGCACGCGCTGGTCCACACTCTCGGCCGAGTTCATGAGTTCTTTGAGCTGGGTATTTTCCGCACGCACCGACGCCAGCAGCTGGGTCTGTTGCTCCAGCAGCATCACCTGATGCTTGAGACGGCTGTTTTCTTCCAGCAGCTCCTCACGGGTACGTAGCTGCTCGCCCGCCCAACCGCCGACGCGGGAGGGGGTTCCGGTAATCCAGTAAAAGGGGGCGGAAAGGCTGGACAGGCGCTCGCGCACAGGATCCAGCCAGTCGGTATAGAGGTTGATCAGGATGAGTGCGGTCGCCAGCGCGCCCAGCACAATGATGCGGGACTCCGGTGACGGACCTCGGGTAAATAGCGGTTTAATGGGCGGCCCCCATCGACCTGTTGCGCAGTACTGTTGTTAGCAGCTGTTGTTATTGGCTCGCGCATTTCCCTGCGCTTGTCGGGCGGCGGCGCCTGCAGTCCCTGAGCGCCGCATCCTTATCGCAAAAAAATCAGTTGGAAACCAGGTACAGACGGCTCTTGTCCATCATGTCCAGCGCCTGGCCGCCACCGCGGGCAACACAGGTCAGCGGGTCGTCGGCCACGATCACCGGCAGGCCCGACTCTTCCATCAGCAGGCGGTCCAGGTCCCGCAGCAGCGCGCCACCACCGGTCAGCACCAGGCCGCGCTCGGCGATGTCAGACGCCAGTTCCGGCGGGGACTGTTCCAGCGCGCTCTTCACCGCCTGCACGATACCGGTGAGCGGTTCCTGCAGCGCTTCCAGAATCTCGTCGCTGTTCAGGGTAAAGCTGCGCGGCACCCCTTCGGCCAGGTTGCGGCCACGCACGTCGATCTCGCGCACTTCACTGCCGGCGTAGGCACAGCCAATCTCTTCCTTGATGCGCTCGGCGGTGGCGTCGCCAATCACACTGCCGTAGTTGCGGCGCACATAGTTGACGATGGCCTCATCGAAACGGTCGCCGCCGATGCGCACGGAATCGGAATAAACCACGCCGTTCAGGGAGATGATGGCAATCTCGGTGGTACCGCCACCAATATCCACCACCATGGAACCGCTGGCCTCTTCTACCTTGAGGCCGGCGCCGATGGCAGCGGCCATGGGCTCTTCAATCAGCCACACTTCGCGGGCACCGGCACCCAGGGCGGATTCGCGAATCGCGCGGCGCTCCACCTCGGTAGACTGGCAGGGCACACACACCAGAACCCGCGGGCTCGGACGCATCCAGCTGTTTTCATGCACTTTCTTGATAAAGTGCTGCAGCATCTTCTCGGTGACCTGGAAGTCTGCAATCACCCCGTCTTTCAGCGGGCGGATGGCCGTGATATTCCCCGGCGTACGGCCCAGCATGCGCTTCGCCTCAACACCGACCGCTTCCACGATCTTGGTGCCGTTGTAATGGCGGATGGCCACAACGGAGGGTTCATCGAGAACGACGCCGCGATCGCGCACGTAGATCAGCGTATTCGCAGTACCCAGGTCGATGGAGAGATCACTGGAGAACATGCCCCGCAAACGTTTAAACATGGAATTCGATTACCTTAATTCTGATGTACAACACCCAATCCGGGTCAGGTGCCGCGAGCGCCGACTGGAGCTCCCCGGCAGGGAAGCGCTACAGGGTAGTGAGTCCGCGCAATAAATTCTGTGTTCCGGGCGGCGTTTTCGTCCGCTCTTGTGTGAATCAGCCGGGCGCAACCGCGCCCTGACCATAATCGGCAAACTCTAACAACGGCGCGGGTTTAGGGCAAGGCTCAGGAACCCCTTAATAAATAAGAATAAAGAGATTCCCCCACAGATATGCTAAATTTGCGCTCCTTCTGATCCCGCCAGCCCCGGCAAACCGGGCCTGGCCGCAATTTAGCCAATGAGAAGCTGGAGTCTCTACCCCCATGGCCGTGGACGCGCAAACCGTTGAAAAGCTGGCCGAACTGGCCCGCATCGCCATTTCCGAAGAAACCATCGACGAAGTCAGCAGCCGCTTGGGCGATGTACTGCAACTGGTCGACCAGCTGCAGGCCGTCAACACCGACGGCGTGGAGCCCATGGCCCACCCCCTCGAGGAGGTGCAGGTGCTGCGCAAAGACGAAGTCACCGAGCCCAACCGCCGTGAAGAATTCCTCGCCCTGGCGCCACAAACGGAAGCGGGCCTGTTTCTGGTACCCAAGGTCATCGACTGACCGAGCGATTCGATTCATTGACCTAACAGCGACCTTACCGCGACCTAGCAACAATCTAACAGCGACCCGCCCGCTGCAAGCGAATACAGAATAGACAAGAAACCGGATTTCCCATGCATCAGTTGACCATCGCCGAGATCGTGCGCGGCCTGCGCAACAAACAGTTCTCCAGCGTCGAGATCACCAGCCACCTGCTGGAGCGCATCCAGCAGCTGGACAGCCAGTTCAACAGCTTCATCAGCGTCACCGGCGACCAGGCCATCAAGCAGGCCGCCGCCGCGGATGCGCGCCTGGCCGAGGGCAACGCCCCTGCCCTGTGCGGCGTGCCCATTGCCCACAAGGACATTTTCTGCACCAGTGGCGTACGCACCAGCTGCGGCTCGAAAATGCTCGACAACTTCGTGCCGCCCTACGACGCGACGGTGGTGGACAACTTCCAGCAGGCGGGCGCGGTGAGCCTGGGCAAAACCAATATGGACGAGTTCGCCATGGGCTCCTCCAATGAATCCAGCTTTTATGGCGCGGTGAAGAACCCCTGGGACATCGAGCGGATTCCCGGCGGCTCTTCCGGCGGTTCCGCCGCTGCGGTGGCCGCATTACTGGTACCCGGCACCACCGCCACCGACACCGGCGGCTCCATCCGCCAGCCCGCGGCCATGACCGGTACCACCGGCCTCAAGCCCACCTACGGCCGCGTATCACGCTGGGGCATGATCGCGTTTGCTTCCAGCCTCGATCAGGGCGGCCCCATTGCCCGCACCGCGGAAGACGCCGCGCTGATGCTGTCGGTAATGGCGGGCCCGGACAAAAAAGATTCCACCTGCCTGGACCGCCCTGCGCAGGACTACACCGCCAGCCTTGGCGACCCCATCAAAGGGCTCAAAATTGGCGTACCCAGCGAGTACTTTGGCGAAGGCCTCGACAGCGAGGTGGGCGCGCGGGTGCAGGAAGCCCTCAAGGCGTACGAACAGCTCGGCGCCGAACTGGTGGAAATCAGCCTGCCCCACAGCAAGCTGGCGGTACCCGCCTATTACGTGATTGCCCCGGCAGAGGCCTCCGCCAACCTGTCCCGTTTCGACGGGGTGCGCTACGGCTACCGTTGTGAGAATCCGGCCGACCTGCGCGACCTGTACATGCGCTCCCGCGGTGAAGGCTTCGGCGAGGAAGTAAAACGCCGCATCTTAGTAGGCAGCTACGCCCTGTCAGCCGGCTACTACGACGCCTACTACAACAAAGCCCAACAGGTGCGCCGCCTGATCAAACAGGACTTTGTCGACGCGTTCGACAAGGTGGACGTCATCATGGGACCCACCGCCCCGAACCCCGCCTTCAAGCTGGGCGAAAAAAATGCCGACCCGGTGGCCATGTATCTGGAAGACATTTACACCATCGCCACCAATCTGGCCGGCCTGCCCGGCATGTCCATCCCCTGCGGTTTCGCCCACGGCTTGCCCGTTGGCCTGCAGATCATTGGCAACTACCTGGACGAGTCGCGCATGCTCAATGTGGCGCACCAGTTCCAGCTCGCCAGTGATTGGCACCAGCAAACCGCCCCGGCAGCACAATAAGTAGAAATTAAGGAGAAACGACGTGGAATGGGAAGTCGTTATCGGGCTGGAAGTGCATGTGCAACTGGCCACCCAATCGAAAATTTTCTCCGGCGCCAGCACCGCATTTGGTGCCGAGCCCAACACCCAGGCCTGCGCCATCGACCTGGCCATGCCGGGCACCCTGCCGGTTCCTAACGAAGAAGCCTTCCGTTTTGCGGTGATGTTCGGCCTCGCCATGAACGCGGAAATCGGCAAGCGCTCGGTGTTCGAGCGCAAGAACTATTTCTACCCGGACCTGCCCAAAGGCTACCAGACCACCCAGCTGGAAAAGCCGATCGTTGGCGAAGGCCAGATCGAAATTCACCTGGAAGACGGCAGCAGCAAGACCGTGCGTTTGCATCACGCGCATCTGGAAGAGGACGCAGGCAAATCGCTCCATGAGGATTTTCATGGAATGTCCGGTATCGATCTCAACCGCGCCGGCACCCCACTGATCGAAATTGTGTCCGAACCGGATATGCGCAGCGCCGCGGAGGCCGTTGCCTACCTGAAAAAAATCCACAGCATCGTGACCTATCTCGGCATCTCCGACGGCGACATGTCCCAGGGCTCGCTGCGCTGTGACGCCAACGTGTCAGTGCGCCTCAAGGGTGAGGAAGAACTGGGCACCCGTACCGAGATCAAGAACCTGAACTCCTTCCGCTTTATCGAGAAGGCGATCAAGGTAGAGGCCCAGCGCCAGATCGATCTGATCGAAGACGGCGGTAAGGTGACACAGGAAACCCGCCTGTACGACGCGGACAAAAACGAAACCCGCTCCATGCGCAGCAAGGAAGTGGCCAACGATTACCGCTACTTCCCCTGCCCCGACCTGCTGCCGGTGGTGCTCACCGACGATTACATCGAGCAGGTGCGCGGTGAATTGCCGGAGCTGCCAGATGCGAAGTGCGCGCGCTTTGAGAAAGACTACGGACTTTCTGCCTACGACGCGGACCAGCTGACCCAGGAGCGGGCGACGGCGGATTATTTCGAGCAGGTTGCGGCCAAGAGTGGCGAACCAAAGCTGGCGGCTAACTGGGTAATGGGTGAGCTGGCGGCGCTGTTGAACCGCGAGGAAAAGTCCATCGCTGACTCTCCGGTGTCTGCGGAGCACCTGGCGGGCCTGATCGCACGCATCAAGGACAACACTATTTCCTCCAAGATCGCCAAGCAGGTGTTTGAGGCGATGGCGAATGGTGACGGTGATGCGGATACGGTGATTGAAGCCAAGGGACTGAAGCAGGTTTCCGACACCGGGGCCATTGAGAAGATGGTGGACGATGTGATCGCGGCTTCTGCTTCCCAGGTGGAAAATTACCGCAACGCGGATCCGGACAAGCGACCCAAGATGATGGGCTTCTTTGTGGGCCAGATCATGAAGGCCTCCAAGGGGCAGGCGAATCCGCAGATGATCAACAAGATTCTGAAAGAGAAATTGGACGCTTTGCTCTGATTTCCAGCCCGGAGGTATTGGTGGTTCTACCCTGCCTCCGGTGGCGGACGGGCACCGGGTAAAGCTTTTCGAAACCGAACTAGGCGTCCCCCTGGGAATACATCCCTGTACGCTGCGTCGGCGACGTCCCTGTCGCCGACGCTTTCGAAAAGTCTCACCCGGCACTTGCCCTTAGATTTGAACAATTGCGCTTCGTAGCAATACACAACAGTTTCTCGGAAGCACTATACCTCGATGCGAAGGTGGTGCGGCCGGGGCTTGTTTGCGAAACCTTCCGCGAGAGGGACCTCGCGGAAGAGTCCCCATGGATGGGTTAACGGGGGGGCGCCTAGCTCGTGTTTCGCAAACAAGCCCCGGCCGCACCACCGCCACAAGGCACCCCAGCAGCGGGCTGACCTGAAGATAGGCACTAAATTAAGATCAGAGCACAAAAGGAATTAACAAGTGAGCCTGAAAAAAGACAAGCAAAAAGTCCTCGGTGAAGTCTTCGACGACGAGCGTATCGCCGGATTTCTGGTGGGAGAAGCACCGGAAGGATTCAATCGGGATTTCTACCTGCTGGAACGCGCCTACCGCGGCATGAAGGCTGAGAATTTTGAAACCTTCGTACGCCTGTTCAATAAACAGGGGCTGGACCTGAACAGCCAGAGCCCTGAAGGCCAGACACTGCTGGCGCGGATCAGTGAACACGAACAGAGTGCCGAGTATGCCGACATTCTGAAGGCCGCAGGAGCACAGTAAGACATGACTTCCAACCCGGCACACGGCGCACACGCATTAGTCCGGGGAGCGCAGCTGCTCACCCGGAAGGAGCTGCGCCCGTTTATCATTATGCCGCTGCTGATCAACCTGGTGCTGTTTATCGCATTGGGCGTCCTGATGGTCAGCCAGTTCGACGACCTCGGCCGCTATATCGGCAGCCTGCTCTCCGACACCCCCGTCGACACCTCCGACATGTCCTGGTGGCGAGCGATTCTGGCCAAGGGCGCAGACTGGGCGGCAAGCGTGTTTCAGTGGCTGGCGTGGCTGATCGCCATCGTCGTGGTGCTGTTGTTCTTCTTTGTCTACGGTTACCTGTTCGGCATCATCACCAACATCATTGCCGCACCGTTTAACGGCCTGCTCGCAGAAAAAGTCGAAGAACTCCTCACCGGCCACCCACCGCCCCCGGAAGCACTGCACAGCATGGTGTTCCGCACCCTGGGCCGGGAACTGCGCAAGCTCATGTATTTTATCGGCTGGGGCATTGTGATCTTTGTGATTGCCCTGCTCACTAGCTGGACGGTCTTTATCCCCGCCATTCTCGGCGCACTCTGGGGGGCCTGGTGTATGGCAATCCAGTACGTGGACTACCCGCTGGACAACCACCAGCGCTCGTTCACGGAACTGAAAAGCGTACTGCTGCGCAAGAAGTTCACCACCCTCGGCTTCGGCGGCAGCGTGATGCTGGCAAAGATGGTGCCGATCCTGAATATTTTCGTGATGCCAGCGGCGGTGGCCGGCGGAACCGTATTGTGGGTAGAGCGTATCTGGACCGAAGGCGACCCAGGCAAAGGCCCCAACGGACGGAATATTCCGTTCGATCAACAACCGGCGGTGGAAACAAAAAAGTGGCCCAAGGGCATTGAAGGCCCAAACGACAAAAAGTGACAGGCATAAAAAAACGCGGGTAGCTCTCCAACTCAGCTACCCGCGTTTTTTATTGCTAACAAAGCATATGACTAGACGATAAGACAAATCACCGGGCATCTGTTTTCAGAAGCGTCGGCGACAGGGACGTCACCGACGCAGCGTACATGGACGTATTCACAGTGGTTCTGAAAACAGATACCCGGTGATTTGTCGCCACAAAAGAGGAAAAAACAGGCCCCAAAGCCTTAGCGACGGGGCCGGCCGCCGCCTCCGCTGCGGCGTCCACCGCGATTGCCACCGCGGTCATTGCGATCGCCGCCGCTGCTGCGTTTCACATGTACCTGCGGCGGCTTTACCAGCAGCTCCTCCGGCGGAACCTCGCACGTCAGTTTATTGCCCAGCAGCTTCTCGATAGGCTCCAGACGCATGGCGTCGTCTTCACAGGCAAAGCTGATGGAGGTGCCGCTCTTGCCCGCGCGGCCGGTACGGCCGATACGGTGTACGTAGTCTTCCGGCTCTTCCGGCAAGGTGTAATTCACCACGTGGCTGATGCCATCGATATGGATACCCCGCCCCGCCACATCGGTGGCCACCAGCACTTTCGACTTGCCGGTTTTGAAATCTTCCAGGGTGCGCACACGCTTGTTCTGCGCCACCTCACCGGATAACAACCCGGCATTGATACCGTGGGCCACCAGGTTTTCGTGCAGGCGGCGACACTGGTCACGACGGTTGGCGAACACAATCAGGCTTTCGACATCGTCCTGCTGCACAATGTTGAACAACAGCGGATATTTCTCGTCGCCCGACACCAGGTACACATGCTGGGTCACCGTATCGGTAGCCACGTGCTCCGGCTCGATTTCCACCGTGACAGGATCGGTCGTCCACTGCTCCACCAGATCGTCTACTTCCGGAGTAAAGGTAGCGGAGAAGAACATGGTCTGGCGATGGGTCTTGCGCGGAGTCTGACGGACAATGCGGCGCACATCGGGGATAAAGCCCATATCCAGCATGCGGTCCGCCTCGTCGATCACCAGGATCTCGGTCTGATCGAGGAAGCAATCCCGCTTGCTGACGAAGTCCAGCAGGCGGCCAGGGGTGGCCACGAGGATATCCACAAAGCGCTCATTCAACGCTTTTTGCTGCTTCTGGTAATCCATACCGCCCACGAGCGTGTGGATTTCCAGGTCGGTGTACTTGCACAGGCCCTTGGCATCGTCGGCAATCTGCATCACCAGCTCTCGGGTCGGCGCGATAATCAGTGCGCGCGCCTCGCCGGCGTAGCGCTCACCCTCAAACGGGTGCTTGAGCAGATCGTCGATCACGGTGATCAGGAAGGCCGCGGTTTTACCGGTACCGGTCTGCGCCTTACCCACCAGATCGTGGCCATTGAGGGTATGTGGCAGCGACTGCCCCTGAATAGGGGAAGCGTACTCGAAACCCAGGTCGGCGATGGCATGCATCAGTGGCAGCGGCAGGTCCAGGTCGTGGAAACGGACCTTGCCTTCCTGCTCCGGCACCTGGAACTCGTCCAGGCTCCACGGCTTTTGCGGGGCCTTGGCGCGGGGCTCCTTACGTTTACCGCCCTTGTCACGCCCATCTTCTGCGCCGCCGCGGCGACGGTTGCGCGGGCGGCCGCTGCCGGCCGACTTGCCTTCTTCGGCCGAGCGCTTACCAGCTCTGTCATCGGGCTTTGCAGCCACGGGCTTCGGCTCTTTGGATGCGTTTTCAGACTTGTCAGTGGAACGACGGAAAAACTTGCCTATCAAAAGATTGCTCGCTCAATTACTCCGGGCGCCCCTGCAACAGTGCGTCTCCGGATATGCCGGTGACCAACTGGACACGGCAACGGGTTAAATAATCGGCGAGTATATCATTTATAAGGAGGGCGCGAGTCAATAGCGGGGCCAGCCCCACCCGGCCCTAATCCTGCAGAAGACCCCGCTGGCGGGCAATCCAGTAATCGAGACTTACAAAGCGCCCGCCGCCGGTAAACAGCAACGCCAGCAGCATCACGAAGTAAGTGGCCGCAAACTCGATGCCGTTTTTCAGCACGGTGAAATTACCCGCTTCGGTCAGCCAGCCGTAGTTCCCATGGGCCTTGAGTAATTCCACCGCCTTTTCCTTGCGCACCGCCGCCTCTTCGATCAGGTCCGTGCGCCATTCCCAGGGCATAGTGAGTGTTTGCTCCGGCAGGGCGTGCCAGCCGTACTGCCAGTGCGCGGTCACCGCCGCCACCACCATGGTGAACATCAGCGGGATGGCTGCGAGGCGCACCCCCAGCCCCAGTACCAGGGCGATGCCACCCAAAAATTCCGTCAGCGCCGCCAGCCAGGCCAACAGCAGGGGCGCGGGCAGCCCCAACCCCCAGTCCGGGTTGCCAAACCAGGCCGCCACATTCTCAATGCCGGTGAGTTTATTCCAGCCGGCGAGGATGAAAATGGGCCCGAGAAACAGCCGTAGCGCCAGCGGACCCAGCCCATCCAGCGGCCGCAAGCCCCGCAGAAAACAGCCGTAAATTCCGTTGATCCCGCTGTGTGCCCCATCCATAATCCGCTCCCGTTTTCACCAATACTGTTTCAGTAACATACTGTTCACTGAAGAGTGGTCGCCGGAGTGCGCGTTTTCTTACACGCCGCACCGGTCTTTGTGAAGATAACGTTCGATCAGTTTAGCCAGCCCGAATCCGATCCATGCTCAGAATCTACAAACGCGCCACAGCCACGGAGCTGCGCCACCTCACCAAACTGGGTGGACCGCTGGTGGTGAGCAATCTGGCGGTGGTGAGTATGGGGGTTACGGATACCATCGTGGCCGGACGCTCCGGCGAGGTAGATCTGGCCGGCCTGGCGCTGGGCTCCAGTATCTGGGCGGTCTGCGCGGTCACGCTGATTGGCATGCTGGCGGCCGTCTCTCCGGTGGTCGCCCATTTGCGCGGCGCCCGCGATGAGCAGGGCTGTGCCCAGCAGATGAGCCAGTCGGTCTGGATCGCCCTGATTGGCGGCCTGCTGGTAGCGGCAGCGCTGCTGGCCGCCCCGCTCTGGAGCCAGTGGATTCAGACCGAAGAACCGGTGCGCAAGGTGATGGTGCACTACCTGCTGGCACTGGCCACCGGCATCCTGCCCTTTGCCTTCGGCAGCGCCCTGCGCGGGTACTGTGAAGGCATGGCACAGGTGCGGCCGGTAATGCGGATCTATCTCGCGGCCGCGGCACTGAACATCCCGCTGGATATTCTGCTCGTGTTCGGCTGGGGGCCCATTCCCGCCATGGGTGGCGCTGGCTGCGGCTGGGCCACCAGCCTGGTGTGCTGGTGCATTGCCATCGCCCTTTACTGGCACGCGGGGCAGGATCCCGCCTACCGCGCCCTCAAGCTGACGCTGATCCCCCCCCGCCCCCACTGGCCGACCCTCAGGCACCTGCTGGCGGTGGGCATGCCCATCTGTATCGGTGCGGCCAGTGAAGTCACCTTCTTCGCCAGCCTTACCCTGCTGCTCGCCTCGTACGGGGCCACCATTGTCGCCGCCCACCAGATTGCCATGAGTATCGGTTCTGTTTTTTATCTGGTGGCACTGGCACTGGCGCAGGCGGTCAGCATCCGCACCGCCCAGGTGCTCGGCCAGGGGCGCCCCAGGCGTGCGCGCTTTGTCAGCACTGTGGGCGTTGGCAGCGGGCTCATCTACGCCCTGTGTACCGGCGTGATCCTGATCAGCCTGCGCAATCTGCTGGTACTCGCGTATACCGGCAACCCGGAAATCATCGCCGTGGCCGCCAACCTGCTGTTGCTGGCCGCCGCCTTTCAACTGGTGGATGTGGCCCAGGCCATGGCGTGGGGTGCACTGCGCGGATACAAGGACACCCGGGTTCCCATGTACATCCAGTTGTTTTCCTATTGGCTGGTTGGCTTAAGTGCCGCCTACTGGATGGGAGAGCAATACTGGGGTGTCTACGGCTACTGGGTGGGTATTTGTGTCGGTCTCGGCACCGCTGCGGTGCTGCTGATCCTGCGGCTGCGCAACACCAGCCGCAAGGCCCTGGCCGGCACTTCACCCCCCGTCTAACACGTGCGGATTTAACCAATCGCCAAGTGCCGCGCAATTTCCCCGGAACCGATTGGCTATACTCGCGCTCTCAGCAACAGGCATCAGACTCATCAATATCCTGTCTGGTAACCTGCCACCCGCTGGCATCGATCATCGCAACCCCTGTAAACGGAGCTTTTCATGCGTCATCGCTCTCTGAGCTTTTCCCTGCTGTTTGTCCTGTCCGGTTTTGTCGCTGCGACTGCCGGTGCCAGTGACATGGATGGAAGTAACGAAGCGGTAGAGATTCAGAATTCGGCAGGGCCCGCAGGTGTAACAGAACAACCGCAGGAAAGCACACGACGGGAAGCAGGCAAGCAGCCGGAAAAACCGATGCCGAAGGCGAAAAGCATCGAGCTGGACAAACCGGTGAAGGAACGGGATCTGGTGGCACCATCCCAGCCGGATACCACCGAACCGGCCGCGGCATCCCCTGCGCCACAATCCCAGCCAGAACCTGAATCCCAAAGCCAGCCAGAGACACCGCAAACTGCGGAGCCGGCAGGCCACCCGCTGCAGCTACTGGGTGCAGAGGTTCCCGCAGGCACCTCGACCCGCCTGGCGTGGTCCCCGAGCCAGCACTTTGAAGGGGTATACAGCGCAACCCCGGTACTGGTGGTAAACGGCGCGGAAACCGGGCCCACCCTGTGCCTCACCGCGGCCATTCACGGTGACGAACTGAACGGCATCGAAACCGTACGCCGGGTGATGTACAACCTGAACCCGCAAACCCTGAAAGGGGCTGTCATTGGTGTGCCCATCGTGAACATGCAGGGGTTTCACCGCAGCTCCCGCTACCTCACCGATCGCCGCGACCTGAACCGGCATTTCCCCGGGGATAAAAATGGCTCCTCCGCCTCGCGTATCGCGCGTTCGTTTTTTGACGAAGTGGTGGTGCACTGCAACGCTATCGTGGACCTGCACACCGGCTCCTTTTACCGCACCAACCTGCCCCAGCTGCGCGGCGACCTGAAAAACCCGAAAGTGGTGAAGCTGACCAAGGGCTTCGGTTCTACCGTGGTGCTGCACAGCGACGGCGCCAAGGGCACCCTGCGGCGCGCGGCCGTCGAAGCGGGCATTCCCACAGTTACCCTGGAGGCCGGCGCCCCCATGGTGCTGGACGAGCGCTCGGTCAGCCACAGTGTCAAAGGTATCCGTACCCTGCTCAATCAGCTGGGTATGGTGAGCAAATTCCGCCTGTGGGGGGACCCGGAACCCGTGTACTACAACTCCACCTGGCAGCGCGCCACCACCGGCGGCATTATTTTCAGCAAGGTGGAACTGGGCTCAACGGTAAGCAAGGGCGACCTCCTGGGAACAGTCACCAACCCCATCACCAACGTGCGCAAGGAGATCCGCTCCCAATACAACGGGCGCATTCTCGGCATGGCGATGAACCAGGTGGTACAGCCGGGGTTTGCCGCCTACCACATTGGTATTCAGGCGCCGGAGGAACAGATTTCGGCACCGGAAGAGGTCACCGCTGAAGCGGAGCCAGAGTCAACGGAAGACAAAACCAATGCAGTCGAACCCCGGCCGCAGGAAACCACCGAGGAAGAAGCGAGTGAGACCCCGCAAGCCATTGACGCGCCCCCATCTGAGGAGCGCGACGAGGCCAGCGAAGAAGACTGAAGCTTAGTGATCGGACGGGCTGACCCGGTCGATGATGGGGGTCGGGTCCAGATGCAGCGGCTCCGGTTGCAGGGTGACATGGTGGATGTCAAAACGCTGAACCAGTGTTCTGCGCAGCCGCGCCAGCACCTGCGGCCAGTCGGACAGCTCGTCCACAACAATGTGCGCCGACAGGGAAATCATACGGCTGTCCAGACGCCAGATATGCAAATCGTGCACCGAACGCACACCCGCTTCCATCGCCATGGATTCCCCCACCACTGGCAGGCTCAGCTCCCGCGGTACCCGCTCCATTAATACATCCACCGCATCCCGCAGCAGCTTGATACTGGAAAACAGAATCAGGATACAGATCAACACCGACAGCAGGGGGTCGATCGGTGTCCAGCCGGTGAAATAAATGACCGCGCCGGCCATCAGGGCAGCCACCGAGCCCAGTAAATCGCCCACCACATGCAGCAGCGCACCGCGGATATTCAGGGTCTGCTCGCCGCGGTGCAGCACCCAGGCCACGGCGATATTCACCAGCAGGCCCAGCGCGGCAATCACCATTACCATGCCACCCTGCACCGGCTGCGGGTTCCGCAGGCGATCAAAGGCGGCGATGGAAATCCCCACTACGATCAGCAGCATCAGCATCGCATTGATCATGGCCGCCAGCACTTCGGCCCGCCCCCAGCCGAACGACATTTCCCGGCTTGCCGGTTTTTGCGCCAGCCATGCGGCCACCGCGCCCAGGGCGAGGGAGAAGGAGTCGGTAATCATGTGCCCCGCGTCACCCAGCAAGGCCAGCGAACCGGAAAGCCAGCCGCCGATGGCTTCAACGACGGCAAACACCAGGGTAATGATGAGACCCCACACAAGGGGTTTCAAATGACCACTTCCGCTGTGGTGGTGAGCGCGGTGGTGGGTGTGATCGTGCATGGATCCTTCCTGCGGTTTGCGCGCCGGCTTGGGAAATTGCCTTTAACGCCGAGCCAGCGTAATACGCTCCCGCCCCGCATAGTCAGGGCGGGTTTCAACTTCGCGGTAGCCGAGTGCGGCAAACAATGCCCGCACCGGTTTGCCCTGCTCCCAGCCGTGCTCCACCGCAAGCAGGCCATTTTCCACAAGATGCGCGCGCGCGTCCTCGGCGATTTTGCGGATATCCGCCAAGCCCTGTTCTTCCGCCACCAGCGCGGTCAGCGGCTCAAAGCGCACATCCCCCTCACGCAGATGCGGATCCCGGGGTTCGATATACGGCGGATTGCTCACAATCACATCGAAGGTGCGCGCCGACAGGGCCGAAAACCAGTCACTGCGACGGACCTCTACGTTGCGAAACCCGAGCTGGGTACGGTTTTCCTCCGCCAGCGCCAGCGCCGCCGGCATGGTGTCCACGGCGGTGATCTGCCAGTGCGGTCGTTCGCTCGCCAGTGCCAGGGCAATGGCGCCAGTGCCGGTGCCAAGGTCGAGTACATTCGCCTCGCTCTGCGGGCAGAGTTCCAGCACAACTTCCACCAGCACCTCGGTATCCGGGCGCGGGATCAGGGTGGATCGATTGACCTTTAACGGCAGGGACCAGAATTCCCGACTGCCGGTGAGATGGGCCACCGGTTCACCGGCGATGCGGCGTTCGATTAGGGTATTGAACTGCGCCTGCTGGGCATCACTCAGCGGATGCTCGGGCCAGGTATACAGCCAGGCGCGGGACTTGCCCAACAGGTGGCAGAGCAGCACTTCCAGATCCAGCCGCGGGCTATCGCTCTCGCTCAGTTCCGCAGCCCGCAGCAGGTTTTCCTTCACCGTGGCCATCGGGATCAGTGCTGCCCCAGCGCGGCCAGCTGATCTGCCTGGTACTCGTTACGCAATGGGCCGATAACCTCGTCCAGCGCGCCCTGCACGACCTCATCCAGCTTGTACAGGGTGAGGCCGATACGGTGATCGGTGACACGTCCCTGGGGAAAGTTGTAGGTGCGGATGCGCTCGGAGCGATCGCCACTGCCCACCAGGTTTCTGCGGGCATCGGAGATTTCCTGGGCGGCCGCAGATTCCTGCGCGCTGTTCAATTTGGCTTGCAGCAGCGCCATCGCCTTGGCGCGGTTCTTGTGCTGAGAGCGCTCATCCTGACACTCCACCACAATGCCGGTGGGAATGTGGGTAAGGCGCACCGCAGAATCGGTTTTGTTGACGTGCTGGCCACCGGCGCCAGAGGCGCGGTAGGTGTCCACGCGCAAGTCGGCCTTGTTGATTTCGATGGCATCGCGTTCGTCCGGCTCGGGCATCACGGCGACGGTGCACGCGGAGGTATGAATACGCCCCTGGGATTCGGTTTCCGGCACTCGCTGAACCCGGTGGGCACCGGACTCGAACTTCAACTTTGCGTACACGTCTTCACCGGAAACCCGGGTAATGATTTCCTTGTAGCCACCGTGTTCGCCGGCGTTTTCGCTGATCACCTCGACGCGCCAGCCCTGCTTCTCTGCATAGCGCGAATACATACGGAACAGGTCCCCGGAAAAAATAGCGGCCTCGTCGCCGCCGGTGCCGGCGCGGATTTCCAGATAGACATTTTTGCGATCGTTGGGGTCGCGGGGTAACAGCAGGGTCTGCAGTTCTTTTTCCAGCGGCTCCAGTTGCACTTCGGCCTCGCGCAGCTCCTCCTGCGCCATTTCGCGCATGTCCTCGTCGCTCTCATCGAGCATTTCGCGGGCGGCCGCCATGTCGTCCTGCAGGGTTTTATAGCGGGTGTAGCACTGAACCACTTCCTCCAGTTCGGAGTATTCCCGGGAGAGATCGCGGAATTTATCCTGATCGCTGATGATTTCCGCATCGCCCAGCAGAGCGGACACTTCCTCGTGACGCTCTACCAGGTTTTCGAGTTTCTGTTGTACAGAAGCTTTCATTATTTCAGTTTCTTTTTTTCCGGCGCAGCGGCCGATACATCTGTTTGCTGGCCGCCATCGTCCGGGGCCAGGCCAATGATTTCCCGCGCAATGCGCAGCCGTTCCATATCGCCATCGGCTGTCGCTTGGCGCAATGCGACGGTGGGTGCGTGAATCAGTTTGTTGGTCAGGGAGCGGGCCAGCTGCTCCAGTAACTGCTCCGGGTCACCACCGGTGCGCAGCTGAATCAGCGCCTTTTCCAGTTCGCACTTGCTGATACCCTGAGCCTGCTGGCGATAGCTGCGGATAGAATCCACCGCGCGCAGGCTGCGGTGCTCGCGCATAAAATCCTGCGCCGCCGCATCAACAATCAGGTCGGCCGCTTCCGCTGCCTGCTCGCGCAAGCGCTTGCCCTCGTCAATTACGCCGCGCAGGTCGTCCACGGTATACAGGTAGACGTCGTCCAGCTTGCCTACTTGCGGCTCGATATCCCGCGGCACCGCGATATCCACCATAAACATGGGGCTGTGACGGCGTTTCTTGAGGGCGGTTTCCACCGCGCCTTTGCCGAGGATGGGCAGCTGACTGGCGGTGGAGCTGATGACGATATCCGCGCGCGGCAGGTATTCGGGGATATCCGCCAGCAGGATTGCTTCCGCGCCAAATTCCTCCGCGAGTGACTGCGCGCGGTGCAGGGTGCGGTTGGCGACAATCAGCTTGGTCACACCCTTGTCGAGCAAATGCCGCGCCACCAGTTCAACGGTTTCGCCGGCACCGATCAGCAGCGCGGTCTGCTGGCTGAGATCGGTAAAAATACGTGACGCCAGGGAAACGGCAGCGAAGGCCACGGACACCGGGTTCTCACCGATGGCGGTTTCGGTGCGCACTTTTTTCGCTACCGAGAACACTTGCTGGAATACATTGTGCAGGGTAGAGCCGACACTGCCGCACTCCCGCGCCACCGCATAGGCGGACTTCATCTGGCCGAGGATCTGCGGTTCACCGAGCACCAGGGAGTCCAGCCCGCAAGCCACGCGCATCATATGGCGCACTGCGGTTTCATCGGTGAACTGGTAGTGGCAGCTGGTCAGCTGCTCCATGGGAACATCGTGGTACTGGGCGATCCACGCCAGCACCGATTCCGGGGTCGCCTCGCCGTAGATCTCGGTCCGGTTACATGTGGAGAGAATTGCGAGCTCCGGGCAATCCAGTGCTGCGCGGGCCTCCGCCAGGGCGCTGGGCATCATCTCGGGGGCAAACGCCACCCGCTCGCGCACCGCCACAGGCGCGCTGTCGTGATTGATCCCCAGGGCTAAAATCGGCATAGGTTCTCGTCGTCTCGTTCGGGCACCCAGGCGCACCTGCCCCGAAATGGTGTTTCTCTCGGTAAAAAGGCCGCACATTGTCCGGGGCAGCCGCACAGCGTGCAAGCGGTATCACGCAATCTTAGCCGCAGGCCACGCGCCCGCCGCCACACAGACCGACTGCGGTTTGACGGTTTAAATAGGTGCTGACTTTGCTGTGGAAGCCGGCTCACCACCACCGGACATGGAATTCAGAACTAGAATTATACGGCGATAACCCGGAAAAATACGCCAACAGACGCCTTGCCACACGGAATGGCCCGCCGCTGCTGCCGGATGCAGTGACGGCAGCGCCAAAACTCAGTACGCCCCCAGGCCACTGGGCGGTGCCTGGCGCGAACGTACGGACACGTTTCTATGCAGCTTTTCTCTACCTCGGCACCTATCAATCAGACCACAGAGACCACCTCGTCTACCCGGCCCACCCACCGTGCCACAGGCAGTGTTGGGGATATTCCGGCCCGACAACCGGGCGGCGGTCACCGGGGGAAACTGCTGGCAGCTGCCATCACCACTGCCATCCTGTGCGCCTGCACCCAGCAACCACACCAGGCGGCCTATCCCGCAAGCGAGCCCACCACAACCGACGCCGCATCCAGCGCGCCCACTCACACCACAGATGAAAACATAGAGGCGACCCCGGGTGACGCGCCCGGTAACCAGGCTGCAGCCACCGCACCGCCGGCTGACGCCGCCGCTGGAGCCCCGGACCGGAACAACACCACCGCAAACAAAGCCAAAGCCTTCCCGATTGAGACCTTTTACACCCTGCTGGTAGCGGAAGTGGCAGGTAATCGGGAGCAGTACGACCTGGCCCTGGCGCACTACTATTTTCAGGCCGAACGCACCAAGGATGCGGGGGTTGCCGCCCGTGCCACGCGCATCGCACGCTTTCTGAATGCCCGCCGCGCCGCACTGCGCTCCGCACTCCTGTGGGTTGAGCTGGAACCAGAAAACGCCGACGCCCAGCTGGCGGCCACCGCGGAACTCACCCTGGCCGGGGAGCTGGACGATGCGCTCCGCCACGCAGAGCTGGCTCTGGACCTGGGCGGCGACGCCCCCCTGCAGTCGGTCGCCGCCACCGCCGTGGATAACGACGAGCTGGCCGCCAAAGTGCTGCCGGAATTCCAGCGCCTGTCGCAGAAGCACCCCGACAACAGCGAGGTCTCACTCGCCCTGGCAATGATGCTGCGGGCCAACAAACGTGCCCAGGAGGCGCTGACCCTGACACGTCAGGTACAGGAGCGAGACCCGACTCTGCTCGACGCCCCCCTGCTGGAATCCCACATTTTGATTGATATGGGCCGCAATAGAGAGGCACGGCGCCTGCTGGAGAACCTCGTGGCGCTCTACCCCAGGGAAAGCCGCCTGCGCCTGCAGTATGCCCGGCTGCTGATCCAGGATGATCTGGAACTCGCCCAGCAACAGTTCGTGGAGCTGGTGAAGCAGCGCCCCAATGATGCAAACCTGATTCTCTCTCTGGCGCTGATCCAGTATGAAACCAACCAGTTTGACAACGCCAAACCACTACTAGAAAAACTGCTGGCGCTCGAGGAGCATGAGTCCGCGGCCCACTTTTATCTGGCCGGTATTGCGGAGCAGACCAACGATGAGGAGTCTGCGGTCACCCACTACCGCATGGTGCGCCCCGGCGGCGACTACGTACAGGCCATTACCCGCGGCACCAACCTGCTGGCCGCCAGCGGCAACACCGGCGAAGCACAGGAATGGTTCGACGAACTGCGCCAGCGCCACCCGGGGCAACAGGAACAGTTCTACCTGCTGCAGACCGAGCTGCTCACCAAATATGGACACCTGGAAGAAGCGCGCACACTGCTGAGCGAGGCACTGAAAACCAACGATGACAGCAATCGGCTGATCTACGCCCATGCGATGACCAGCGAGCAGCTGGGCGACGTGGAGAACTTTGAACTGGGTTTACGCAAATTGTTGTCCCGCGACCCGGATAATGCGAACCTGCTGAATACGTTGGGTTACAAACTGCTTTCCTATGACGACCGCCTCGACGAGGCAATGGCGCTGATCACCAAGGCGCTGGCGCTGAGTCCGGATGACCCCGCGATTATCGATAGCATGGGCTGGGCCCATCACCGGCTGGGCAACCACACCGAGGCAATAAAGCACCTGCAGCGGGCGTACGAGCTGCTGCAGGACCACGAGATCGCCGCGCATCTGGGCGAAGCCCTGTGGGCTGCCGGTGAACGCCAGCAGGCCATGCAGGTGTGGGAGCAGGGATTGCAGGCCAACCCGGAAAGTAAACTCATCCCGGAAGCCATGCAGCGGCTGCAGGATCAACAAAGACTGGAACAGCATGTTACGGAAAGCTGAAGTGTTCTCTCTCTCGTCTACCCGCAGAATTGCCCCCTCCTTCACAGGTACCCGTCGCGCCCTGAAAGCTCTGGGCGCGACTCTGCTGCTTACCCTGGCGGCATGTAGCGCGCAGAAACCGCAACCGCAACAACCGCCGGTACAACAGCCCCCGCAATCCCAGTCCGCCGCAGCGCTGCAGCGCTGGGAGGCGAAGGGCAAGCTGGGTGTGCGCTCGCCGAAAGAAAACGGCAGTGCAAACCTGGTGTGGCAGCAGGCGAACACCAATTACCGCATCCATCTGAGCGGCCCACTGGGTGCTGGCGCGACCACCATCAGCGGCTCCCCCAGCGGCGTCAGCCTGCAAAAGGGCAGTGATCCTGCGGTGTTTGCCTCCAACCCTGCACAGCTAACCGAAGAGGTCATGGGTTGGCCGCTTCCGGTGTCCGAAATGTTTTACTGGGTGCGCGGCCTCGCCGCACCCGGGGCAGCCGCCGGACAGCAAAAAGACGCCCGTGGCCGGCTGCAAAGCCTGCGGCAATCCGGCTGGCAGCTGAATTTCAGCGGCTATCAGGCCGTCGGCCCCTATCAGCTTCCCAGCAAAATCAAGGCCGCAACGACCAATGCCGCGGGGCCGGTGAGTGTCACCGTGGTGATCAAGGAGTGGACCCCCAAGTAGCGCACTACTGACAACACAGAGCGCACGAATGGACTGGCGGCTGGTACACTGGCCGCCAGAATTCACCAGTCCTTTCCATTCATGAACGCGTCCCCCCTAAGCCTGACCCTCACCGCTCCCGCTAAGCTGAACCTGATGCTGCGCATCCTGGGTCGCCGCGACGATGGCTACCACGAACTGCAGACGGTGTTCCAACTATTGGATTTCGGCGACACCCTCAACTTTCAGGCCACCCGCGACGGCCGGATCCACCTCCATTGTCCCAACGTCGATGTCGCTCCCGAGCAGAACCTGATCTACCGCGCGGCACAATTGCTGCGGCAGCATTGCGGACGGATGAACCTCGGCGCCTCCATCGCTGTGGATAAAGCCCTGCCCTCCGGCGGCGGTATCGGCGGCGGCAGTAGCGATGCAGCCACCACCCTGCTAGGACTCAACCACCTGTGGGACTGCAAGCTGGATATCGATAGCCTGGCCGAACTCGGCAGGCAGCTGGGCGCCGACGTGCCCGTGTTTGTACGCGGCCACTCGGCTTTTGCCGAAGGCGTGGGGGAGCGCCTGACCCCGGTCACCATCGCTCCCCGCTGGTACCTGATACTGAAACCCGCCTGCCATGTGAGCACCGCGGCGCTTTTTTCCGATCCGCGTTTGACAAGAGATTCTGCCGCAATTACATTAGCGGCCCTTCGCGACAGGCGGCTGAATACGCACTGGCTGGATGAATACGCCGGCAATGATTTTCAGCCCCTGGTGGAAGACCTCTACCCCGAGGTGGGCAGGGCCAGAGCGTGGCTTGCACAGTACGCAAAGGCTTATCTGACAGGAACCGGCGCCTGCGTGTTTACCGGCTTCGAGTCGGAAGCAGCGGCACTCAACGTGTTTGCTGAGCGACCTGCGGGATGGGAAGGCTTCGTTGCACGCGGCGCGGATGAATCGATCGCGCACCGGCAACTCGCGAAATTTGCAGCAAACGTCTAGATTGACTAACTGCAATATTGCTGGGGTGTAGCCAAGCGGTAAGGCAGCGGGTTTTGATCCCGTCATGCGAAGGTTCGAATCCTTCCACCCCAGCCATATTTTTTCAGGTTGGCAGTGAGTTTAGCGATAGCGACGCACTCTGACAGGTTCGAGCCGGAGCTGGCGAAGCCAGCGGAGACCAGCGAGCCGCAGGCGAAGCTAATCCTTCCACCCCAGCCATTTCCTTTTTAGTTTTCCGGAATTCATCCATGAATTCCGGAAAAGACGCTAAGCGCGGCGCATGTCCGCCCTTAGCTCCCGACAAATCAGCAACGCTGATTTGCGGGCGGGCCCGCCTTGGCCCGCTACCGGAGCACTCGGCACCTTCCGAGCTAATATTCAGGCTTAAAGCCCTCATCAAATACTTGCACCAAATGGTCGCCCAATGAAACGGCATCACACTATCCTGCAAGCAGTTCCCGCTCCGCAATCCAGCTGAATTTCACTACTATCTTCTACCCCCAACGAAAAAGGTACTCGCAGTGGCTGACTTAATGGTCTTCACCGGCAACGCAAACCCGGAACTCGCACAAAAGATTGTTGAGCATATGGCGATACCGCTGGGCGAGGCGGTGGTGAAACGCTTCTCCGACGGGGAGATTGCGGTAGAAATCACCGACAACGTGCGCGGCCGGGATGTGTTCGTGGTGCAGTCCACCTGCCAGCCCACCAACCGCAACATTATGGAACTGATCCTGCTGGTGGACGCGCTGCGTCGCGCATCGGCGGGCCGCATCACCGCCGTCGTACCCTACTTTGGTTATGCCCGCCAGGATCGCCGTGTGCGGTCGCAGCGCGTGCCAATTTCCGCCAAGGTGGTCGCAGACATGATGGTCAGCGTGGGCATCGACCGCGTTCTCACCGTCGATCTGCACGCTGAGCAGATCCAGGGCTTCTTCGACGTACCGGTGGATAACGTATACGGCTCCTCCGTACTGCTGGACGATATCGAGCGCCAGGGCTACCAGGACCTAGTGGTCGTGTCCCCGGATATCGGCGGTGTGGTGCGCGCCCGCGCGGTGGCAAAGAGCCTGGACTGCGACCTGGCCATCATCGACAAACGTCGTCCGGCGGCCAATGTGGCTGAAGTCATGAACATCATCGGTGAAGTGAGTGGTCGCACCTGCCTGCTGGTCGACGATATGGTGGATACCGCTGGCACCCTGTGTAACGCTGCCAGTGCACTGAAAGACCACGGCGCCACGAAAGTCGTGGCCTACTGTACCCACCCGGTACTGTCCGGCAAAGCCATCGAGAACCTGAACAACTCGGTAATGGATGAGCTGGTCGTCACCGACTCCATCCCACTGGGCGACAAGATGGAAAAGGCGCCGAAAATCCGCCAGCTGACCCTCTCCGCCATGCTGGCCGAATCCATGCGCCGTATCAGCAACGAAGAATCCCTGTCCGCGATGTTCCGGTCGTAAAACCCGGCCTGAATCTTCTCTCGTGAAGCGCTGGCATTCGCCCGCGCTTCCCCTTAGAATACGCGCCCGCCCGGCACTGCCGGGCGTTTACTATTGGGCGTTTCAATAGATTCTGCCCCTTTTATAGCAATGCCAGAAGGTTCCGGTCGCAGGTCCTTCTGGACAGACAACCTGAGGTTTACCCCATGTCTGATTTTAAACTGAATGCCAGCGTCCGCAGCGACGAAGGGAAAGGTGCGAGCCGCCGCCTGCGTCGCCTGGAAGCAAAAGTTCCGGCCATCATCTACGGTGGCAAGGCCGAACCGCAATCCATCGCCCTGCTGCAAAAAGAAATGTTCAAGGCCCTGGAAAACGAAGCGGTTTTCTCTTCCGTTCTGACCCTGAGCGTTGACGGCAAAGAAGAGACCGTGATCCTGCGCGATCTGCAGCGTCACCCGGCCAAGCCTATCCTGCTGCACGCTGACTTCCAGCGCGTATCTGCCAACACCAAAGTACACGTTAAGGTACCCCTGCACTTCCTGAACGAAGACATGTGCAAAGGTGTTAAGGCCGGCGGTATCGTATCCCACACCCTGACCGAGCTGGACATCCAGGCACCGGCCTCCAAGCTGCCTGAGTTCATCGAGGTAGACCTGGCAGATCTGGAGCTGGACGGCACTGTTCACATCTCCGACATCAAACTGCCGGCTGGCGTTGAGTCTGTGGACCTGGCGCACGGCGAAGACCACGACCTGGTTGTCGCTTCCGTGCACAAGCCGCGCGGTGCTGTTGAAGCCGACGCCGAAGAAGGCGAAGGTGAAGGCGAAGAGTCCGGCGAAGCCTAAGCCGACTCTCGTTCAGGTCTCCTAACTATAGGTAAAGCACCTTGAGCAAGGCTCCGGACACGCCCATCCAGTTGATTGTGGGCCTGGGAAACCCAGGCCCCGAATACGACCGGACGCGACACAACGCCGGGGCCGACTTCGTCTCCGAGCTGGCCCGTATCCACGGTGCCCAGCTCGCGCCAGACAGCAAGTACCACGGCCTCACCGGCCGTGTGCGAATCGGCGGGCAGGATATCCGCCTGCTGATTCCCACCACCTTTATGAACCGCAGTGGCCAGGCAGTGGGCCCGCTGGCGAATTTCTTCAAGATCCCCGTTGAGGCTATTCTGGTCGCTCACGATGAGCTGGACCTGCCCTGCGGCACTGCACGCCTGAAAAGTGGCGGCGGTCACGGGGGGCATAACGGCCTGCGCGATATCATCGCCGCCCTGGGAAATAATCGGGATTTCATGCGCCTGCGCCTTGGGGTTGGCCATCCGGGCAACGCCCGGGACGTGGTCAATTACGTACTCCAGCGTGCGCCCCGAGTGGAACAGGACCAACTGGCCGAGGCCATCGATCGCGCTGTAGATGCGCTCCCCACCGCGGCCAGCGGCGACTGGAGCGGAGCCATGAAAGCACTGCACACCAAATCCAAGTAGACAGTGTCTGCCACCGGCGCACCCTGTCTCAACGCACCACAAGATTCACAACAGGATTCACACCATGGGTTTTACTTGCGGCATCGTCGGCCTGCCCAACGTGGGCAAATCCACTCTGTTCAATGCCCTGACCAAAGCGGGGATCGACGCAGAGAATTTCCCCTTCTGCACCATTGAACCGAACGCCGGCATCGTGCCGGTACCAGACCCGCGCCTCGACAAACTCACCGAGATTGTCAAACCGCAAAAAGTCATTCCAACCACCATGGAATTCACGGATATTGCGGGCCTGGTGGCGGGCGCGTCCAAGGGTGAAGGCCTTGGCAACAAGTTTCTCGCCAACATTCGCGAGACCGACGCCATTGCCCACGTGGTGCGCTGCTTTGAAAACGACAATGTCATCCACGTCGCCAATCAGGTAGACCCAGTCGCCGACATCGAAGTGATCAACACAGAACTGGCACTGGCGGACCTCGACACCGTAGATAAAGCCCTGCTGCGCTACACCCGCGCGGCCAAAGGCCAAGACAAACACGCCATCAAAATGAAGGCGCTGCTGGAAAAAGTGCAACCGCACCTCAATGAAGCCAAGCCGCTGCGCTCCTTCGGCCTCACCGAAGACGAACTGGAGGGCCTGCGCGAGCTGAGCCTGCTCACCGTCAAGCCCACCATGTACATTGCCAACGTGGATGAAGACGGCTTTGAGAACAACCCGCACCTGGATGCGGTATCCGCAATCGCCGCGGAAGAGAATGCCGTACTGGTGCCCATCTGCAACAAGCTGGAATCGGAAATCGCCGAGCTGGACGATGACGAGAAAGCCGAGTTCCTCGAAGAGCTGGGGATGGATGAGCCGGGCCTGAACCGCGTCATCCGCGCCGGTTACAACCTGCTGAGCCTGCACACCTACTTCACCGCCGGCGTCAAGGAAGTACGCGCGTGGACCATCCCTCAGGGCGCCACCGCGCCGCAGGCCGCGGGCAAGATCCACACCGACTTTGAAAAAGGCTTTATCCGTGCAGAAGTTGTGAGCTATGACGACTTCGTAGCGCACAATGGTGAAGCTGGAGCCAAGGAAGCCGGCAAATGGCGCCTGGAAGGCAAGGACTATGTGGTGGTCGATGGCGACGTGATTCACTTCCGCTTCAACGTCTAAACCCCCTTCCACCAGCCATTCGGCAAGTCCGGCGCCCACAGTGGGCGCCGGAACAAGCGCCCGCTATTTCGCGCCCCGCGCCCTACCCACTTCAGCACCACCAAAGGTTGCCATGCACCAATCCAACTGGAGAGTCGGCCTGCCACTGGCCCTGACCACCGCCTTTCTATGGGCGCTCCTGCCCATCGCCATGAAAGGCCTGATCGTCGACATGGACTCCACCACCGTGACCTGGTTTCGCTTCTTTGGTGCCGCAGTGTTTGCCGGCATCTGGTACGGCTGGCGCAGGGACCTGGACTTGCGCAGCCTGCTCAAGGGCAAGCTGCTGCCCTACTCCCTGCTGGCGGTCGGTGGCCTGCTCGGAAACTACATTGCCTACGCCACCGGACTCAACTACATCACCCCCGGCGCCTTGCAAGTACTGATTCAGCTGGCGCCGCTACTACTGCTTATTTTCAGCGTGGCTTTCCTGGGGGAGCGCTTCTCCGCGCGCCAGTGGATGGGCGTGGGATTGGTATGTCTCGGCCTGCCGCTGTTTTTCAACCTGCGTATTCAGGAGCTCGCCGCAGGGGAGGACCGCGAGTACTTGATTGGCGTGGGGCTGGTGGTCATCGCTGCAGTCACCTGGGCGGTATACGGACTGTTTCAGAAAAAGATTGTCGCCCAGTCGCGACCGCAAAACCTGCTGATGCTGATCTACATCGCCGGGACGCTGTGCTTTCTTCCCATCGCACAGCCCACCAGCGCCCTGCAGCTGGACGCCCTCGGCTGGGGACTACTGCTGTTCCTGACTGCCAACACCCTGATTGCCTATGGCGCCTTCGCCAAAGCCATGGGCGCCTGGGAGGCGTCCCGGGTAAGCGCCACACTGGCGCTGGTGCCCTTGATGACGCTGGCACTGAGTACTCTTATCGGCACTGTGTGGCCCGAATACATTGCCGTGGAACCCATGAACTGGATCAGCTGGGTTGGCGCCATAACCGTCGTAATGGGCTCCCTGCTGGCTGCCATCGGCCGCGGCCGCTGATCTCCGCGGGCCATCCCCGGTGAAAAGTACTTTACGCGCTAAGCTACTGATTAATTTACTAAAAAAGTATTGACAGCTCCCCGAGGTCGCCCGATAATGCGCGCCCTCGGTTAGCCGAGACTTTCAGTGGCAAGGTAGCTCAGCTGGTTAGAGCGCAGCACTCATAATGCTGAGGTCGGGAGTTCAAGTCTCCCCCTTGCTACCATTTTCCCTCTGTGAGAAACCAGACTCACAGCACCTTTACTGGGGTGTAGCCAAGCGGTAAGGCAGCGGGTTTTGATCCCGTCATGCGAAGGTTCGAATCCTTCCACCCCAGCCATTTTCCCCGATATGGCAGTCGGCGCAGCGAAGGCAGCGCGCTCTGACAGGTTCGAGCCGAAGTTGGCGCAGCCAACGGACACCAGCGAGCCGCAGGCGAAGCTAATCCTTCCACCCCAGCCATATACGAAAAAGGCGATCTCACATGAGATCGCCTTTTTTATTTTGCCGCCAATTCCAGTACGCGCAGTATGCGCAATCAAGAACCCGCTGCCAGATGACTCACCGGAAGCGCGTCGCCTCCAGCTACCATCGCATTACGATTGTCCGCCCTGCGCAGGCCGAGTAGCCGCAACGCCTCGAAGCCGGCCAGACACACCAGCACTGAACACAACGCGATGAACGTACCCGCCAGCCCCAGCGTCGCCCTCTCCGACACACAGGTCCAGATGAACTGCACAATGCACAACAGGGCCACCACCAGCAAGGTGGGCTTGCGGCCAATCAGACCAACCACAAACACCCCGAGCGGCGCTCCAAGAGCCACCACCGGCGCAGCCGCAAGCCAGTTACCCAACACCCCCGGCTGCCAGTCCCCGGTCACGCTCTTCACCACCACACCGACCACTGAAGAAAACGCCATGATCACCACAGATGTAGGGATGGCCACCTTCAAATCCACCCGACTGAGCAATACCAGGGCAGCGTAAATCACCATATCGATACCCACACCGGTCACCGATACCGCCGCGAAGCCAGAAGCCGCACCCAGTAACAACCCCACGCGAAAATCCTTGGGACAGCGCGGATCACCGGCATGGTCGTGGGCGGTGATTTCGCGCAGGCGATACAGGTGCAATATACCGAAGCTGCCCCAGATCACCGCAAACGAGAGCTTTACCCACAACTCGGGGATCAGGGGCGCGAAATAGAGAATACCCAACGGCGTCGCCAGCAGGCTGCCAAGAAGCGCGCCGCGGAGCATGGACCAGGCCAGCAGCTGACGACGGCAGAAGATAAAAATACTGGCGCTCACCATACCGATGGACTGCACCGCAAAACTGAAATCCCGGCCGAGACTGGCAGGCATATCAAACAGCAGCACCAGCACCGGAAAACCGACAGTACCGCCCCCCATTGGGGTAGAGCCCGCGGCATAACTGCCAATAGCCATGGACAACGCCATCGGCCAGTGTTCAGCGACCGCAGCCCAGAGGCCCTGACTGGAGATGAACAGTGCCCACAGGCCATAGAATGCGGCGAGAAAGAAAAGCCAGGGGACGTAACGGGAAACAGACATGATGAGGTAAACCGGAAGGATATCCCGGCCTCAGACAAGGCCGGGATAATCAGGGAGCTGGCGCCCCCTGGGCGCCAATATCAGGCGTCAGCCTGCATTTTGGCCAGGCGCGAAAACTGGTGCATGGAGCCCAGCTGCGCGAACAGCGGCGGCAGGAAGCCGCGCTTGCGGAAGTCCGCGTAGTCTTCCTCACTCAGCTCACCCAGTTTCTTCTCATCAACCATGTAGATACCGGTCAGGTTGATCTTCTCACCACCGGCATTGACCGCAACGTTCTGAGTGGTCAGCAGGTCTTTTTCGGCGAGGATGGTGATGAACGCCTTGGTCATCTGGTCGCTTTCCAGGTAACCCACCAGCGCCTCTTTCTTGGCTTTCAGGTATTCGGACTCTTCACCAGACTCGGTAAACAGGGCTTCACCCTCTTCTTCACCGACAACCGGGCTGTTTTCAACCAGGCCCACCATCAGCTGCTCTTTGTTCTCACCAGCCGGTGCCAGAACGAAAGGATGATTGCGCACAGCGCCAGGAACAAAAACACCTTTCCACTTATCGCCATCTACGAACAGGTTTTCGCCCACTTTCAGGCTAAGAAGCGCAACAGACTGGAACTGGTCCGTGTCGGAATTCTTGACAAACACGATCGGGAACTCAGCGCCCAGACGGGAGAATTCGTGAGCAGTTACCGGCACCATGTGGGCATTCTTAACGTGCTCAAAGGTCCCCAATTCACGGACTTTCAGCTTGCCGTGGACGTCGCTGCGCAGAGGTACGATTTTTGGGGCTTCTACAGTGGCCATACAACACCTTATTGAAATTTGAAGTTATTCTAAAAAACCCGCTCAGTATATTTTTTATACTCAAAAAGGGAAGCAAAAAGTTACCTCAGGAAAGCCAAAGATTCCAGTATTTCCGACTCCGGCTCACCATTTTTCCCGAGAGGATCCAACCTGGACGCAGAAGACGCTCAAAATCGACCGGGATCAGATAACTGCTTGATTAGCCAAGCTTTAACGTTTTTGACTCTCTCCTCATCCAAATCACCGAGAAACCCCCTTTTTGCCGCTGGAATATGCTCTCCAGCATCACCATTCTGACCGAAAACGTAATGGTCAAACAGCGCCCTCCACGCGTCTTTCACCGGTGCAGAACGATGTTTGAGAGCAAGCATACCCAACAACATAGCATCAACGGCACTCGGACCTAACTCACCACCGATAGAGCCCCCCTGCCAATAGTTCACCAAAGCGTTGACAGCTTCAAGTGACTCCACATGGTGCCACCAGAGAGCCGGGATATATATGACATCGCCCGGCTCCAACTCAGCGACCCAAGCGTGTCCAAGTGCCTGCTCAAACCTGGGAAACCTTTCAAAATCTGGCTCCATCAAGGAGACCATACTCACAGGCGCACCGGCAGGGGTATTATCAATGGGACCTATGTACAAATTTCCCACTTGCTGGGGTGGGAACAAAACAAAACGACGCCTACCGGCGACACAACACGCCAAATTCTCAGCGTCATCATAGTGAGTCGCGACAATTGATTTACCACCGATCCAGATTCTTGGACGAACATCTGCACCAAATAAATCAAGCGAGTTTTCGTCATGCACACCAGAAAAGTACTCATCGATGTAGGCGCTTTGCAGAGATAGAACCGGAGCATCAGCCTGCTTCTTCGCCCGCAACAACCTATCGGAAAAGTCAAAAAATGTGGTTTGGACACGTCTAAAATTAAACCCAGACATCACGTCATCGTAGAAGAAATAGCCTCCAGACTCCTTTGACCCCTCTATTATTTTCACCGGGCCAGGTATCACCCTCTTATTAAGATATTTGATCAAGTGTTCATCAGACTGCCTTGCCGCTCTCACCAGCTCCCAATCTTTTACCCCCCCCCGAAAAACCACTGGCGTATGCCTGGCAACAATCTCATCCTGGAATTCTCGCCCACAGCCCATACGGATCGATGGGATATTTTTCATCCTTTCAAGTAAAGCAGCGTCCAAATCAAACCTCCAAGTTACCCAAAAAAATCCTCACTGGAGCTCACAAAATAAAATGTGCATGGGGCGGCATCGATTCTACCGAGCTGCCAATCATGGCCCTCATCCCCTGCAAAAACGCACGCAACTGCTTTTCCGTCAGGTCGCCTGCAGCTGGATGGTAACTTTTAGGACGAACCCCCTGACCGATCATCACCTGCAACCAAGCAGAATCAGAAAATAAGCTATCCGCTTCTTTCGGAAACTTCCCAGTTTTACGGAAAAGTTCAATTTTTCTATGTAATGAATCGGGAACATCCATCGACGCACAATCCTGCCAAAAGCTGCTATCTCTGCGTTCGTTTAGCTTGTAATGCAAGATAATGAAGTCACGCACCGATTCGAGCTCAAGACGACTCAGCCGATTAAACTCCGCAATTTCTTCATCACATATTTTTTGATGAGGAAAGAAATTGATTAAACGAGTTACGCCGGTCTGAATTAGGTGGATGGAAGTAGATTCGAGCGGCTCGAGGAAGCCACTCGATAGTCCAATGCTCACCACATTACCCTGCCACTGCTTCTCCCGGCACCCCGTTTTAAATGGGATGATTTTCGGCTCGGCTAACGGTTCGCCGGGGAGATTGCGCATCAACACCGAAAGCGCCTGATCATCGTCCCAATGCGTACTAGAAAAAACCAACCCATTACCGGTTCGGTGCTGCAACGGAATCTGCCACTGCCAGCCTGCATCATGTGCAATTGAACGGGTAAACGGAGGGATCGGGGCAACGCCACTACTAGGAACAGCTATCGCACGGTCACAGGGAAGCCAATCATCCCAGCTCAAATATCGAACACCCAGTGATTGTCCTATTAGCAATCCAGCAAACCCGGAACAGTCGACAAATAGATCGCCGCAGACTTCACGGCCATCTTCAAGCTGCAAACCGGCGAGAAAATCACGGCGGGAGCTGTTAAGCACGTCACCCACCTTGCCTTCGATTCTGAGCACGCCCTTAGCTTCTGCATGACGACGCAATAAACTCGCATACAAACCGGCGTCGAAATGATATGCGTAAGATAGACCTGAAAAGTTAGTTGCAGGAATCTTACTCACCGCAGAAAACTTCCCGGCAATAGCGGCCTGGTAGTTTAATGAGTAATCCCAATAATCGCTGCCATCTCCTTCTATTCGAGCCCGAGCCCAATAATGATGGAAATCACAGAACGGGAAGTTTTTACCGACTGGGCCGAATGCGTGCATATAGCTTTCGCCATTGACACGCCAACCTTCAAACATGATTCCAAGTTTTGCGGTACCTTGCGTCTCCCGCAAAAACTCCCTCTCGTCGATACCAAGCACTTGGTTTAATTGTCGTATCGGCGGTATCGTGGCTTCGCCCACACCTACAGTGCCAATCTGGTCCGACTCAATCAAAGTAATCGATATCTTCTCTGGAAGCGCCCTTCTCAATAGCGCCGCGGTCATCCACCCCGCTGTGCCTCCACCGAGAATCACAATATTGCCAATGTTGCCTGTTTCCAACTTTGCCTCCTAGATAAAGACACACCAGACCTAGCCAATCACCTATAAGCCAAGATAACCCCAAGAAAAATTTGCGTCCATACGCTTTTCGACAGGCAAAAAAAAACCGGGTCAAAGACCCGGTTTTTTAGCCATTATGCCTTAGAAGCTCATGCGAGCGCCCAGAACAAAACGACGACCGTTCTCGTATGCAGACATAATACGTCCACTATCGGTGTTGAACTCAACCAATTCTTCATCAGTCAGGTTCACAGCCTCGAAAACAAGGTCGATATTGTCGGTAACAGCAGCTGAGATGCTGGCGTCCCACTGACCGTACGAGTCATTCCAAAGTTCATCACCATTAAAGTGAAGGCCTTTGTACCACTCAGTGCGGTAGTTATACATCAGGCGCGCGCCCACCCAGTCGTTTTCATAGTATCCAGTCAGGTTGTACATGTGCTCGGAAGCACCCTCAACAAGACCGGACCCTACCTTATCTGCTTCTCGCTTCTGGTCAGAGGAGGCATCTGTATAGGTGTAATTCGCCTGAACACCAAAGCCATCGAAGTCATGCTGCCAGCTCACTTCCAGACCAGTGGTGGTACCGCCTTCGCCAGCAATTTGCTGAGTGAAGGTTACATCAACCATCTCATCAGTCTGTTCGTTATAGCGTGCATCTACGGTTTCCTCACCGTAAATGTAGCTGTCAATGTCCTTGTAGAAGAAGGTAGCCGCAAGCAGAGAAGCGTCCTGATAGTACCACTCGTAAGACGCATCAAACTGATTTGCCAGCATCGGCGGCAACATCGGGTTGCCCTTCTGGCCAGTCGGATTCGCCTGATTCAATGAACCGTAGGTCTCGAATGGTGACAAGGTGCTCTGGTTGCGACGCGCCATTACGCGAGCAACACCGAGTTTCAGCTGAGTTTCATCGTCCAGATCGTAAATAAAGTTAGCGCTAGGCAGCACTTCACTGTAGTTATTATCTACAACTACCCAATCCAGCTCTGCTGGTGCCAGCCACTCACGATCAACTGTATAGAAGCCCCAAGAAGGAGAGGCTCCGTCCAACCAGCGATAGCCACCGGAAGCCTGCTTAGTATCGACATAACGCAGGCCTACGTTACCGCGGAAGCTCTCACCCTCGAAATCGCCCTGCACATAAAGCGCGGTAATTTCTTCGCCAACAGCCCAGTTTTGCGCCAACTCCAGAGAGCGAGCGTAATCAGCAGGAACACCGTTCAAGCCAACAAAAGCCATCTCTTCCATCGCTTGGCGGTTTTGCTCGATTTGCTTCAGCAGACTACCGGAAGCCGGCGCGTCTACGTTCACAGTTCCCTTGGCATCCAATCCGCAAGATGCAAGTGTCGGGCAATTATCAAAAATATACTGCAAGTAAACGGGCCAATCTGGAGCAAGACTTTCATCCTGCAGCGTATTGGGACCGTGCCAGCTGTAAACGGTACGCTCTTGAGCACGCTCCGCATCGCGATATTTGAGGCCGGTTTTGATGTTGGTGAAAACGGAGAACTCGACCGGAATATCCAGATCCAACTGCGCGTATGACTCTTCGTCAGTGGTCGGACGCTCACCACCCCAGATCCAGCCCGCGCCAAATGCATCGGCATCGGTGGTCTCAGGAGAGGTATTAACCTCGCGACTATTCAGATCATAGGTATAGTTAGCGGTCGCATTTACGTACTCCCAGGAGGTCTCGCGGTAGGTACCACCAGCCGCTTCGGTTTTACCAACCACCCCGTGCAGAGAAAAAGCGTCGGTTTCGTAATCTACAGACAAGTCGTAAGATTCGGTTTCGGTGCTGGATACACGATTGATGAAATCAAGGAAAATGGCACCACTATTATTTGTTACCGCGGAGGAAGTAACATTACCGCCGCTGATGCCACTGTTTGCGATGATTTCGTCGCGAGTATTATTTGGCAGCAACAAGAAGTTCTGGTTCTGGTTGTTCGCATTCATTTCAGACGACAAAGCGTTGAAAGTAAATGTCAGCTCCTCGCTTGGTGCAGCCTGCGCAGACAAGAAGAACGTTTCGCGTTCACGTGCCTGCTCAAATTTTGCGATGCCTATGTGACTAGGCACACTGTAGGCATCTGCATCGGATTCATTCCACCCGAGAATTTCCAAGCCTTCACGCTGCAAAGTGCGGTCTTGCTTAACGGCAGAGACAAGAACACCAAATGTCTCAGACTCGTTCTTCCATGAGTATTGAGCAGCCAACTGTGGGTCATTCTCGCCAGACTTATCGGAGTACTGGCTTTCCACAGCAATATTGATTGCGTTGGCTTCCATATCTAATGGACGGCGAGTTTTCACGATTACCGTACCACCGATCGAACCCTCATCGATGGATGCCATCGGAGACTTGTAGACTTCCAAACCAGAAATCAGGGTTGACGGCAGCAGGGTGTAGTTAAAGCTACGAGCAGGATCATCGAGGATGAACCAGTCAGCGGTGGCTACAGTCTGACCATTGAGCAGAGTACGGTTAAGATCTGGACCGGCACCACGAATACTAATCTTTTCGCCTTCGCCGAACTCGCGGCTCACCGCCAGGCCCGGCACGCGAGAGAGAGATTCGGCGACGTTTTTGTCCGGAAACTTGCCTACATCTTCCGCAGAGATTGCGTCGACGATGGCGTTTGCATCACGTTTTGTACTGAGAGCATCCTGCAGAGAAGCACGAATACCTGTCACGGTTACTTCTTCGAGAGCTTCAGTTTGCTGAGCAACTGCCAGTGGAGCCATCAGGCCACCACTCAGTACAGCTGCGCTGATCGAGAGAGCGAGTTTGTTACGCTTAAGCATCGATTTCCCCTTCCTTTTTTATAGATATAAAGGTTTGGCTAGAAACTTTTTATTCACCTTGTACCGCCAAATGATAGCGCTGTCATTCGTTTTTATGATAGCGCTGTCATTCTCAAGATCGACAATACACACAATGCGATAAAAAAGCTACCGTCAGGGGGAGAAAAAATCCGGGTAATTTGTCGCTTTATGTAACTTCCACCTGCCATTTATGACATCTCATGCGCCACAGGTGCCGGCTCTCCCAGAAAAATAGAATATAAATTGTTCAAATTTTGTGACCGACCGGCCACTTAGGGTTTTACTTCACGGTGCTTCTCAGCGGACATACTTATCCCGGCACCCACCCCGGCCTCCATGCCGGGGTGGGCTGGCACCTTGTGAAAGAGTGCTATTCAATTTCCTTGATGCGCATGGAGCTGGTGCCTCCCCCCATATTCAGGCGCTCGCCCTGGGTAATCAGGATGCGCTGGCCTTTCTGCAGGGTAATGCGGGAGCCAAGAACTTCGACGATGGCATCGGTCAGGTGGCCGAGGGGTACGGAAGCGGGATCAAATTCGATGGGCTCCACGCCGCGCAGCAGCACCAGCTGACGGGCGACCCGCGGATGACGGGTCAGGGCGTAAATCGGCAGCTGCGAAGTGGCCCGGGACATGATGCGCGGGGTGCGACCGGACTCGGTCAGTGCCGCTACCGCACACAGGTTTTCCACCCGTGCTGCGGATTCGATTGCGGCCTGGGCAATGACCGTATCAATGGTTTCCGATGCAGAGCGGTCTGCCGCCGGACGTGTGGTGGTGCCCAGATACTGTTCGGCACCGACCACCACTTCGGCCATGGACTCGACGGCCGCAACCGGGAAGTCGCCCGCGGCCGTTTCCGCCGACAACATAACCGCATCGGTACCGTCGAGCACCGCGTTGGCCACGTCCATCACCTCGGCGCGCGTCGGGGTCGGATTGGTAATCATCGACTCCATCATCTGGGTCGCGGTGATTACGCCGCGGTTCAGTGCATTGGCCCGATTGATCAGTTTTTTCTGTACGCCCACCAGCGCGGCATCGCCGATCTCCACACCCAGATCTCCGCGCGCGACCATAATGACGTCCGACGCGAGGATAATATCGTCCATCTGCTCATCGCTGCCCACGGCCTCGGCACGCTCGACCTTGGCGACGATCGCGGCATTGCTACCAGCGTTGCGCAGAGCTTGCCGCGCAATTTCCAGATCTTCGCCACTGCGCGGAAAACTTACCGCCAGAAAATCCACGTCCAGTTCAGCGGCAAGTTTGATGTCTTCGTAATCTTTTTCGGTCAGTGCCGGTGCCGACAGCCCGCCACCCAGCAAGTTGATCCCCTTGTTATTGGAGAGCTTGCCGCCCTGCAATACCCGACAGAACAACTTGCTTTGGGTGCCGCCAGTCACTTCCAGGCGAATCTTGCCGTCATCCAGTAGCAGGATATTCCCCGGTTTGCAGTCAGCGATCAGCGACGGATAGTCCACACCAACGCGCTGCTGGTTTCCGCCCTCTTTCGGGCAGTCGGCGTCGAGGGTGAACTCGGCATTGTTCTCGAGAAAGATGCTGCCCTCGGCGAAGCGGGCAATGCGGATCTTGGGGCCCTGCAGATCGCCCAGTACGGCGACCAGACGGTTTTGCTCAGCGGATGCACGACGCACCTCTTCCACACGCTTGCGGTGATCGTCGGCACTGCCGTGGGAAAAGTTCAGGCGCACGACATTGACGCCGGCGCGGATAATCTCGTCGATGACGCGAGGCTTGTCGGTACCCGGGCCAAGTGTGGCAACAATTTTTGTATGGCGAATCATAGTGGTCGTATTCGTTTATCGATTGGGAGTGAGACGGACTTTGTTCTTATGGCAGCCAACGCTGACTGCAGAAAACAAAACCGGGGCGGGTATTGCACCCACCCCGGCGCGATAGCTTTTCCGCTATCTGACTGCTACCGCAGCCACAGGCATTGAGCCAGTTTACAGGCCCAGCGCTTTGGCCATTGCCAGGCTGGTGTCGAGCATACGGTGAGAGAATCCCCACTCGTTGTCGTACCAGGCCATGACTTTCACAAGGTTGCCGTTTACACGGGTGTGATTGGCGTCAAAGTGGCTGGAAGCAGAAGTGTGGTTGAAATCCACAGATACCAGCGGCTGCTCGCAGAACGACAGAACACCGCCCTTGATGGTGCCCGCGGCGTCGCTCATGATCGCATTGATCTCGTCCACAGTGGTTTCGCGGCTGGCGATAAACTGGCAGTCCACCAGGGAGACATTGTTGACGGGTACTCGCACCGCCATTCCATCCAGCTTGCCTTTCAGCTCTGGCAGCACCAGGCCCACAGCGGCGGCGGCGCCGGTCTTGGTCGGGATCATGTTGTCCGCGGCAGCGCGTGCACGGTAAATATCCTTGTGCACCGCATCCTGGGTATTCTGGTCGTTGGTATACGCGTGTACCGTGGTCATGAAGCCGCGCTCGATGCCAATGGCTTCGTTCAGCACTTTGGCCACCGGAGCCAGACAGTTGGTGGTACAGGACGCATTGGACACAACTTTGTGCTCTGCGGTCAGTTTGTCGTCATTCACACCGTAGACCACGGTGAGGTCGGCATCGCCAGAAGGAGCAGAAATCAGCACCGCTTTGGCACCAGCCTGCATGTGCTGGGAAGCCGCTTCCTTACCGGTAAACAGACCGGTGCATTCGAGCACCAGATCTACTTCCAACTCGCCCCAGGGCAGCGCAGCAGGATTGCGCTCCTGGCACACCTTGACCATGTCACCACCAATCACCAGGTTTTCGCCTTCGACGGCAACCTCTGTGGTAAAGCGCCCGTGCACGGTGTCGAACCGGGTGAGGTGTGCGTTGGCTTCCACCGGAGCCAAATCATTGATGGCAACCAGCTGGATGCGATCGTTGTATCCGGATTCATAGATCGCACGCGTTACATTGCGGCCGATTCGGCCATAGCCATTGATAGCAATTCTGAGTTTCATATCGCTACACCCTCTGTGTTTTGAAAATTTATGATTTTGTATCGGGGCACCGGGTATACCCCCCCCCGGCACGCAGTTCTATTCGGCAACGAGTCCAGGCGCGGCCTTAGCCTTTCAGCAAGGAGGCCTCTTTTGCCAGGCGAGTAATCTCCGCCCAGTTCTTTTCCGCCACCAGCTTCGGTGCTGCCATCCAGGACCCACCCACACAAACGACGTTGGACAGGTTGAGGTAATCCTTGGCATTCTGCGGGCTCACACCACCCGTTGGGCAGAACTTCACTTTACCCAGAGGGCCACCAATGGATTTCAGCATAGGGATGCCACCGGCCGCTTCAGCGGGGAAAAACTTCTGGTAGTGATACCCGCGCTCCAGCAAACGCATGACTTCGGATGGATTTGCTGCACCGGGCAGCAGCGGAACACCGGTGTCTTCGGCCGCATCCAGCAACGCTTCGGTTGCGCCAGGGCTGACCATAAAGGTGGCACCAGCATTTACAGAGCGACGGATATCATCACCGTTCAGAACAGTGCCAGTCCCCACGTGGGCATCCGGTAAGTGCTTGGCGATTTCCTCTACGGCGGCCAGTGCCGCCTCAGTGCGCAAGGTCACTTCCAGCACGTTCAGGCCGCCTTCGACCAGCGCCTGCGCCAGTGGCAGTGCGTCGCTCACCTTATCAACTACGATTACCGGCACTACGCCAGCTTGTTCCAACACGGGTACCAGAGTCTGTTGCATCTTCACTTCCTAAAACTTTAATTTTTGCTTATTTCTTCAGGGGGCCCAGTACACAGTCACAGGCTTTAGCCCCTGCTTGAGGATGCTGCGCACTGGCATTTCCTGCTCGTCATCGCCCAACAGGGCCTGGCGATAAACTTTCAGTTTTTCTTCCCCAGTGATCAGCAGCTTGATTTCCTTTGCCTGCAAAATCGCGGCAAGCGTCAGGGTCATTCGCTCAGTGTGCGCGCCAGTTACCGCACTCTGTTTCGCGGTAATGGCCTTGCACAGCTTGGTGGATTTCACATCCAGCGCTTCGGCCAATCCATCAGCGAACGGGAAGAAAGACGCCGTGTGTCCATCGTTCCCCATTCCCAGAACGCACACATCGAAAGGCCTCGGCAGCTCTTGATAGGCGCGCTCGCAGTCGGCCTCGCCCTCTGCCGGTGTCTGGGCAGCGTTTTTCATTCCCAGGCAAGGCGCTTTCGCCGCTTCGTTTTGCAACAGGCTGTTGCTGATAAATGTCTGGTTACTGCCGGGCTCACCTTTCTCCACCCAGCGCTCATCCACCAGCGCCACGTTGACGTTGTTCCACGGCAGTGGGCGACGGGAGAGCTCACGGTATACCGGCTCGGGAGAGCTCCCACCGCTGACCAGGAACGTGGCCTGGCCATTGGCCTTGATTCCCGCGTGCAACGCTGCGGCGCACTCATTGGCCAGCGCCAGAGTGAGTCGCTCTCGATCGGCAAAAAATTTCTCTTCAACCATGTCAATCAGACCTTGTTAATGGTTTACGCAACCACTCAGGGGTTGAACCAGTGGTGGCCGTTTTCAGCTAATAGCTGATTGGATGCCTGCGGCCCCCAGGTACCAGCGCGATATAGCTGCGGCTGATTGGCGGTGTCGCGCCAGTGATCGATGATCGGATCAACCCAGGCCCAGGCCGCAGCAACCTCTTCACGATGAATAAACAGTGCAGAATTATTCGCCGCAGCATCCAGCATCAGGCGCTTGTAAGCATCACTCTTGAAGCTGTCGTAGGTATCCGACAGGGTGAGGTTCAACTCCACCGGCTGCAGCTCCATAGTGAGGCTGTCCATTTTCTTGGCCATCAATACCAGCTTGATGCTCTCTTCCGGCTGCAGGCGGATGACCAAGCGATTGGGCAACACTTTGCCCGCTTCAGGCTGATACACACTGTGGGATACATTTTTGTACTGGATAACGATTTCCGCGCAGCGCTTTTCCATACGCTTGCCGGTACGCAGGTAGAAAGGCACACCAGTCCAGCGCCAGTTATCAATGTGCGCGCGAATGGCCACAAACGTCTCAGTGGTACTGTTAGGCGCCTTGAGCTCTTCCAGGTAGCCCGGAACCAGTTCAGTCCCCAGGCCACCGGCTACGTATTGCCCACGCACAATATTCCGGTCTACTTCCTGTTCGGTCAGCGGGCGCAGTGCTTCAAGCACTTTGATTTTTTCCGAGCGGATATTGCGCGCGGACATACTGTTGGGTGACTCCATCGCAATCAGGCACAGCAACTGCAGCAGGTGGTTCTGCACCATATCGCGCATTGCACCGGTGTCATCGTAAAAGCCCGCGCGCCCCTCGAGGCCCACGGTTTCGGAAATACTGATCTGGATGTGGTCGATGGTTTTCGCATCCCACAGGTGTTCAAACAAAACATTGCTGAAACGCAGTGCCAGCAGGTTCTGAACGGTTTCCTTACCCAGGTAGTGGTCGATGCGGAAAATGCTTTCTTCCGGGAAGAACTCGGCAATTTTGCTGTTGATTTCGTCGGAAGTTTTCGCGTTATAGCCCAGGGGCTTCTCTACCACTACCCGTGAGTTCTCGTGGATCAGACCTTTTACCGACAGGTTTTCACAACAGGGGCCGAATACCGCCGGAGGGATGGCGAGGTAAAACAGGCGCGTGCGCTCGGTATCCTTGCCGAGGATATCCACCAGGCTATCCCATTGCTCATCCGGCTTGGAAATATCCAGCGCTACCGCGCGCAGCTGTGCGCTAAAGCCTTTCCAGTTTTTATCACTGTACTCGCCATCACGCAGATGGGTCTTCAATGCCTGTTGTGCGGTTTTCAGGTAGACGTCCGCGTCTTCCTGGCGACGACACACCGGCAAGATACGGGAATCCGGATTCAAGCCACCTTCAATATACGCCCGGTACAGGGCCGGGATCAGTTTGCGCAGTGACAGATCGCCGCCACCGCCAAAAAGTACCATGTCGAATGCGTTAGCCATTGTTTTTGCTCTCAAGCCATTGCCGCGCCCACCTATCAGCGAGCGCTGCTGAATTCAGTTAAAAAAGAATGCTGCCACCAGTTTCTGCGCCGCTGGCGAGCTTGCGCATATTGGTAAACAGGTCGCGCCCCATGCCTGTGGCATTGGCGGACAGATCGCACTCCGCTGGCGCGCGTGCCGCCAGCTCTTCATCACTCACATGTACTTTGAGAACACCGGCTTCCGCGTCCAGCTCTACAATATCTCCATCCTGGATTTTTGCGATTACGCCACCTTCCAGTGCTTCCGGAGAAAGATGGATGGCCGCCGGCACTTTACCGGAGGCGCCAGACATACGGCCGTCGGTAACCAGCGCCACTTTAAAACCGCGGTCCTGCAATACGCCGAGGGACGGCGTCAATTTGTGTAGCTCCGGCATACCATTGGCCTGCGGCCCCTGGAATCGCACTACGGCCACAAAATCTTTTTCCAGCTCACCCGCCTTGAACGCATCCAGCATGTCGTCCTGGCTGTTGAACACCACCGCCGGCGCTTTGACTTTCAGCTGCGGGGTTTTCAGCGCGGACACCTTGATCACGCTGTTGCCCAGGTTGCCCTTCAACAACTGCAGGCCACCATGGCTGGAGAAAGGATCTGCCGCGGGGCGGATGATGTCCGGGTTGCCGGACTCTTCCGCGGTTGGCCGCCACACCAAGCCGTCCTTGCCATCATTCAGGAACGGATCGTAGGTGTAAGGCTCCATGCCGGAATCGCCGAGTACGGTGGCCACATCGTTGTGCAGCAGGCCCGCATTCAGCAGTTCGCGAATCAGGTATTGCATACCGCCAGCGGCGGCGAAGTGGTTGATGTCCGCGGTGCCGTTCGGGTACACGTGGCACAGCAGCGGCACCACTTCGGAGAGTTCCGCCATGTCCTGCCAGGTAATCTGGATACCGGCGGCTCGCGCCATGGCGATCAGGTGCATGGTGTGGTTGGTGGAACCACCGGTTGCGTGCAGGCCGATGATGCCGTTGACGAACGCTTTTTCGGAGAGAATTTTGGCAATGGGCGTGTAATTGCTGGGCTCGGTGATCTGCACCAGTTGCTTGACCGCCTCTTTGTTCATCGCGTCCCGCAGCTCGGTGCCGGGATTGACAAAAGAGCTGCCCGGCAGTTGCAGGCCCATGATTTCCACCAGCATCTGGTTGCTGTTGGCGGTGCCGTAAAAGGTGCAGGTGCCCGGGCTGTGGTAAGAAGCGCTCTCCGCCTCCAGCAACTCTTTACGGCCGACCTTACCTTCCGCGTACAGCTGACGAATGCGCACTTTTTCCGCGTTCGCCAAACCGGTGGGCATCGGGCCGGCGGGAATAAATACAGCAGGCAGGTGACCGAACGAGAGCGCGCCGATCACCAGACCGGGCACGATCTTGTCGCAAATACCCAGGTACATGCCGCCATCGAACATATCGTGGGACAGGGAGATGGCCGTCGCCATGGCAATCACGTCGCGTGAAAACAGGGACAACTCCATCCCCGGCTGCCCCTGGGTGACGCCGTCACACATGGCCGGCACGCCACCGGCCACCTGTGCGGTGGCGCCGTTGCGGAGCGCTTCCGCCTTGAGCATTTCCGGGTAGGTGCCGTAGGGCTGGTGGGCCGACAACATATCGTTGTAGGCATTAATGATGGCCAGGTTGGGGCCCTGTCCGGAGGCGATCAGGTTCTTGTCATGATCACTGGACGCCGCCATGGCGTGCGCGAGATTCCCACAGGACAATTTGTGGCGCGCGCGCCCCTTGCCCTGGGCATGTTCCACCTGTGCCAGGTAGCTGGCCCGGGTGTCTTCGCTACGGCGGATGATCCGGTCGGTAACCGCCTGAATGCGACTGTTTACCACTGTTTTGTTTGCCATTTGTTTAACTCTTCGTTTTTTTATCAGTCCGTCGCACGCTGATGTTAAGCCTGTTCTCCAGCAGGCTCAGCCACCCCAACCTCAGGCAGCTCCGTGGACGTAACCGCGCCGTTTACCCGGCGGTAGTATTCGATCAGCTGGGCCGTTGAACCGTCTTCGCCGGACAGGTCACCGGCAGCCAATTTTGGCTCCAGCTTGCTGGCCAGACCTTTACCAAGTTCCACGCCCCACTGATCAAAGGAATAAATTTGTAGAATCACACCCTGAACAAAAATTTTATGCTCGTAGAGTGCTATCAACGCTCCCAGCGATCGGGGGTCCAACTCTTTCAAGAGTATTGTGTTACTGGGCTTTCCACCCCTATGCACTTTGAAAGGAGTAAGCCTTTTTATTTCTTCTTGCGACAGCCCCCTGGCTGCCAGCTCTCGCGACACTGACTCTGCATCCACGCCGTTCATCAGAGCCTGGCTCTGGGCGAACATGTTGGCCAGCAGCACCTCGTGATGCCCGTTCAGCTCATGCCCGGGGGCCACGGTGCCGATAAAGTCCGCCGGCACCACTTCCGGGCTCTGGTGCAGATACTGATAGAACGCATGCTGCCCGTTGATCCCGGTCTGCCCCCAGATCAGTGGGCCGGTGGCGTAATCCACCTCCCCACCAGCGCGATTGGTCGACTTGCCGTTGCTCTCCATATCTGCCTGCTGCAGATAAGCAGGCAACATGTGCAGCGCCTGGTTGTAAGGCAAAACCGCATGCGCGGGATAGCCCATGAACGTGCAGTGCCAGACACTCAGCAATGCCAGAATGACCGGCGCATTGTGCTCAAGTGGCGCTTCCCGGAAGTGGCGATCCATTTCTGCAGCGCCATCCAGCAGCGCGCGGAAATGCTCAAAGCCGCAGGCAATGGCGATGGGCAGCCCAATCGCCGACCACAGCGAGTAGCGGCCGCCAACCCAATCCCAGAAGCGATAGATCCGCTCAGGCGGGATGCCAAACTGCTGCGCCTTGCCCGGGCTCGCAGTCACACCAATAAAGTGTTGCTGCAGCAGCGTTTCTGCCGGCCTCTCCGGCATCGCACGCTGCAGCCAGCTGAGGGCACTGCGTGCGTTGGTCATTGTTTCGCCGGTCGTGAAGGTCTTCGACGAAACGATAAACAGGGTCGATTCGGCATCCAGGCCGGCCAGCACGTCCGTGAGCTGGGCTCCATCCACATTGGAGACAAAGTGCACTGCGACATCACCCTTCCGATGGGCACGCAGCGCTTCGATGACGGTCTGTGGTCCGAGATGGGAGCCACCGACGCCAAGATTGACCACATTGGTGATCCTTTTACCGCTGCAGCCCGTCAGGTCGCCATTATGTAGTAAAACTACAAGCTCTTTCAAGCGCTGCAGCTCAGCCTCAACCGCCCCGGTGACGGATACCCCGTCAACTTCAACATCTGCGCTCAAACCTCCGCGCAGCGCGGGATGCAGAACCGGCCGCCCCTCGGTGACATTTATGGGTTTGCCGGCGAAAAAATCGTCCCGCCACTGCTCCAGCCCGGCTTCCCGCGCTAAGCGTAATAAATTTACAAAAACCGGACGGTCGATCGGGTTTTTCGAGTAATCCAGCAAAAACTGGGGCAGTTCCAGGGAAAAGTCCCTGGCCCGCAGAGGATCATCGGCGAACAGGTCGGAAAGACGGCGCTGCTTGAGCTGCTTCGCCTGCGCCTGCAGCGCACGCCAGGTCTCAGACTGGGAAATGGCGGAATAAGAAGATGCGTTATGCATGGTGAGCCCCCTGAAAGTGGCCCCCGCCGGTTAGTGGCGGGCACCGGTTATTCTTGTTGGTCGTACAGACAGCGCTTTGGCCTGCCGGTTTTGGCATGCCGCCACAGAAAATGACAACGCTGTCATGAAGCCCAAAGAGTCACATAGCCCTCACACCCTGTCAATCGCGTTTGTAGTTTTGTTTCACAAATCTTCTATCACTCGCCCGCGATTCCGTCGAACACGGTAACAGCCGCAAAAAAGCACTAAGATTGAGGGGATTTGCCGGGAAAATCCGTTTTTTTACACAGGCATCCCCGCACTGGGAATAAATGACTACTAAGCCGTCGTCGCGCAGCCCGCAAACAGGTAAACTGCGCGGCTGGGTATGGATAAGGAACATTGCCGACCATGAAGAGCACCATCAACGACGTCGCGGCACTCGCCGGCGTGTCGATCAAGACCGTTTCCCGGGTCATCAATAACGAGCCATCGGTCCGGCCCGCCACCCGCAAGAAAGTGATGGATGCGGTGGAGGAACTTCACTATCAGCCCAATCTGGCGGCGCGCAACCTGGCCGGTACGCGCAGCTATACCATTGCCCTGATCTACGACAACCCCAATGCCTACTATGTGATCGATATGCAGAACGGCATCCTTGAAGCCTGCAAGGCCCGGGGTTACGAGCTGCTCATTCACCCCAGCAACTCGAAGTCCGACACCGTAAACGACGAGTTGCGAGCACTGGTGGAGCATTCCAAGGTAGCCGGCGTGGTGCTCACACCGCCCTTCTCCGAAACCCAGGCCGTCATCGATGAAGTGAAAAAGCTCGGCCTCGACTATGTGCGCATTGTTTCCAGTGGCGCCGCCGAGGGCGACGAAGAAAACTGCATTCAGGTCGACGATACCGCGGCCGCCTTCGACATCACCAAACACCTGATTGAGCACGGCCACAAGCGCATCGGTTTTCTGTGTGGTGGTGAGGAACACATTTCCACCCACGGGCGACTGGATGGCTACAAGGAAGCGCTGCAGCAGGCGGGAATCACCATCGAGCCAGAGCTTATTGTTGCCGGCGAGTACTCGTTCGACTCCGGTGTATCCGGTGCGAAGCAACTGCTGGAGCGGGACAACCCACCCACCGCTATTTTTGCCAGTAACGACGAGATGGCGGCGGGTGCGCTGTTTGCTGCGCGACTGATGCACATCGAAATTCCCGAGCAGCTTTCCATCGTCGGCTTCGAGGACAGCCCCTTCTCCCGCCAGACCTGGCCCAAACTGACCACCGCGCACCAGCCAAATAATGAAATCGCCAAGTGTGCCGCGGCTCTGGTATTGAACAAGGCGCGCAGCAAGAGCGCGGCGGAAAGCGCCGCCGCCAACAAAGATGCGGGGATCATCAAAAAATTCGTGCCCGAATTACTGGTGCGCGACTCTACCGGCGACTCGCCCGTACGATAAACCGATGTGCGGCCTCGTCGCCGCTTATCCCCTCCCTGGTCTCTCTCCCCCTGCATTATGCTGGCGTATAGCGCCCACCGGAGTGTTCATCCCGCAGCGAACACCCACAAGCCCTCTGTCTATCGAGGGCTTTTTGTTGGCAAAAAAAAGCCCTCACAAGGAGGGCAAAGATGACGAGAACCAAAGAGAGAAACTTCGTAAAGAAGTTGATAGAAAAAAAATCCTTTTCAAAACAACATCCAATACACTTTCAAAACTGACGAATTACGATGCGCCTGGAATTCCGTAGCACGTACTGGCAACTTACTTCCAGCTACGCATCTTGTGGCCTTTCAGCGCGTAAAACAGAATAAACAGGTAAGCCGGAATCGAGATCACGTAGGCCAGCTGACCGTCGCCGGTATCGGCAAAGTGGCCGTACAGCGGCGGCAGGACCGCACCACCGGAGATACCCATGATCAGAAGCGCAGCACCTTTGGAGGTGAACTTGCCCAAACCTTCCAGCGCCAGCGGCCAGATTGCGGGCCAGCACATGGCATTGGCGAAGCCCAACAGTGCAACGAAGTAGACCGCATTGGGAATCTCGGGCAGGCCGAACAGCGCCAGGGTCGCGGAGGACATTACGGTGCTTTCCATAGAGCCGGCCATTACCGCGAACGTGAACACAATTCCCATGACCGCAGAGATCAACAGCGCAGTCTGCTGGCTGATAAAGCGCGGAATAGCGATGGTGCCCCAGATATAACCCAGCACCATGAACACCATCGTGTAGGACGTCAGCACGGACGCGACCGCCGTATCCAGCCCGGCCTGCTTGCCCAGCAAGCCAATAGCGTCACCGGCGATTACCTCCACGCCCACGTAGAAGAACAGCGCGATGGAACCCAGAATCAGCTGCGGAAACTTCAGCAGCGCGGGCAGGTTTACCGCCATCTCTTCCTGACCTTCCACCACTTCATCTTCAATATCCGGCAGTGGTGCGAACATCATGGCGACGGCCAGTACAAATCCGAGAATCGCCATACCGATGTACGGAGAAACCAGCTGCCCCGCCAGCTCGTCCAGCTTGGCGTCTTTGGCGGTGGAAGACAGCACGGCCAGCTCGGCATCGCTGACACCGCTGATGCCAGACATCACCAGTGCGGCGAATACCAGCGGCGCCACAATGCCGGCACCCTTGTTCAGCAGCCCCATGACACAGATCCGCACCGCTGCGGTTTCCGGAGAGCCGACGCGCACCACGTAGGGGTTGGAAGCGGTCTGCAGAATGGTCAGACCCGAACCCACCACAAACTGGGCCAACAGGAAAATGCCGAACATACGACTGTAAGCGGCGGGAATAAAAATCAGGGCCCCGACGGCAACCAGCGCCAGCCCCAGCGCCATACCGGTTTTGTAGCCGGTGCGCTCGATAATGGCTGCCATCGGCAGCGCCATCACGGTATAGGCAATATAGAACGCCGACGCTACGAGCATGGCCTGGAAGGCACTGAGTTCACAGATGGTCTGCAGGAAGGGGATCAACGCCCCGTTTAACCAGGTCACAAAACCAAAGATAAAGAACAGCAAACCGATGATGGCCATCGGCAAAACGCTGCTGCGCGTTTCGCTTGGAGTAATCGCTGCGGTAGTCATAAATTCACCTTTAATTATCGTTATTGAGCGTCGTTAAACATCGTCATCAGTTGTTGTTGAATACGTGGGCATCAGCCCGCAGAGAACACTTCCTGCCCGCCGATCCAGGTTCGCTGCACCTGTAGATCGTCGCTCAGTAAAATCAGATCCGCGCTGGCGCCCGCGGCAATACGGCCGCCCTCGCAACCCAGATACTGCGCTGGGTAAAGCCCGGCCATACGCAGGGCTTCGGTCAATTCCACACCGCACCACTCGCGGATATTGCGCACTGCGCCGATCATGTCGAGGTGTGAACCAGCCAGCTCACCGGTGGTGGATGTCAGCTTGTCGCCATCGCGCGTCACGATGCGGTCAAACAGCGGAAAACTTTTTTCTTCGCTCCCCACCAGTGACATGGCGTCAGTCACCAGCATGATCTTGCCACGCGGCTTGGCCTTCAGGGCCAGGGTCATGGCTTCGGCACTGACATGGTGGCCGTCGGCGATCAGGCCACACCAGCAGCCATCGCTGATCAGTGCCGTCCCCACCATGCCCGGGTCGCGCGAATGCAACGGCGACATGGCGTTATACAGATGCGTGAACCCGGTGGCCCCCGCCGCAACCGCCGCGGCGGCCGTCTTGCCATCGGCATTGGAGTGCCCGAGGCAAACCCTTACCCCAAGATCGACCAGCTTCCGAATATCCCCTGGCGAGACATTTTCCGGTGCCAGAGTGACCATTTTCAGGCCCAGGTCGTCGCGACCATAAATCGCCAGCTCTTCTTCGCTAAGCGGGCGAATAAATTTTTCTTCGTGGGTGCCTTTTTTGGGCGTGCTCAGGTGCGGCCCTTCAAAGTGCACACCTAGAACCCCGGGCACACCCTCCTTGAGTGCAGCACTGACGGCATCCGCCGCCCTTTGCATCACGTCCACCTGATCGGTGATCAGGGTGGGCATAAATCCGGTGGTACCGTAGCGGGCATGGGCCGCTGACATTTTGCCAAGCGCGTTGACGGTGGTGTCGTTGTTAAACAGCGCACCGCCGCCACCATTAACCTGGACATCAATCAGTCCGGGCGCCAGCATGCCTTTCAGGCGCACCGCACCGGCCGCCGGCTCGCCGCCGAGGGCAATCACTTTACCGCCCTCAACAGACACCGCCGCATTGGTATGCAGCTGCTCGCCGTCGAATAACTTGTCTGCGATAAATGTCTGTACCACTTGCCCGCTCCTGCGCTCCATCACCCGTTCGTCAAACTACCTGCAGCATCACACTGCGCCTTCACACGGTCTGGGTAACTTTCTTCAGGCCCGCCGGCTCGTCCGGATTAATACCGCGACTGACGGCAACATGTGCCACGTCGAGGTAAAAGCGCTGTAGCAGCGCCAGTGGCGCAACGCGCGGGTGTACACCTTTGCTCGGCACGTGCAGGTTGATCAGGGTACCGCCGCGGCGAATGATATCGGCGATCTGCTCACTGTGCGCCTGATAAGACTCATCTTCGATGGGCACATTCACCACCGTGAGCTTCTGCTCCACCAGAGTGACCGGGCCGTGCAGAAACTCGGCGCTGGAGAAGGACTCCGCGTGCACGCTGCACACTTCTTTCAGCTTGAGTGCCAGCTCACGGGTAATGCCGTAACCGGGACCACGCCCCAGGACCACCAGGTTTTTCACCGCGGCAAGGTCTTCCGGGCGCAGCTGCACGTCGGATTCAATGGCGTCAGTCAGGGTTTGCGGCAATTGTTCCACGCTGGCCATCAGGTCGTCGTCCTGGGTCCAGTTGGCTACCAGCTGCAGAACCGCAGACAGGGTACACAGGTAGCTCTTGGTTGCGGCGACCGCCAGTTCAGGGCCGGCTTTCAGCGGCACCACCTGATCCACAATGTCTTTGATCGGTGCAGTCTCATCATTCACCAGCGCCACGGTATAGGCGCCGGCATCCTTCGCCATCTGCGCCTGCGCCAGAATGTCCGGGCTGCGCCCGGACTGGGAAATAACGATGACCAGTGCGTCTTCCAGCTTCAGCTTTTTGCCATAGACACTGGAGACAGACGGCGCCGCAGCAAAGGTGGGCGTGCCGGTTTCGATTTCAATCAGGTACTTGGCAAATACGCCGGCGTGATCCGAGGAGCCACGCCCAACGATCATGACAAATCGCGGCGGCTTGTTGCGCAGGCGCTCGCCGAGCGCGTCCATGATCGGCGCATTGTTTTTCAGCTGTTCGGCAATCCGGCTCGGGGCCTCACGAGCCTCGGTTTCCATTACTGTCATTGTCATAGAGGTTTCCGCCTTGCTGGCTTCAGCAGAAGTCACTGCGCTCATAAAATCTGTCCGTAAAATGCGTATGGCTACGGTCACCGGACTGGGCAGTTAACAAACTGCAGCCTGGCAACCTGTGTGTTCTAACTCGTTCGCGCCCTTATCCAAAGAGCGCTTTTGCATCGCCCTTCTCCGCGGGCCGGGTTTCACCCTCGCCCAGCGCAGCCAGTGAGTGCTGCGCGAAGTAGACACAGCCCAGTTCCGGCGGATCCAGCGGGTCGGACACCCGCTCGGCAACCCGCGGCTTCAGCCAGGGCTTCAGACGGGGCGCCAGACCGCCGATCATGGCCAGCCGCGGCGGCTTGCTTTCCATTAATTTTTCCGCGAGATCACTGATGTAGGCCGCACCACCGCGCATGATGGAAACAGCAACCGGGCAGTCGGCCTCTGCGCACTCCACCACCGGCACCGCCAGCTTGGCGTACTGACTGGAAGGCTTGCCCGCCATCATTTCGATCACATCGTAGGGGTCATCGGTACCCAGCGCCTTTTGCAATTCACGCTGCAGCATGGACGTCGCCGCCAGCCCTTCCATGGCCATGAGCAGATACTTCACCGCTTCCATCCCCAGCCAGGCACCGCTGCCTTTATCGCCGTGCGGGAATCCGTGGCCTCCGACGATCTCGCTGTGGCCGTTGACCCAGGAATAACCGACGGAACCGGTGCCGGCAATAATGACTGCGCCGTCGCCGCCACGGTGGGCGCCGAGGCAAGCGGAGTGCTGGTCGGTGGTGAGGAACATCTGCTTGAAGGGGTGTGCCCAGGCATTCATCTCGTTGAACAGGCGGGGCATGTTGACGCCCGCCAGACCAACACCCGCCACCAGCTCCCCGAGCGTTTCCGCGGGCATGCCGGCATCGGCCACGGCCAGTGCGGCCGAGCGGACTATGGAGTCAATGGTCTGTGCGTAGCCGTGAAGGGGGTTCGCAGGTCCGGACACACCGGTACCCAGTAGACGATTGTCGGCATCAAAAATGGACGCGCGGCACTTACTGCCACCGCCATCGACGCCAACGTAAAGAATGTCCCTACTGTCTCTCAAAGCAACCATCTGAAGCGGCCCCTAAGAATTCTATTGTTATCTGTCTTCACCGGATTCCCCACTGCAATCACTTGCTCCCCAGAGGATCCGGCGCGACGCCTTGATTGACGTCTGTGCCAATATGGAAGAAATACTACAAGACAAATGACAGCGTTGTCATGCCCTTTTTCAAAAAAAATCCCTCAAGCACCGAATTATAGGCCCCCTCTCTGCCCTACCTGAAGGCAATAGAGCCGAATCAGCCGCCGCTGAGGGGGCTTTGAGCGCCCCTGGCAAATCAGCAATAGACACGGACAACGCCCGACTGGCGCGGCCTCCGGCATGCCGCCAGCCAGCTCAGGCGCGACTGAAACAAATCTGTCACATTTTTCTGCGATAAAGCGCGCGCCCAGCGCAGGGCAACCAGACATCTCAGTCTGATAAAGAAGTGCCCGGGCACAGCCCGACGCACTGCCTGCACCAGGCAACCCAAGGAATCAGAAGCAACAGGAGATAGGGATGGGACGCTGCCGAGCCTTTAAGTATGTATCACGCACGTTGGTGGCCGCAGCACTTTACCTGCTGGGTTCCAGCGGCATGGCGTCTGAGCCAGGCGACACCACGCTCTTCCGCCTTACCGGCTCCAACACCATCGGTGCCGATCTCGCCCCGGCGCAGGTAAAAAGCTACCTGCGCTCAATTGGCGCAACAAAAATCGCTCAACGCAGCGAGGGCGAACAGCACTGGATCACCGCCACGCTTCAGGGCAAGCCGGTGGTCGTCCCTATCATTGCGCTGGGTTCCAGCACGGGTTTTAAAGCCCTCAACGAAAACAGTGCCGACATCGGTATGGCATCACGGCGGATCAAGCCAGCGGAAATCGCCATGCTCAAGCGCTTTGGCGACTTTACCGGCCCCCAGGCGGAGCACGTGATCGGGCTTGATGCACTGGTCGTGGCGGTGCACGCGCACAACCCGGTATCCCAGCTGAGCCTGGACCAGCTGGCGCGAATTTATCGTGGTGACATTCGCAACTGGGCACAACTGGGTGGCCCAGACCTACCGATTCGGCCACTGCACCGAGATATCGAATCCGGCACCCGCGCCACCTTTGACAGCGAAGTGTTCGACGCCAGCCGACCTACAGAGGCGTTTGCGTATGAAGTTTCCGGCAACCACGAGACCCGCGCACTGGTGCAACGGGATCCGGCCGCCATTGGCTACCTGCCCTACGCGGACGCCGAGGGCCTTCGGAAAGTGGCGGTCAAGGCCGGTGAGCTGGCGGCCATTGTGCCCGACCGCGGCATCATCGCCACCGAGGATTTCCCGCTCACCCGCCGCCTATACCTGTATCGCAACCCAGGGCGCTACAACGCGCATGTGGATGCCTTTATCCACTTTGTCGAATCCCACGCCGGTCAGCAGATCGTGGCCGATGTCGGGTTTATCAACCTGACACCGGTGGCTTTGCAGGTACCAGCCTATGCCAATGCACCGGACAACTACCGCGAGCTAATGGAAACCGGATCGCGCTTGAGCATTTCGTTCCGCTTTGCCGACGGCAGTACCGAGCTGGATAACCGGGCCCTGCGGGACCTGCACCGGTTGCAGGACTTTATGGCACAAGAGGAAAATCACGACCTGTCGCTGACACTGGTGGGCTTCTCTGACTACAAAGCGAACCGCAATATTTCCGACCTGATTTCCCGCTTCCGCGCGCTGAAAGTACAGGGTGCACTACTGCGGGAGCACCAGATGGGCGACAGCCGGATCATGTCCGTGGGTGCCTTTGCGCCGCTCACCGGAGACAGCGAACAGAGTCCGATAAAAAACAGTCGTGTGGAAGTCTGGATCAATTGACCGCAAGCGGGTCGCGGGGGCATCTGGCAGGATCTATATTTAACGCCATGAATGCCTCGAACCCGTTTTCGCTCTCTGCTGCACCGCTTCCCCGGCTGCTTGGCGCGTTTATCCTGCTGCTGTTTATATTCGGCTCCGGATGTTCCAGTGTGCGCCTGGTATACGGTCACCTGGACTGGTGGATGGACCGCAACCTGAATAAATATCTGGACCTGGAGGGCGCCGAGGAAGACCTCCTCTCCCAGCGTGTCGACGAGTTCCACCGCTGGCACCGCCAGACCCAGCTCCCCCGCTACGCAAGTTACCTGGAATCACTGGCCGCCGATGTGGACGCGCCAGACGTCAGCGCGAAAAAGCTCGCTGAAATAGAACAACAGGTCGATACCTTTTGGCACGCCTCCGCCACCATGCTCAGCGATCTGATACTCCCCATTGTGATTCAGCTGGACGACCAGCAAATTGACCGACTGGCAGAAAATGTGCGGGAAGAGCGCGAGAAGTCACTGGAGAAATGGGAGAAGTCCAAACGCAAACGGGAAAAAGAAATGCGCAAGCAGGCGGAGCGGTGGCTAGGCGACCTCACTCCGGAGCAGGATGCGATGATCGACCACCAGGTAGCTAGCACTACCTTCGACCCGAAGCGGCGTGATGCCCAGCGCCAGCTATGGAGCAAAACGTTCATCAACACCCTAAGCAACAAGCCACCGGGCTATGAAAAGAAATTGCGGGACCTGCTGGTAGACCCCCAGTCTCTGTGGTCGCCAGACTATCAGCAAATGCAGGATCAACTGCGCCAGCAGGCACGCACCCTGACTGCCGATATACTGGCAAGCACCACACCCGAACAGCGCGCGCACCTCAAATCGAGCCTACTGCAATACGCCTCTGACTTTCGCATCCTCGCCGCCCAGGAACACTAGCGGGCAAGCTCCATCAGACCGTTTCAGACGAAACAAATTTTCTGCCGAAAACCCCCGCTTTCGCCGGGAATTACCGCAAAAAAATGCCAGAAAGCATGACGTAATCCGCCCGCGACTGATAAGCTCCTGCCCCGCAAGTAAAACCGCCCATTACCCTTCAACAGGAGAGGATTTCCGTGCGTATCGAGACCGCCCAACGCGAACAACTGCAACAGTGGGAAGCAGAGCTGGAGCAGCAGTACCAGCGCATTTGCCAGCATAACCTGAGCCTGGATATTACCCGAGGTAAACCGGCCGCAGATCAGCTGAGCCTTGCTGACGGTCTCGACGGGATTCTCAATGGCGACTACCGCGCGCCGGATGGTACTGACACCCGCAACTATGGCGGTCTGGAAGGTATCGCCGCGGCACGTGAGCTGGGCGCCGACATTTTGCAGGTGCCGTTTGAGGAAGTGCTCGCCGGCGGCAACAGCTCTCTGACGCTGATGTATCACGCGGTGCTCACCGGCTACCTGTTCGGCTTTGCCGGCAATCAGCCCTGGAAGGAGATGCGTGCGCCCAAGTTCCTGTGCCCGGTGCCGGGCTACGACCGCCATTTCGCCATTTGCGAACAACTGGGGATTGCCATGGACACGGTGCCCATGACCGCCACCGGCCCGGACATGGATGTGCTCGAGCAAAAAATCCGCGAAGACGATCAGATCATCGGCCTCTGGTGTGTGCCGAAATTCTCCAACCCCACCGGCGTCACCTACGATGCAGATACCGTGGATCGCCTCGCGCAGCTGGGCAAGTTTGCCAACCCGGGTTTTCGTATTTTCTGGGACAACGCCTATGCGATTCACGATCTGGATCACCAGGTAGCCCTGCCGAATATTCGTGAGGCCACCCTTGGCAATGAAACGGCGGATTCCGTATTGCAGTTTGCCTCCACCTCCAAGGTGACGCATGCCGGTTCTGGTGTGGCTTTCGTCAGTGCCAGCCCCGATAACCTGGCGTCGCTGAAACAGCAAATGTCGGCGATGACCATCGGCCCGGACAAGGTGAACCAGTTGCGCCACGCCCGGCTGTTCCCGGAACTGAGCCAGCTGAAAGAACACATGCACAAGCACGCGGAAATCCTGCGCCCGAAGTTTGCCTGTGTGCTGGATCACCTGGACAAGAACTTTGCCGACTCTGACCTGGGCGAGTGGGAGACACCGAAGGGCGGTTACTTTGTGTCGTTCAACACACGCCCGGGGGTTGCCTCTGAAGTAATTCGCCTGTCCGCGGAAGCGGGGGTAAAGCTCACCCCTGCCGGCGCCACCTTCCCCTACGGTAAAGATCCGGAAAACACCAACATCCGTATCGCCCCCAGCTTCCCGCCACTGGAGGAGCTGGATACCGCGATGTCGGTGTTTGTGCTGTGTGTGAAACTGGCCAGCGTGCGCAAGGCGCTGCAAGCGGCCTGATCTCTCGGCAAAGACACACGCAAGGCGCACAAAAAACCCGGCAATCTAGCCGGGTTTTTTGTATTCCTGCGGCACTTGCCGTCGATGGGTTCAGTCGATCAGACCATAGTCATCCCGCAGTACCTGGACAATTTCCGCCTTGGGGTTGTCCGACAGGGTCAGCTTCTCGCCAATAATCTTTTCCGCGATACCCACGTAGGTGGCCGACACCTGCATCAGCATGGCCTCCGGCAGCGCGTTGTCGCGGGCCAGGGCCTCGCGCTCATCCATACGGTCCTTGTTTAGCAGGATATCCGGGTCTGGAAAATGGTTCAGCAGCGCCTGGCGGAAGCCCTCCTTGGAGTTTTCCACAATTTCGCCGTTGCGGTAACGCTCACCATCCCAAATACGCGATGAGTCAGGCGTACCCACTTCGTCCATGTAAATCAGTTTTTGCTTGCCCTGCGCATCCGTTACGTAGCCAAATTCAAATTTGGTGTCGACAAATACCTGATCCAGCTGGGCCAGTTCCGCAGAAATCACATCGAAGCCTTCTTTCAGCAACTGCTCGTAGCGGTCAATGTCTTCTGCACAGCGGAAGTTGAACGCGGCAAAATTGCCTTCGATATTCTGGCGGGTGATGTTCACATCGTCGGCTTCGGGGACGCCGGGAACGCCCTTGAGAATACCCTTGGTAGACGGGGTGATCAGCAGCTCGGGAAGTTTCTGGTCTTTGCTCAGTCCATCCGGGAGTTGGATACCGCAAAATTCGCGCTCGCCCTTGCTGTAGGCTCGCCACATGGAACCGGTAATGTACTGTCTGGCAATCGCCTCGATCATGACCGGGCGCGCCTTCTGCACAATCCACACCGCCGGATGGGGGATATCCAGGATGTGGCTATCCGCCAGCCCCTGTTCCTTGAATCGTTTGAACCAGTGATTGGCGATGGCGTTAAGCGCCGCACCTTTTCCCGGCACACCGCGCAGGCCGCCTTCCCCATGCCAGATACAATCAAACGCGGAAATCCGGTCGGAGATCACCATCACCGCCAATGGCGCATCAAGTGCCACCGGGTAGCCTTTTTCCTGGATCAGGCGACGACTGTCCGCTTCGGTCAACCAGTAGACGGAACGGACTTTACCGCTGTGGACGGGCTTGTCAGTGCGAATTGGCAGGTCGTTATTGACTGCCAGTACGGTATCGGCATGGCTCATGGATTGTCCTAGTTGGTTAACCGGGGGCCGGAAACAGGCGGCGAACTCTAGCAAATCCCCGGTAAGCGAGACAGGGTTATTCCGCGGTTTCCTGCGGCAGATCCTCCACCTCACGGGCCTGCCAGGCAGCCTGATGTTCCGAGGTGGGCCAGGCATTCAGGATCGCCTTGGCCAGGGTTGCCAGCGGGATCGCAAAAAACACCCCCCAGAACCCCCAGATCCCGCCGAACACCAGCACCGCCAGAATGATGGCCACCGGGTGCAGATTCACCGCTTCTGAAAAAAGAATAGGCACCAGTACGTTGCCGTCGAGCAGCTGAATCATGCCGTAAGCAAACATCAGCCAGAAGAACTCGCTGCTCCAGCCCCACTGAAACAGGCCAATGGCCGCCACCGGGATCGTCACCACCGCCGCGCCAATGTATGGAATCAGTACCGACAGGCCAACCGCCACCGCCAGCAGCAACGCATAATTAACCCCAAGCAGCAGGAAGGCGGCGTAACTGGTGACCGCCACGATAGCGATCTCGATGACCTTGCCACGCACATAGTTGGCGACCTGATCATTCATTTCATACCAGATCTGGCGCAGCATGGGCCGCTTGTTCGGCAGGAAGGATGCGCACCAGCCCAACAACTTGCCGGAATCCTTGAGAAAGAAAAATACCAGGATCGGAACCACCACCAGGTAAATCAGCACTCCCGCCAGCACCGGTAGATTGGCCAGGGAAAATGTCAGCACCGTCTGCCCCAAGCTTCCCAGTTCACTGCCCAGGGTATCCACAATTTCATCAATCTGCTGTGCCGTCACCAGGCGCGGGTACTGCTCCGGCAGCAACAGCAGCAGCTCCTGGCCACGGTCCATCATGTTCGGCAGTTCGGAGAACAAGCGCACAGTCTGGCGGGAGATGATCGGCATCACCACGAACAGCAAGCCAACAATGGTGCCCACCAGAACCAGGCAGGCAATGCTGACCGCCAGCCAGTGCGGCGCCTTCCAGGTCTGCAGCCGCTGCACCATGCCCTGCATCAGGAAGGCAATCACCAGGGCCGCCAGCACGGGCGCCAGAACCGGGCCCAGCGTTGCCAGCACGATAATCGCGGCCAGCAACAGCAGCACCAGCAGTACCACCTCTTCCTGGCTGAAATAGCGATTTATCCAACCCCTAATAATCGCAAGCATAAATCCTGTTCTCTCAATACTCTGAATGGTTATTGGCAGTTCAACGCCACAGGCACGCCTGTGGTCACCGCGCGTCGTCCGCTGGCTGCAGCCAATAGTGAAACTCGCTGCCGCGGATTTCGACCCGCCGTAACGGTACACCAGCGAGGGTACAAAAGCTGCGAATATCCCGTTCGGAAGCGGGATCTGTGGCGATCAGGTGCACAAGTGTCCCCGGCGCCACCTGCTTCATGGCTCGCCGCATGGCCAGCAAAGGCTGCGGGCAGGGAAGCCCGCGGGCATCTACCCTGTAAGCAGACTCCCAATCAAATTCCGGGGACGGTGTGGCGTTGAAGGACGAGTCAGTCATAGTTCAGCGGTAAAGAACCGTAAATGCCGCGAATTATAACGGCGCTACCGGGTCAATGGGTCACCACATCGAACCTTTTACCGCTGAACTGATCAAAACCTCGACACTCTCACAGGGTTACGTATAGTGTTAGCGGTAGGCAACCCGGCAGGCGCAGTAGAGAATATGACCGAGATCCTTACATCATTCAGCCCTTCCTGGAAGCGCTGCTGGCAGCGGCTCCGCCGGGGCGCGGCGGGCCTCACCGCCGGCCTGCTACTGGGCACCACGCCGATCGCCGCCACCGCTCAGGATGGCCACCATATCCAACTACCGCAGCTGGGTGATACCAGCAGCGGACTCGTGTCGCGAGCGCGGGAGAAAGAACTGGGTGAAATGTGGCTGCGCATGTTCCGCAGCCAGGTCCGCACCTCCAGCGACGCACTGCTGCAGCAGTATGTGGAAAACTCCCTCAAGGCCCTCGCCGAATACAGTCCCCTGGAAGACAAGGCCCTCGACGTCGTGGTGGTGAATAACGACACCATGAACGCCTTCGCCGTGCCCGGTGGCGTGGTCGGCGTACACACAGGCCTGTTCCTGTTCGCAGAGAATGAAGACCAGTTCGCCTCGGTACTTGCGCACGAACTGGCGCACCTCAGCCAGCGCCACTATGCCCGCTCCCTCGAAGCCCAGCGCAACAGTACCATCCCCACCCTCGCGGGCATGCTCGGCGCCCTGGTGCTGGCCGCCACCGCCGGTGGCGATGCGGGGCTCGCGGCAATGACGGCAACCCAGGCGGCAGCATTGGACAACCAACTGCGCTTCTCCCGCCAGAATGAACAGGAGGCGGATCGGGTCGGTATCGAGACCCTGGCCAAGGCGGGCTTGAGCCCTCAGGCGGCCGGCGAAATGTTCGAACAGATGCTCAAGGCAACCCGCTATTATCGCCGCCCGCCGGAGTTCCTGCTCACGCACCCGGTGACCGAAAAGCGCATAGCAGATGCCAAGCTGCGCGCGAACCGCATGGAAAAGATCCCCCTGCGCGACAGCCGCGAATACCACTTGATGCGCGCCCGTATCCGCGTCAACGCCGAGGCCACCCCACAACAGGCGGTAAAGCGCTTCCAGGCGGAACTGCGCGGCATTAACGACAACGAGGACGCCGCCCGCTACGGCCTGGCACTGGCGCAAACCGCTGCGGGCAAACCGGACACCGCACTGGAGACCCTGCAGCCACTACTGGACAAGGAGCCCGACAAGGATGCCTTTATCCTCGCCCGGGCCGATGTAGACTTGGTGCGGCAGGACTACAACAGTGCCACCCGCCGCCTGCAGAATGCCGTAAACAAAAACCCGAAAAACCATGCGCTGATCATGGGTTTGGCAAACGCGCACTTTAAAGCCGGAAACTATCTCGCGGCGGAACGCATTCTGAAAAAACACAGCCGTGTGCGCCGCACGGATCCCGCGGTTTGGTACCTGCTGGCTGAGACCCACGGGCTGGCCGGTGATATTGTCGGTGTGCATGAAGCGCGTGCGGAGTATTACATCCTGAATGGCGTGTTCGACAAGGCACTGCAGCATCTGCGCCACGGTGTACGCCTGGCCAAGAACGACTACCAGATCCACGCGATTCTGCAGCAGCGCATGAAGGATGTGATCAAGATGCAGGAGAAGGCCAGAGAGCTCTGACCACAGAGGCCTGACCACAGAACTCTTACCAGAGAATTCTTTCCAGAGAACCTGGGCGGCCTGGCCCGCCCCAAAAAAAAGAGCGGCAATTGCCGCTCTTTTTTTATGTTCAGTCCAGAGGTTTGCGGAAGTCCAGCATCCGCTGCAAGGGCATCATGGCCCGCTTGCCCAGCTCCGGGTCGACAAGGATTTCGTTGTCGCCTCGTTCCAGAACTCCGCAAAGATTCTCCAGAGAGTTCATCGCCATCCAGGGGCAGTTGGCACAACTGCGGCAGGTAGCGCCGGAGCCAGCGGTGGGAGCAACAATCAGCTCCTTGTCCGGGCACTGCTGTTGCATCTTGTAAAAGATGCCCTGATCCGTGGCCACAATAAATTGCTTGTTCGGGCGGGTCTTCGCGGCGTTGATGATCTGCGAGGTAGACCCCACAACATCTGCCAACTCTACCACCGCCGCCGGCGACTCCGGGTGCACCAGCACGAGCGCCTCGGGATAAAGCGCCTTCAGGTCGGCAACCCCCTTGGCCTTAAACTCTTCGTGCACGATGCAGGCACCATCCCACAACAACACATCCGCACCGGTCTGTTTCTGCACGTAGCCACCGAGGTGCTTGTCCGGTGCCCACAGAATTTTTTCACCCTGGGAATCCAGATAATCCACCACGTCCAACGCAATGCTCGATGTCACCACCCAATCTGCACGCGCCTTTACCGCCGCGGACGTGTTGGCATAGACCACCACTGTGCGATCGGGATGCTGATCGCAGAATGCGGAGAATTCTTCAATGGGGCAACCCAGATCAAGGGAGCAGGTCGCTTCCAGGGTCGGCATCAACACGCGCTTGTTGGGCGTCAGGATTTTCGCCGTTTCGCCCATAAACTTCACCCCGGCAACGATCAGGGTGTCGGCCTGGTGCTGCGCGCCAAACCGCGCCATTTCCAGGGAGTCAGAAACACAGCCACCAGTCTCTTCCGCCAGCTGCTGAATCAACGGGTCGGTATAGTAATGCGCGACCAATACGGCGTTCTGCTCTTTCAACAAGCGTTTAATGCGCTCGCGCCAGAGGTTCAACTCCTCTTCGCTATATTGGTGCAACGTCGGGTGCGCCAGGTGGTCCTGAATAAAGTCCCGCGCATCAATCGCATTGGGTGCCGAAGTGGTGGCAATTTTTTCGCTGCTGTCTGTCATGAGTCTCTGATACTGCCGGGAAAAGACCGCATTATACCGATCCGGAAAAATTTCGCCGCGCTACGCATAGAAGCGACCAGCGCCCACTGCTGTTGACCACAGAAGATGATCAAACGACACCAATATTCTAGCGTCTAGACGTAGAGCCGCCGAGAAAAGGCTGCAAACACGCGGCCAGGGAAACTTGAAGGGAATCTTGAGGAAATGGTGGGTCGTGCTGGATTCGAACCAGCGACCAATTGGTTAAAAGCCAACTGCTCTACCAACTGAGCTAACGACCCTTAAGATTGCCGGACATCAACTCGCTGAGCGGATGCTTGGCTAACTGCTTGTATAACCCGACTTGCGGCGGATTTTTTATGGCTACTGGCTCGAAGAAGCGCTTCGGAAAGCCAGTAACAGGAGGGAAGATGGTGGGTCGTGCTGGATTCGAACCAGCGACCAATTGGTTAAAAGCCAACTGCTCTACCAACTGAGCTAACGACCCTTGACCCCTCAACCTGAGGAGCTGCGTATCTTACGGATCTAATCCGAAAACACAAGACCCGATCACAAAAAAAATTACCTGAAAATATAAGGGCTTAGAGGCTCTCAATCCCGGCGCACCGGGCCTTCCCCGGAGACAGGAAAGCCTTCATACATACCCTTCACACATACACTGTTGGATCGACCAGCCCTGCCTCGGCAAAGCCCGCAGCGCGCAGGCGACAGCTGTCGCAACGGCCACAGGCCGCGCCGTCGGCCTGCGCCTGATAGCAGCTCACGGTAAGGCTATAGTCAACCCCCAGCTCCGTGCCGCGTTTGACGATATCCGACTTGCTCATGCGCATCAGCGGCGCGCGAATGCGCAGCTTGTGACCTTCGACACCAGCGCGGGTGGCCAGATTCGCCATTTTCTCGAAAGCATCAATGTATTCGGGCCGGCAGTCCGGGTAACCAGAGTAGTCAACGGCATTCACACCCACAAAAATATCCTGCGCGCCCAGCACCTCGGCCCAGCCAAGGGCGATCGACAGAAATACAGTATTGCGGGCCGGCACATAAGTGACCGGTATACCAGAGGTCTCTACTTCCGGTACGTCGATACTGTCGTCGGTGAGCGCGGAGCCGCCAATGACCCGTAAGTCCAGCTTCACTACCTTGTGCTCGAGCGCTTCCAGGTCTGCCGCTACGCGCTGCGCGGCCATCAACTCCGCACTGTGCCGCTGTCCATAATCGAAGCCCAATGCAAAACACTGGTAGCCCTCGGCCCGCGCCATGGCGAGGACGGTGGCAGAATCCAGGCCCCCAGATAGCAAAACGACGGCTTTTTTGTCACTCATAACACAATCCATAGTCAGTCTCGGTGGCTGCCACCCGAACCATCACACGCCGGGCACATCACCCCACAGCAATTTGTGCAATTGCATCTGCATGCGTACGGGTAACCCATCTTCCAGTATCCACTCGGCCAACTGCCGGGGCGCCAGCTGCTCGTAGCTGGGGGAGAAAAGTACCTCACCGACCCGATCGACCAGTCCGTACTGGTCCAGGGTAAATCGGGCCCAGTCGTAATCCCCTCGATCACAGATTACGAACTTGATTTGATCATGGCGGCCAAGCAGCGGGATATTTTCCATGCGATTGCGCGCTTGCTCACCGGAAGCCGGTGTTTTCAGGTCCACAACACGGGACACTCGCCCATCGACCCCATCCACCGGCATGGCGCCGCTGGTCTCCAGGGAGACCCGATAGCCCGCGTCACACAGCAGCGTTAAAAGCGGTAGGCAGTTGGGTTGAGCCAGGGGTTCACCCCCGGTCACACACACATGGCGAGCGGGGTAGCTCTCGATCTTCTGCAAGATTTCCGCCAGCGTCATGCGCTCGCCGCCGTAAAAGGCGTATTCGGAGTCGCAGTAGGTACAGCGCAGCGGGCAGCCAGTGAGGCGGACGAACACCGTGGGCAGCCCGGAATCACGCGCCTCTCCCTGCAGGGAGTAAAAAAGCTCGCTGATTCTTAGCGACTCAATAGTCATATCACCCGAAGGCTGCACTGTGCCGGTTTGCACGCTTGTCATCTCGCCCATATGTTCGTTGCAACAGTCTCGAGGTCACCCCGGCGCCAAAAGCCGGACACCACATATAAAAACGCCCGGGAGGCCAATGCCACCCGGGCGCGGGATCATAGAGTTTTTTTGATCACAAAACCAGCACCTCACCGGTGCTGCGGCCGGCTTACTGGAAGTTTTCCTTCAAGTACTGTTTCGCCAGCCCCGAGGCGCGGGCATCGCTGGCCGCCACCTGCTCCAACAGTTCTTTAGCCTTGGCCTTGTCGCCCAACTGGTAGTACACGGTACCCAGCTTGTAACGACCGTCCCACACCTTGCTGGAATTGGGGTAACCGTCCAGCAGCGCCACAAACCAGGTGCGGGCCTCTTCAATGTTCCCCTGCACCAGTGCGATCTCACCTAGCCAATAGTTGGCATTGGGTGCGTACTGGCCATTGGGGTAGTCGTCGAGCAGGCTCTTGAAGGCCTTGCTGGCACCGTCGTAATCGCCGTTTCGGGCCAAACCAAAGCTGGATTGGTAACGATCGCGCTCATTTTCGCTGGCGGCGGCAGCGCCACCACTCGCCGGGGCCTGGGCCTGGGCAGCGGGACTGGCCGCGCCAGCACCACCGGAAGCCGGGGCATCGGTTGCGGGAGCATCGCCGGTCAACTTGGATAGACGGCGGTCGAGGTCCATGTAGTCTTCGGTGCGCTGTTGACGCAGCCGCTTGACCTCGTGCCGAAGTTCCTCCACCGCGCCGCGCAATTCCTGGACTTCCTGCTGCAGAACCTGCATCTGGTAGTAGGCGTCAGCCTGAGGATTTGCCTGCAGGTTACCGGCCGAGGTATCGGTCCGGCTAGCCAGCTGCGGATAACTGGGGGGAGGAGGTGTTGCAACGCCACGATTGCGGCCGCTGTCACTGGACAGGTCGACAATCGGGGCCTGCGAATATACGCACGGAACCGCAGCCATAAAGGCTGCGGCTACCGCGATTCTTCTAATCAGAAAAGACAATTGCATGCTTCCAGATTAGTTGATTACCACGCGACGGTTCATGGCGCGGGCGCTTTCGCTGGAACCTTCAACAGCCGGACGCTCTTCGCCGTAGCTGATCACTTCCAGGTTAGCGGCGTTTACGCCCTGAAGCACCAGGAAGTCGCGTACGGCGTTAGCACGACGCTCACCCAGGGCCAGGTTGTATTCGCGGGTGCCCAGCTCGTCGGCGTGGCCTTCCAGACGTACGGTGCCAGCAGTGGCGCCGCGCATACGGTCAGCGTGCTTGATCAGCAGCTCACGCGTAGAAGGCTTCAGCAGGCTCTGGTCGAAGTCGAAGTAAACGACGTTGTCCAGCGGCACTACAGTTTCGGTAGCAGTGGTATCTTCCACTACCGGAGGAGGGGTTTGCTCAACCATCTGGTTGGCGCTGTCGTCGGTGTCGGTGCTGGAACAACCGGCCATTACTGCCAGTACGCAAGCCAGACCCAAGCCGGTTTTAACTGATTTGAACATAAACAACTCCGCTTTAGTGTTATCGAGAAATCCTGTAAGGGGTAAAACCCGGTATTAAATCAGGGTTTCGCTTCTTCTTATTTGTTTGATCTCACACTTGCCGCAAAAAGATAATATATACGACAGGTACTGCATCAATCAAAGTAAGGCGACCACGCCGGCTCGCGGACATTTCCCTGCTGAGAAGGCAGGCTGTACTTAACCCCGGCATCCAGCGACACCGCAGCTAGAATACCCTTGCTCCCCCGCTTGGTGGCGTACATCAGCATCGCGCCATTGGGCGCAATACTCGGGGATTCGTCCAGGCGCGTCTCCGTAAGGACACGCATTTGTCCGGATACGATGTCCATCGTAGCGATCGTAAAAACCCCCCTGCTACGATGCACCATAACCAGTGTTTTGCCATCGGGGGATACCCGCGGACGCGCGTTGTAGTCGCCGTCGAAGGTTAAGCGGTCTACTTGACCCGTGGCAAGAGTCAATTGATAAATTTGTGGTTTACCTCCCCTATCCGAGGTAAAAACCAGCGATTTTCCATCGGGCATCCAGTTTGGTTCGGTGTCGATGGAGAAGTGGCGGGTCAATCGGGTAAAGCGACCACTGGCCAGATCCAACACGTAAATCTCGGGATTGCCGTCTTTAGAGAGCACCATCGCCAACTTGGAGCCATCCGGCGACCAGGTGGGCGAGCTGTTTAGCCCCTTGAAGTTGGTGAGCTGCTGACGCGCGCCGGTACGCAGGTTTTCGCGGAAAATCGCCGGACGACCTGTCTCGAAAGACACGTAAGCCACTTCCTGACCATTGGGTGACCAGCTCGGTGACATCACCGGTGCACTAAAGCGACGGATCTGACGTGCGCGCGCGCCGTCGATGTCCGACAGCATCAGCGCATAGCTGGGTTGCCCGCCGCGCTGGGTCTCCTGCACGTAGACCATCTGGGTGCCAAAGGCCCCGCGAATACCGGTAATCGCCTCGAACACCTCATCCGCTGCCCGGTGGGCAATATCCCGCAGCTGCTGTGCGCCGCCGGTGACCTGTTTGGTAAACACCTTGCGCTGCCCGAAGATATTGACCAGGTCAAAGCTCAACAGGTAGCCATTGGCCTGGGGCTGCATACGGCCGGTGACCACATACTCGGTGCCCAGCATGCGCCAGTCGCGAAAGCTCACCTGCTCTGGGGTCTTGGGGAAAGACAACATATCCTCCCGCGGCACCGGCGCGATCAGCCCGCTGCGGCGCAGGTCGGCGGCAATGATCGCCGATACATCCTCGGCCAGGACGCCGCTGCCGGACCAGTCAAACGGCACGACCGCGACCGGGGTGGGATTATCGTTACCGTCGACAATTTCAACCACCAGCTGGGCGTGGGCGGAAACCGCCAGCACACAGCCGAGTAACGTGGTGAGAAGAAGTGAGACTGTTTTTTTCATCATTGGCGCAGGCCTTCGACTCTGAATATCAGTTTGGTGGTTCGTATCTGGCGCTCAAACAGCGATGGTTCCTCACGGGCGACCTCAGCCACCTCGGGGAATACCTCAACCTTCTTGACCGCGGTGAGCACCGATCTGTCCACGGCCGCATTGCCACTGCCTTTGGTAATGGTTGAGGCAATCACCCTACCGGTGGGTACGAAATTGATCTGCACTTCTACCACCATGCCATTGCGGGCGCTGGGCGGCCGGCTCCAGACCGCCTCGATGCGCTGCTGAATGGCCTGGGCGACCGACATCACCGCCGCGGAATCATCACTGGCTTCCTGCAGAAACTCCTCATCTTCCAGCGCGTCCTCAAACGCACTCTTGCGCTCCTGCTCCAGCCGTTCCTTGCGTTCTTTTTCCTTGCGGGCCTTCTCCTCCGCCTCGCGCTTCTTGCGGGCGGCTTCGGCCTTGCGTTTTTTCTCTGCCTCGAGCTTCTTTTTGCGCTCAGCCGCGGCCTTGCGCTTCTTCTCAGCCTCGTCTCTGCGCTGGCGCTCCAGCTCCTGCTGACGACGCTTCTCCCGCAGATCTACCTTGGGAGGCGCTTTGGGCTTGTCCGATTTGGATTCCAGCTGCACCAGCTTGGCCTGTACGAACTTTGGCATGGGCTTGAGCTCACGCTTGTGCTCCGCCTCCCAGCCAAACGTAAGCACTGCGATCAAAAGCGCATGCAAAGCCACACTGATAACGATAGCCGGGCCGTAGGAGCCTTTCATACTTGCCTCTTGCCCCGGATCACTCTGACGGCGGTTCGGTAACCAGTCCGACGCTTGGCGCCCCGGCCTGCTGGAGATGGGTCATGGCACCCACGATCAAGCCGTACTTGGCGTCCGTATCGCCCCACACCAGAACCGGCGTTTTCGGCTTCTGGCGCAGCACCTTGGCCACGGTGTCCTTGATCTCCTTCAACGGCTTGGCGACTTTTTCATCTTCACCGAGATTCAGGTAATAGGTCCCATCCGCCTTCACCGACACGATCAATGGCTCGTCATCGGTGTCTTCAATCGGTGCGGAGGGGGCATCCGGCAGGTCCACCTTCACACCCTGCATCAGCAGGGGCGCGGTCACCATAAAGACGATCAGCAGCACCAGCATGACGTCGATGTACGGCACCACATTGATCTCGGAGACCAGCTTGCGCTTCGGAGCCTTGCGAAAATTGCTCATGGTTTCGCTGTCCTCGCGCCTCAGCTAGCGTGCACTTTGCGATGAAGGATGGAGGAAAACTCCTCGGCGAAGGTCTCATAGCTGGACAGCAGCCACTCCGCCCTGGCGGAATAACGGTTGTACGCCATGACCGCAGGGATGGCGGCAAACAGGCCCATGGCGGTTGCCACCAGTGCCTCGGAGATACCCGGCGCGACAGTGGCAATGGTGGCCTGATGCATGGTGGCGAGACCACGAAAGGAGTTCATGATGCCCCACACGGTGCCAAACAGGCCGATATAAGGACTGACGGAACCCACTGTGGCGAGGAACGGCAGGTTCATCTCCACCTTTTCCTGCTCGCGTGACATGGCGACCCGCATCGCCCGCTCGGTACCCTCCATCACGGCCGCAGGGCTGCTTTTACCCTGCTGGCGCAGACGTGTGAATTCGGTGAAACCGGCGCGGAACAGGGACTCCACCCCGTCGATGCCGCCCTTCTCCGCGGCGGCATTGCCATCGCGAAACAGCTGGTTCAGGTCTGCACCCGACCAGAATTTGCGCTCGAAGTTGATCATGGACTTGCGCGCCCGCGACAGATAGCTGCCACGCTGGATGATCATCACCCAGGAGATGACCGAGGCCAGCAACAGCATCAGCATCACCAGTTGCACCAGCAGGCTGGCGCTGGAAATCAGGCCCCAAAGAGAAAGTTGTTCACCGGCATTCATGTTTTAACTCGCTGCCTTCAATGCTTGATAGATGGTTTCAGGTAGTGCGCAGGGTTTGCGGCTGGCATCGTCCACACAAGCCACTTTGACCACGCCCTCGCAAATAATTTCATCGCCGCGCCAGATTTTCTGTTCGAAGGTAATCGCGGCACGCCCGAGCTTGCCAATACGGGCCGAGGCTCGCAGCGCATCGTCCAGTATTGCAGACCGGCGGTACTGGACCTCAGCGGAATGCACCACCAGCAGCAACCCCTGCTGCGGCATGGCGGGCTTATCATAGCCGAGGGCGCGAACCAATTCTGTGCGCGCGCGCTCCATATACTTTAAATAATTGACGTAATACACGATTCCGCCAGCGTCCGTATCCTCGATATAGACGCGAATGGGAATAGAGAAAGGTTCTGACACACACCGTCCTTAATTGACCGACCGCAGACGCGTTTTTGTTGTTGATAGCGGTTTGGGGGCCGCCGGTGCGATTTCAAGGGCACTCAGCGGCGACAACAGGACATGCTACAGGATCGCGACCGGTTCGTCAGGTACGGTCCGGGGCGGGAATACCGAAGTGCGCATAGGCCAGCGCCGTCACCACACGCCCACGGGGAGTGCGCGCCAGGTACCCCTGCTGGATCAGATAGGGCTCCAGCACATCTTCAATGGTATCCCGCTCTTCACTAACCGCCGCCGCCAGGCTGTCCACGCCCACCGGACCGCCATCGAATTTCTCGATCATGGTCAGCAATACGCGCCGGTCGAGCTGATCGAAGCCACTGGCATCCACATTGAGCATGTTCAGTGCCCGGTCAGCGGTCTCGGTGCACACGTGGCCGTTGCCCTTCACTTCCGCGTAATCCCGCACACGACGCAGCAGGCGGTTGGCAATACGCGGGGTGCCGCGGGCGCGGCGCGCCACCTCGTGGGCCCCGCCCTGGTCCATGGCCACCCCCATCAACCCGGCAGAGCGGGCGACGATGCTGGTGAGATCTTCTACCGAGTAGAACTCCAGACGCTGCACGATACCGAAGCGATCCCGCAGCGGTGATGTGAGCAGTCCCGCCCTGGTGGTGGCTCCTACGAGGGTAAACGGCGGCAAATCCAGCTTGATGGAGCGCGCCGCAGGCCCCTCACCGATCATGATATCCAGCTGGTAGTCTTCCATCGCCGGATACAGCACTTCTTCCACATGGGGACTGAGGCGGTGAATCTCATCGATGAACAACACATCGCCAGGCTCGAGGTTGGTCATAATGGCGGCGAGGTCGCCGGCCTTTTCCAGCACCGGCCCGGACGTGGTCTTGATCGCCACGCCCATCTCTGCCGCAATGATGTTGGCCAGGGTCGTTTTACCGAGCCCGGGCGGACCAAATACTAGCGTGTGGTCCAGCGCTTCCTTCCGCAGCTTGGCGGCCTGGATAAAAATTTCCATCTGCTCGCGCACCACCGGCTGGCCCACATAATCGGCCAGGGTTTTCGGGCGCACGGCGCGGTCGTACTGTTCCTCTTGCCCGGAAGGGCCGATGGGTTCGGGGGCGATCAGGCGGTCGGCTTCAATCACAGGGTCATCTCAATACGTTATGCAGGGGCCATGCTTTTCAGGGCGAGGCGGATCAGGGTCGCGCTATCGGCTTCGGGCTGCTCCTTGGCGGCGCGGGCGACCATCTTGCTGGCGTCGGTGGGCTTGTAACCCAGCGCGGCCAGCGCGCTCTCCGCTTCACCGGCATGGTCGACCTGTGGCTCGGCGCTGGCAGCCATCAGCGGGATGTCACCCAGGTCACCGCTCTGCGGGGTCAGCTTGCCACGCAGCTCGATGATCAGTCGTTCGGCGGTCTTCTTGCCCACACCGGGTACTTTCACCAGCGCGCCAACATTGTCGTCTGCCACACAGCGCGCCAGTGCGGCGCCGTCGAGGCCGGACAGGATGGCCAGAGCCATTTTCGGACCGACACCGTTGACCTTGATCAGGGTACGGAACAGCTGCCGGTCGGATTCACGAATAAATCCAAACAACTGCTGGGAGGTTTCCGATACCGCCAGATGGGTATGCAGCTGCACGCTACCGCCCAATTGCGGCAATTCAAAGATGGTGGTCATGGGGGCCAGCACTTCGTAGCCCACACCCTGTACGTCTACCAGTAATTGCGGGGGCTGTACGGCGGCCAGTTTGCCGGTGAGTCTTCCGATCATAGGTGTTCCAAGTTGTTATTTTCCGTGGAAATAGCCACTTCCATTAACCGATGCTCAAGCGTCCGCGCCGGAACCGGGTACGAGATCCAGCCGAGGTCTGAATCAAAGTCTGCATCGTATGCATATGACACAGCGCCACCGCGAGGGCATCCGCGGCATCTTCCTGCGGTGAGGCCGGCAGCTTGAGCAGGGTTTTGACCATATGCTGCACCTGCAGCTTGTCCGCACCACCGTTTCCCACCACTGCCTGTTTCACTTTGCGTGCTTCGTACTCCGAGACAGCCAGATCCGCATGGGTGGCAGCAACGATCGCCGCCCCCCTCGCCTGCCCCAGCTTAAGCGCCGAACCGGCACTCTTGGACATAAACACATTCTCGATCGCCATCTGCTGCGGCTGATACTGCTGGGCAATCTGGCTTACGGCATCAAATATGAGCTTCAGGCGCTCCGGGAGTGGGCCATCGGGGAGCTTGATCACCCCACTCGCCACATAGCGGGCGCTGGAGCGCTCGACGTCGATGAGGCCGTAACCGGTTTTGCGCGAGCCGGGATCGATTCCCAGAATTCGGGTCACGGCGGGCCACCCCCTGTACATTTATACAATTGTTTGCGGAAGTGTCCCAAGGCGACGCCGGGGCGTCAAGGCTGACCGCCGGGTATATCGGCGGCAGATACAAAAATGCCCCGAAATTCGGGGCATTGGGTGGTGGCATCTGGCGAATCTACGCGAGCTCCGCCATCACCTCTTCCGGAATGTCAGCATTGGTGTACACATTCTGCACATCATCCAGGTCTTCCAGCATATCCACCAGTGCCATTACCTTCTCCGCGCCGTCTTTGTCCAGCGGGATGGTGGTGGCCGGAATCATGGCGATTTCCGCATTGTCCGGCTTGAAACCGGCTTCGGTAAGCGCGTCTTTCACCGGCATGTAGTCGGTAAACTCGGTGGTGACTTCGATGCTGCCATCGTCGTTGGTTTCGATGTCCTCGGCGCCGGCTTCCAGAGCGGCTTCCATCAGCACGTCTTCATCGGTACCCGGCTCAAAGTACATCTGACCCTTGCGCGCAAACAGATAAGCAACGGACCCATCGGTGCCCAGATTGCCACCGCGCTTGGTGAACGCGTGGCGCACCTCGGCCACGGTACGGTTGCGGTTGTCGGTCAGGCACTCCACCAGTACCGCCACGCCACCCACACCGTAACCCTCGTAGGTCACCGCTTCGTAGTTATCACCATCCGCATTGCCAGCGCCGCGGGCGATGGCCTTGTCGATGGTGTCGCGCTTCATGTTCGCGCCCAGGGCCTTGTCGATCGTGGCGCGCAGGGTCGGATTGTCTTCCGGGTTGGGGCCAGACTTCGCGGCCACGGTCAGCTCGCGAATGATCTTGGTAAAAATCTTACCCCGCTTGGCGTCCTGAGCCGCCTTGCGGTGCTTGATGTTGGCCCATTTACTGTGTCCCGCCATCGATGAATCTCCGGTCTTTCTCCAATAAGGTGGCTTAAAGGTGGCTTACTTTGCTTCGCGCCCCCGGCGCACACCGGGGGTGTACGTTCAGAAACTTTAGCCCACTTGCTCTTCTTTCTGACGCAGGCGGATGCTCAGTTCACGCAACTGCTTGGCGTCCACGGCGCCCGGTGCGTCGGTCATTACACAGGCCGCGCTCTGGGTTTTCGGGAAGGCGATGACGTCGCGAATGGAATCGCTGCCAGTCATCAGCATCACCAGGCGGTCGAGACCGAAGGCCAGACCACCGTGGGGTGGCGCACCGTATTTCAGCGCATCCAGCAGGAAGCCAAATTTCTCACGCTGCTCCTCCGCGCTGATGCCCAGCGCACGGAATACGGTCTGCTGCATATCCTGGTTGTGAATACGGATGGAGCCGCCACCCAGCTCGGTGCCGTTTAGCACCATGTCGTAGGCACGGGACAGGGCTTCCAGTGGGTTTTTCTCCAGCTCTTCCGCCGCGCAGGAGGGGGCGGTAAACGGATGGTGCAGTGCGGTGATGCTGCCGTCGTCGTTCTCTTCGAACATCGGGAAGTCCACCACCCACAGCGGCGCCCACTCTGCCACATACAGGTTGAGGTCTTCACCCAGCTTGCAGCGCAGCGCGCCCAGCGCTTCGGACACAACCTTGCCTTTATCAGCGCCGAAGAAGATCAGGTCGCCGTTCTCCGCCTGCAGGCGATCGAGAATCGCCCCGCGCACCTCGTTCGGCAGGAATTTGACGATTGGCGACTGCAGTCCACCTTCAAGGTCCGCCTTGTCGTTCACCTTGATATAGGCCAACCCCTTGGCGCCGTAGATAGACACATACTTGGTGTAATCGTCGATCTGCTTGCGGGTCAGCTTGTCGTTGCCGCCGGGCACTTTGAGGGCGGTGACGCGGCCTTTCGGGTCGTTGGCCGGGCCGGAGAAGACCTTGAAGTCCACTTCCGTCATCAGATCCTTGATGTCCACCAGCTCCAGAGGAATACGCAGGTCCGGCTTGTCGGAGCCAAACTTGGCCATGGCTTCGGAGAATGGCATACGCGGGAATTCACCCAGCTCCACCCCTTTCAGCTCTTTGAACAGCTTGCGAATCATGTTCTCGGTGATGGACATGATGGCGTTTTCATCGAGGAATGCGGTCTCGATATCGATCTGGGTAAATTCCGGCTGGCGGTCGGCACGCAGGTCTTCGTCGCGGAAACACTTGGCGATCTGGTAGTAGCGATCAAAGCCAGACACCATCAGCAGCTGCTTGAACAGCTGGGGCGACTGCGGCAGGGCAAAGAACTTGCCACCGTGGGTGCGGCTCGGCACCAGGTAATCGCGCGCGCCTTCCGGGGTGGCCCGGGTAAGGATCGGGGTCTCGATGTCGAGGAAACCTTCACCATCGAGGTAGTTGCGGATAGCGGTGGTGAGCTGCGAGCGGAAGCGCAGGTTGTGCTGCATCTCATTGCGACGCAGGTCCAGGTAGCGGTACTTGAGGCGCACGTCTTCGCCCACCGCGGTGTGCTCGTCCAGCTGGAAGGGCGGGGTTTCCGCACTGTTGAGGATTTCCAGCTGCAGGCCGTACACCTCGATTTCGCCGGTGACCATGTTGGGGTTCACCGCCTCCGGTGCACGGGCGCGCACGCGGCCGGTTACTTTGAGGACATACTCGCTGCGCACTCGGTCGGCAAGCTCAAAATGCTCTGCGGCATCCGGATCGAATACCACCTGGGCGATGCCATCGCGGTCGCGCAGGTCGATGAAGATGACTCCACCGTGATCGCGGCGGCGGTCTACCCAGCCACACAGGGTTACTTCGCGGTCAATATCGGCGGATCGCAGGGCGCCACAGTAGTCGGTGCGCATGGAGTCTTATTCCCTTAGTAATGTTTCGATTCTGCTGGTTGTTCTGGATGCCGCCTGTCTTAGCTTGGCCCAGATGTGTCAGCTGGCTTTGGATTCGGTGCCACTTCCGCTGCTGGATTTGGCGGCATCACCGGCAAGGTTCTTCTTGCTGCCGGTTTTGAAGTCGGTTTCGTACCAGCCGCCGCCCTTCAGGCGAAAGCCGGCCGCACTGATCTGTTTGCTCAGCTCCGCCTTGTTGCAGGCGGGGCAGTCTTTCAGCGGAGCATCGCTCATACGCTGCAGGGCTTCCAGATGGTGGCCACAGGCCTTGCACTGGTATTCATAGATAGGCATCGTGATTACCCGGATCTCACTGAATATAAAGGGGCGCAGATTATACATGAGCACCTGCGAGGGAAGAAGAAGCCTTTAATTTGAGGGCACCCGCCACCCAGACGCTGTGCGTGCGGCGGGATTTGAGGGCCATTTTTCGAGCAAAACCCTGTAAAAAAGCACTTTTTTTCTGTTTTTACCCCGTGCGCGCGGACAAAAACTGGATATACTTCAGCTCAGTACTTGGGTAAGCCTAGGCCCCACAGCCCGGTAAGCCTTGTTGTACACACACTTTCACTGGAAAAACACGTATATAAAGAAGGAAGCTAACGATGGCCGCAAAGAAGAAAGCCGCAGCTAAGAAAGCCCCCGCCAAGAAGACTGCAGCCAAAAAGGCTCCAGCCAAGAAAGCCGCAGCCAAGGCCGCTCCGGCCAAGAAAGTGACTGCGATCAAAGAGAAGTACACCAAAACCCAGATTCTGAATCAGATCGCCGAGAAAACCGAGCTGTCCCGCAAGCAGGTGCAGTCGGTACTCGACGAACTGACCGACGTGATCGAAGGCCACGTGAAGAAGCGCGCAGTAGGCGAGTTCGCCCTGCCCGGCCTGATGAAGATCACCACCGTGAAAAAGCCGGCCAAAAAGGCGCGCAAGGGTATCAACCCGTTCACCGGTGAAGAGACCGTGTTCAAGGCCAAGCCTGCGAGCATCCAGGTAAAAATTCGCCCGCTGAAGAAGCTCAAGGAAATGGCCGAGTCCTGATCCCCGCTGCGTTCAGCCCCGAAAACCCCGCTTTTGCGGGGTTTTCTGTTTTTGGAACACGAGCTTTGTGCGAATTGCGCTCCTTGGCGGCACCTGCACCTTCGCATCGAGTTCGGTGGCCCCTACCAAAACCCGCCCCCACCGGCGTAAAATGGCCGCCCTCTAACTTTCCCCTAAATTCCACCGACAGAAAAAGAAAGCACTATGCGCGCATCCCGCTATCTGATCGCCACCCAGAAAGAAACCCCCAATGACGCAGTGGTCATCAGCCACCAGCTGATGCTGCGCGCCGGCATGATCCGCCGCCTGTCCTCCGGACTCTATACGTGGCTGCCCACGGGTCTGCGGGTACTGCGCAAGGTCGAGAACATTGTGCGCGAGGAAATGAACAACGCCGGTGCACTGGAAGTACTGATGCCGGTGGTACAGCCGGCCGAGCTGTGGGAAGAATCCGGCCGCTGGCAGCAATACGGCCCGGAGCTGCTGCGTATCCAGGACCGCCACAACAACCCCTTCTGCTTGGGTCCCACCCACGAAGAAGTAATCACCGACCTGATTCGCAACGAAGTCAACAGCTACAAGCAGCTGCCGGCCAATTTCTACCAGATCCAGACCAAGTTCCGCGACGAGATCCGCCCCCGCTTCGGCGTTATGCGCGCCCGCGAGTTCACCATGAAGGACGCCTACTCCTTCCATGTAAACGCGGACTCCCTGCAGGAAACCTACGACGTCATGCACGATGCCTACTGCCGTATCTTTGACCGCATCGGCCTCGACTACCGCCCGGTGCTGGCGGATACCGGTTCCATCGGCGGCTCCCACTCACACGAGTTTCATGTGCTGGCCCAGAGCGGTGAGGACGATATCGCGTTTTCCTCTGAAAGCCGCTACGCCGCTAACGTGGAACTGGCCGAAGCCGTGGCCCCCGCAGGCGAGCGCCCGGCGCCAAGCAAAGACATGCAGGAGCTGCACACCCCGGGGCACAAAACCATTGCGGCGCTCGAGGAAGCATTCGGTATCGCCGCCAATACCTCGGTCAAAACCCTGATTGTGTTGGGTGAAACCGCGGAAGAAGGCGACGAGGCGCCACTGGTGGCGCTGGTGCTGCGCGGTGACCACGACCTGAATGAACTGAAGGCAGAGAAACTGCCCGGTATTGCCAGCCCGCTGCAGTTTGCCCCGGAAGCGCGCATTGCCTCGGAGCTGGGCTGTGGTATCGGCTCCCTGGGCCCGGTGGGCATGAACATTGATGTGGTGGTCGACCGTGCCGCCGCCCACCTGGCGGACTTCGTGTGTGGCGCCAACAAAGACGACTACCACCTGACCGGTGTGAACTGGGAGCGCGATGTAGCGCTGGGCCGGGTCGAAGACCTGCGCAACGTGGTACCGGGCGATGCCAGCCCGGATGGCAAAGGCACTTTGGAGATCAAGCGCGGCATCGAGGTTGGCCATATTTTCCAGCTGGGCACCAAGTACAGTGAAGCGATGAATGCCACGGTACTGGACGAGAACGGCAAGGAGCAGGTGATGGCCATGGGCTGTTACGGCATCGGCGTTTCCCGCGTGGTGGCCGCAGCCATCGAGCAGAACCACGACGATGCGGGCATCATCTGGCCGGAAGCCATCGCGCCGTTCCAGCTGGCGATTGTGCCGATCAACATGCATAAGAGCGAGGCGGTGCAGCAGAAGTGTGAGCACATCTATGAAGCGCTCTCGGCGAAAGGCATTGATGTACTGCTGATGGACGAGCCGAAAGCCCGTCTCGGCGGCATGCTGGCGGATACCGAGCTGATGGGCATCCCCCACCGCATCGTCGTCGGCGACCGCGGACTGGAGAAAGGCAATATTGAGTACAAAGGCCGTCGCGATTCTGAGAACCAAGAGTTTTCTGCGGATCAGATTCTGGATATCCTGCTGGAGAAGATTGCCCACTAAGCTGCCGGCTTCGAGGTTCTTTGGGACTTCGTAAGCAAGTCCGGTGGCGGCCAAGCACTGGGGGAAGGGTTTCAGGACCACTGTGAACCCATCCCTGGGCGCTTCGGCGCAAACATCCTGTTTGCGACGATCCTGAAACCCTTCCCCCAGCGCTCGTCCTTCGCATCTCACCGAGAGCTACGGCGGACTCGCTAGAGCCCTAAGACTTGATGCGAAGCCCCTGCCCTTCCCCAGCCCATTCCCGTAAAATCTCACCCCATGATAAGAAAAGTTCTCTCCACATTGCTGCTGTGCCTGCTCAGCACCGCGGGCTACGCCCAGGTCAAGCAGGTGGACCCCCAGCTACTGGCCGCGCTCAAAGGTGCCGTGACCGAAGCCGACTCCTTCGTCGACCGCTTCGATGCCGAAGTGTGGCTGATGTCAAAGTCCCAACCCCTGGCCCGCTACATCAAGGAACCGGAAGAGCGCATGCGGGTACTCAAGGCCATACACCGGGAGGCCACACGCGCGGGGCTGCAACCGGAAATCGTGCTGGCCGTGATACAGATCGAAAGCGCATTTAACCCCTACGCGGTGTCCCGCGTGGGTGCCCAGGGCATGATGCAGGTGATGCCCTTCTGGAAGAATGAAATCGGTCGCCCGGAAGACAACCTGATCGACATGGACACCAATCTCCGCTACGGGTGCACCATCCTCAAGCACTACATCAAGAAAGCGAAAGGCAATATGCCCAACGCCCTGGCCTACTACAACGGCAGCTACGGCCGTCATACCTACAGCCGCAAGGTGCTCGATGCCTGGGTCGATCGCTGGCGTTGAGTGTGCAGACCGGTAGCGTGTGGAAGGCGTGGAAACGTAATAAGAGATAAACCCGAGGTAGCCGATGGATTATCGCTTTTTTACCGGCGCCGCCTGCGCCCTGCTGCTGCTCGCCGCGGCACGCATCGCCATCGGACACCGTCACCGGGTTGGCAGCCACTGGCTTCTGATTCTGATGCTCGGTGCATTTTTGTATCTGCTGCGCCCGTTACTGAATGACCACAACGGGCTGACAGACCTGCTGATCGATCTACCCACACTCCTGATTCCCGGTGCGTTCTGGGTGTTCACCCACCAGCTGTGCAACGACAAAGAATCATTTCCCCGCTGGGGCTGGGTCTTGATCGGGACGGAAATTGCGATCGACCTTGCCAGCCAACTGCATCTGCATGCATTTTTTTATCTGCTGGCACAACCCTGCAAACTGGGACTGATCGGTGCGGGCCTTGCGACCCTGCTGCAACAGCTGCAGTCCGACCTGGTGAACGAGCGCCGGCAATTGCGCATTGGCCTGCTGATCGCGATCGGCAGTTACATGGTGATTGTGGTGTGCGCGGAATTTGTATTTTCCTATTTTCCCATTCCATCGGGTGTTGCCACCCTGCACGCTATCATGGCCAGCGCTCTCGCCTTCGCCGCCTGCCTGTGGTTGCTCGCCCTGTCTCCCAGAGCCCTGGAAGAATCACTTCCCAGCATTGCGGATGAGCCGGAACCAACCACACAGCGTCACACGGCCCCGGCGGCGTCACCCGCACAGCCAGAACCATTGGACGCAAACCAGCACGTTTTGCTGACAAAATTACAACAGCACATGCAAGCGGGCGGATATCGCCATACCGGCCTGACTATCCGTGAGCTGGCGGATCAACTGGCAACCCGCGAGCACGCGTTGCGTGCACTGATCAACCAGCACCTGGGGTTCCGTAACTTCAACGAGTACCTGAATCAATTCCGCATCGATGAAGCCAGCCGCCGCTTATGCGACCCCAATGAAGCGCACCTGCCGGTACTCTCGATTGCACTGGATATCGGTTATCGCTCGCTGAGCCCGTTCAATGCGGCCTTCAAGCGCCGTCATAACCAGACGCCCACCGAGTTTCGGCGAGCGCATTTGCCCGAGTGAACCAGCCATCGCGCCGGCGCCCCCCCACATCGAATACAAAAGCGGGGCAAACCCTGCGTGAGTGACGAGGTTGACAAAGAGATGGATGAAAAGAAAGGGAAAATAAGGAGTGTAAAAATCCGTCAGATTTTTTTGGCTTACCAAGCCAAACGCTGCCACTTGGGCCACACTGAAACTTGCAGGATCTGTTCCGCAGGCGAATAGCCCAGTCACCACCTTGTCTGCGGACAGGTTCCTGCAAACTTCTCAAATACCCGTCCCCACCCGCGCAACAGAACGACTGAAGGCCCAGTGCGGCCGCCTGTGCCCACTTACTGTTTGGGCTCGGACATAAACTTGATCAGCGCCTTGTACTCCTCGTCCGTGCAGTCTGCACACAGGCCGCCGGGAGGCATGGCATTCATCCCATTTTTAATGGAACTCACCAGCGCATCCATACCCTTGTCGAGACGCGGCTTCCAGGCCTCCGGGTCATGTACCTTGGGTGCATTGGCAACGCCACTTGCGTGGCAAACATGACAGGCACGCTGATACTTTTCCTCAATGGTCTCCGACACGGCAATGGCAGAAAAGCCCGCCACACACGCCGTCAAGATGCCGCACACCGCGGTATGAATCATTGATTTCATAAATTCGCCTACTCCATTGGTAATCACTATCAAGTGTAAGTCTGGCAGCCCACGCTAACGCGCCTGCCCAAACTGGCCCGTTAATGACGGACAACTATATACACGGCACCGGCGGTATCCAAATCTCCTTAGGGATTCCAGTTCAAAAATGAAATACCTGCCAAGCGCGGTGTTGGCTTCAAGGGCCTCCGCAGCAAATTCCTAATCTTGAACTATCCTCAATGGGCACAGGAATACGTGTGCAACGAGCCGTCGTCAAAAAAAGAGCATAATTCGGAGTTCGTGAATGGACTTGCGTTGGATCAAGGATCCCAGCTTTCAATTCGCCGCGGTTGGCGCCGCACTCTTCGCCCTCCATGGACTATTCCAGACCGTCTCCCCCGGAGAGGGACAGGAAATTGTCATCACCCAGAACCGTATCCAGCACCTGTCCAATGTCTTCGAGCGCGGCTGGCAACGTCCCCCGGGGCCCGACGAGCTGCAGGGCTTGATCGACGAATATATCCGCGAAGAAGTGCTGTACCGGGAAGCGGTCAAAATGGGGCTGGACGAAAACGATACCGTGATACGCCGCCGGTTGCGGATGAAGATGGAGTTTCTCGCGAAAGATCTGGTGGACGCCATTGAGCCAACGGATCAGGTACTGGAAGCGTACTACTCCAGCAACATCGAAAAGTACACCGTGCCCTCCCACTACTCTTTTGAGCAGGTGTTTCTCGACAGCGGCAAACGCACAGAAGTCGCTGAGGATGCGCGACTCGTACTTACCAAGCTCACCGCCGGCACCGATCCGCAGACGCTCAGCGACAGCAATCTTCTGGAATTTAGCTATGACAACGTGAGCAGCGAGCGCATTGACCGGTTGTTTGGCAGTGATTTTTCCCAACAGTTTCTCGAGCTGGAAACCGGCCAGTGGGCGGGGCCGCTCACCTCCGCCTATGGCGAGCACCTGGTCCGAATTTCATCCTACGAGCCCCGGCATCAGGCCGACTTCACCGAAATTAAAGCGGATGTACTGCGCGACTGGCAGCAGGCAGAGCAGAAAAATATTCTGCAGGCCCAGTATGAAACCCTGCGCGCAAACTACCGAATTCGTGTTGCGGCACCGACCGCAGGGGACGCGGAGGGCGCACAATGAGACGCCTGCTACTGTGGATCGCCCTGCTCTGCACCGCCCTCTCGGCCAGCCTCCCCAGTATCAGCTTCGGCCATGAACTGCGCCCGGCCGCCCTAAGTATCGTGCAGACCGCAGCGGAACAGTTCGATGTAACCTGGCGAGTCCCCGCCCGTGGCGAGATGCGTCTTTCACTCTATGTACAGTTTGATGACCAGACCCTCGAGCGCAGCTTGCCCAGCGCCCAGATGGTCGGAGGCTACTACGTTGAGCGCTGGGCAATTTCCCATCCGCAGGCACTGGTCGGCAGCACACTTTCCATCGAAGGGCTCGCCAATACCATGACCGACGCGCTGGTGCGTATCAGCTGGCTGGATGGGCGGGAACAGATCAGGCGCCTTATGCCAGACCAAACCCAGCTGCAGGTCGAAAACCGGGCGGGCATGCTGCAGGTTGCGGGAACCTATTTTGTGCTGGGTATCGAGCATATCCTGCTGGGCATCGACCACCTGCTGTTTGTGCTGGCCCTGGTGGTTCTGGTGAGTGGCGGCGGGCAACTGGTCGCCACGATTACCGCCTTTACACTGGCGCACAGTATCACTCTGGCGCTTGCGGTACTGGGAGTGGTCACCGTGCCCCAGGCACCGGTCGAGGCCGTCATAGCATTAAGTATCGTGTTTATTGCCACAGAAATTCTGCACAAGCTGGAAGGGCGTAAGACACTCGCCATACGCAAGCCGTGGGTGGTGGCGTTTGGATTTGGTCTACTGCATGGACTCGGCTTTGCCGGCGCCCTGTCTGAAATCGGGGTTCCGGAGCATGCCATCCCCCTGTCTCTGGGGCTGTTCAATATCGGCGTGGAAGCGGGTCAACTGGCGTTTATTGCCGGCGTTGCGGCACTGATGCACCTGCTGCGGCGGGTAAAACCGGTGCAATTGTGGGAGGTACGTACCGGCACCTCGATCACGGCGGCCTCTGCGCTGCCGGTCGCTTATCTGGTGGGCGGGCTTTCCGCCTGGTGGCTGATCGACCGCACCATCGCGCTGGTGGTTTAATCCCCGCGGGCGCCGGGACCAGTCCGACCAGCCCAATCAGGTCGGGCCTAACGGGCAACAAGTGCCCGGTGCTCAATCCTGGAACAGAAGCTCCAGGGGGTAGCCGGTAAACGGCTTGGTTTTCTCAATCACCAGGTGCGACGTCATACGGGTAATCGCCGCATCCTCATCCGCCAGCAACTGTTCCGACACGCGATTGAAGTCCGCGGCATCCGGGCATACAAACCGCAGCATGTAATCAAACTCACCGGACATTTTCACACAGGAAACGATCTGCTCGATCTTGTTGATGGCTCGGCGAAAGCTCTCACTGGTTTTCGAGTCCTGACGCTTCAGCGCGACGTTGACGTAAAACTCTGCGTGGCGCACTTTCTCCAGGTTGATTTCGGCCTGGAACTCGCGGATAAACTTTTCACTGGTGAGCTTCTTCACCCGGGCCAGGCAGGCGCTCTCGGAAAGGCCAATCTGGTCGGCCAGGTTGAGATTGCTGATCCGGGCATTGGTCTGCAGCACTTCAAGAATTTTCAGGTTGTGGCGGTCTACTTTCACGGTAATCTACTTTTCATTCTGCCGGTAACTCGGCTGAGCCCGGAGGCGGGGCAAGGTGCCCGAAGGATAACGCAATTCGCCGTTGCGAACACGTGAGCCACTCGCGGTCCTCACGTGTTCCCAGGGCTATAAGCAGCGAGTTTTAGCCTGCTTTCAGGCAACCACCCGTCACGAACCGCTCAATGCGATCCAGCGCCCGGGAGAGTTCGCTCTCCTCCGCCGCCAGTGTCAGTCGCACGTGGTTCACCGCACTGGGGCCAAACGGTTTTCCCGGTAGTACCGAAACCAGCTCGGCATTGAGTAGCGCATCGGCGAACGCTTCCCCGCTTTCCGCCACTTCCGACACATCCACCATCACAAACATGCCCGCATCCGGGGAGTAGCAGCTGAGGCCCGGAATACGCCCTACCCGCTCCACAATCAGATCGCGGCGTTTCTCGTAGGCTTCGCGCATCTGGCTAACAAAATAGGTATCGAACTCCAGCGCGAACGCGGCGGCTTCCTGAATAAACTGTGGCACCCCAAAAATGGTCGCGCCGGCAAATTCGATCAGGCGTTCAACCATCTCGCCCTGCGCCACCGCCCAGCCCAGGCGCCAACCGCTCATCGCGTGGGACTTGGACAGGCCGTCAATCACAATCACATTGTCCAGCTGCTCGGCCGCCGCGCGCAGGGAAGTATGGCGGCGCGCGAAGGTGATCATGGAGTACATCTCATCGGAGATCAGCCACACGTTGCGCGCCCGGCAATAGGCGGCGAGTTCTCGCAACTGCTCCGGGGTTGCCATGGCTCCAGTGGGGTTGACCGGGGTGTTGATCATGACCGCGCGGGTATCGTCGGTGATCGCCTGCTTGATGGTTTCGATATCAAAAGCAAACCCCTGCTGGGCCGGGCAGGCGACTTTCCGGACATCCAGTTGCAGGGCATCGGTAATCGGCACATAGCCGATGTACATGGGCTCAGGGATGACGATCTGCTCGCCCGGATTCAACAGGCAGGAGAGCACCGCAAAAATGGCATTGGTGCCACCGGGGAACACCACCACGTCGTCGGGGCTGCAGGGGTGCGGTGAAACCTTGCTTTCGATATCGGCAATGGCACGGCGCAGCACGGCTTCGCCAGCCGCCGGCGAATAGTGGGTGCGGCCCACACCCAGACGGGCGCGGGCGAAGTCGAGAATGGGCTCCGGGGTATCGAAGTTGGGGTCACCCACGCACAGGAAAATGACATCTTCCCCCTTATCCGCAAGGTCGTGGGCACGATCGCTGACCGCCCAGACATCGGCGTCCGCGGAGTGCAGGGCCTGGCTCTGTTTGCTGAATCGGGGGCTGTACATCATTGGCGTCCATCTATTCGGGTTGTTATCGATCTGTTCACAATAACAACCGGCGGGTTAATCGATGCCGATTAACCCCCGAGGTTTTCGCAGCATGCCGATTTATTTACCCGGTTTGCCGCAGAAAATTCGGCGTCAGAATCGATAGTTCAGGCTCAGGCCTCCCACACTGTCATCTGGTCGCACCAATACATCAGCCGCCACGCGCAGCTTCTCATTGATACTCACCCCCACCATGGCCCCAACGCCACTCTGGAAGAAGCCGGTGTTGTCACTGCGATAGGACGGCAAGCGCGCCCAGTTGTTATAGATGGATTTGACCCCGATACCAAGGTCGGCAAAGTCGTCGCCGCTGGTGTTTTCCAGCCACAGCTCGCCGAACCACTGGTGTTCCGCGGCATCCGGGCTGTTGTAAAAGAAGCCGGCGCGGTAGCGCAGATACTCCCGGTCCTGCCCGTGTACCCATAGCCCCAGGGGGTCGCGGGGCTGACCCGCACGGTCTGTATAGGTGAGCATGGGGCGGGTGCGCTCGACAAACCCGTTCACGTCAATTTCGGTCCAGTCGACCGCGACAAACGGGCCCATCTGGCTGGCGAGATTGCGGCTTGCATCATAACCAGCGCGAATAAACGCGTTGTAACCTTCGCCATCGGTGTCTCCGTCCAGCCGGTGACGGAAGCTATATCCGAGCTGGATGCTGCGCTCGATGTCATCGTACTGAATGTCGGAGAAGCCGAGACCGCCATCCACAAACCAGAAGCCATCGTCCCAGCGTGCAAAGGCGCTGAAGTTTACGTTGCGGGAGCGGAGAAACAGCTTGTCGGGCTCGTACTCACTGCCGCCGTAGGACAGGCCGAGCCCCCATTCGAAGTCTTCAAAACCCGCAAAGCTCATACCTAAAAAGCCATCCCATACGGGCTGCTCGTCACTGATCGCCGGGCCGGCGCCCGGTTCTGCGTAGCCCACACTGGCGCCGAAAAATACCGTGGTAAAAGGGTCGCGGTAGCGCTGGGACATCAGGTGGTGATCGATATTAACGCGATGCTGGCGCAGATTCTGATACCCGAGGTCCGGCAACACGCCAAAACCCACCGCCGCGGTGAGTGTCTCGTAGTAGTAGTCGGCCAGCACACGCTGCCCCACCAGGGTGGGATGAATCCCGTCATAAAAAACCAGCAGGTCCGGATTGGGATCAGTGCCGTTGGCACCGTAGACCGGGTCCGGGTTGGCGCAATTGATATAACAGGTAGCGCTCTGGTTGATGTCGGCGAGGCCGAACGCCACCGGGTCCTGCAGCACCAGCTCCAGTATCCCTTCCATATCCAGTAACAGGATATTCCCCACGTCATAGTTCAGCTGCCGCCGCAGGGCATTATTGAATAACTCGGTACCCCAGTTGGCGTACTCGATGGCGGCCTGCCCCTGGGCGACGATGGCGGGGGTGCGCCCGATTCTCGGCGCATTCGTCATCACGATGTACTTGGCTCCAGCGCCCTTGAGCTCGCTGGCCGCGGTGGAGAGAAACGTAGCCGCGCGCTCCATCGACATGAGGCTCAGGTTGCCCGCGCGCACGCCGTCGAGAATATTGTTACCGCCCCCGTTGAGAAAAAAGAGATCACTGCGCGAGGGCATGTTCTGCGACAGGTACCCCTGGCCGGTGGCAAACGGCACACCGGTAAGGGTGATGTTGTTGTTCGGGTCATCTACCAGCGCCTGCAGCGCGGCCGGATTATTGAACGCCGCGGTGGCGGCAAGCACCTCCGGAGTGCTCAAATAAGGGCTCTCGCCCGCGGCCGGGCCGCACACCCCATCGGCGCCGCAGCGGCTTGAATCCGGCAAGATGGTCGAAAGCACATTGTGATCGGCCACGGTGGTATTGGGGAACAGCGCACGAAAACGCTGCGGCCCCACCAGGTCGAGCAGCACGTCGGCGGTACGGTTGCCCCCTACCGCCCAGTTGGGGCCATTTACCCGCAGGGAATCAAGGATCTGGGCAAGCTGCGCGTCCGGGCTGCCCGGCGCAGGCGCGCAGGGAATCAGCCCGCCGAAGTCGGCGCCCAGGCCAAAGCAGGAATTCTGTGTGGGCACCCCCAGATGGTCGGCAAGAAAGGAAACCGCGGGCTGACGCGGATAGATTCCCTGCGGGTCGGCGTTGGTAAACACGCCCGCGTTGCCGTTGTCGGCAAGGCTGTCACCAAAAACCACCAGCGAGCGGAATATGGGCTCTTCCGCCAGGGCAGGGGGCGCACTCGTCACAGCGCTGATCGCCAACGCCAAAACACCCGGCAGGCAGTACCTGCGGGGAACAGGTGCAGAGTGAACATATTGCTTCGAGCGCACGGCGGCCTCCTTGCCACGGCAGAATTTCGTGGCAAGTATAGGTCAATGGCTGAACGGAATTTCTGGATAAGACGGATTGTTTGGCAGTCAGGACGCGCGGCTCTCGGCCGCATCCGCCTGTTCGATCAAGGGGATAAGTACACCGCTTAGAAACGCCGCCAGCAGACTCCACACCAGTGCAATGGCCAGCAGACACTCCCACACCGGTCGCCCCCAGGCAACGGGGCCAAACTGAACACTGTTGAAGTAAAACGCGGGCGCCACGAGAAAACCCACCAGCGCCGCCCACACGGGTTTATTGGCCAGCCAGACGAGGGAGTGCCGCATAGTGGTGGCGAGCATGGCCCAGATGCAGATCGCCCAGGCCGGGGGCAGGCTTGAGTGGTATTCCTGCACGCCGCTCGCCATAAACGCCCACTCCACCGCAAAGCCGCAGAAGATAAAGCCGAGTATCACGAACATATCCCGGATATCCCGCCAGATCACAAAGTGGAGCATCACCACCACAAACAGCGCAATTAACGCCAGCGCATTGCCATACAGCAGGGCGGTCCACCATCCGGCGACGAACAGGGTGAAATTGACCAACTTTTTATAATTCATGGGCGACTCAATTATCAGAAAGACTCTGTACCGCGAGCGCGTCACTCCGGGCAATCCCCGGATACTGAATAGATCAGAGGAATCCTAAGACTTCAAGTTAGCAAATACCTCGATTGCCCGTTTGCGGGAGTCGGTCACATCGCAGATGGGCGGCGGGTAGTTTTCCTCGGAGAACAGGTCCTGCGGCGGGCAGTGAATGTCCCGGTCCGATAACGAAGCCAGCTCTGGCACGTACTGGCGAATAAACGCTCCATCCGGATCGTAGCGCTTGGACTGGCTGTAAGGATTGAATACCCGGAAGTACGGAGCCGCATCGGTGCCGGTGGAGGCCGCCCACTGCCAGCCGCCGTTATTGGCGGCGAAATCCGCATCTACCAGTTGCTGCATGAAATAGCGCTCGCCCTTGCGCCAGTCGGTGAGTAGATTCTTGGTAAGAAAAGAGGCCACCACCATGCGCAGGCGATTGTGCATCCAGCCAGTCTGATTGAGCTGGCGCATGGCGGCATCGACGATGGGCACCCCGGTCCGCCCTTCGCACCAGTGCTTGAAGTCTTCATTCCGGTTCGACCAAGGGACGTTCTCGGTTTCCGGCTTGAAAGGCTTGTTGCGACACACCCGCGGAAAGTTAACCACCAGATGCTGGTAGAACTCCCGCCACAGCAGCTCGCTCAACCAGGTGTTCGCGCCCTCACTGGCGCCCACCCAGCACCCGCCGTTTGCCTCCAGCGCCATCTTCACACACTGCCGCACGGACACCGCACCGCAGTTCAGATAAGGGGACAGCCGCGAGGTGTTCTCCCGCGCGGGAAAATCCCGCAGGCGGTCGTAGTCATCCACTTTTTCAGCGAAGACGTCCAGCGCACGCGCGCCCGCGGCCTCCCCTGCAGGCCAGTCCAGCACCCGTTTTTCATCACCGGGGGCCACGCCATAGTCACCGACGGTATCCGGTATCGTACGCACCAGATTGTTCGGGCCGTCCACCGCAATCCACTCGGGCCACTGCGCGCCGTGGTCGGCACCCGGAGCACGGGGTGTCGGCAGGGGCGAGAAGGCCTCCCCGCTATTGTCATGCTGGGCTATAAACGCGCGCTTGAATGGGGTGAACACCTTGAAGCCATCGCCACTGCCGGTGGTGAGGCTGCCAGGCGGCACCAGGGTACGGTCAGTGGAATATTCCACCGGCACCCCCTGCGCTTTCAGCTGTTGCCGCACCGCCTGGTCGCGCGCCAGCTCATTCACCGGATACTCGGCATTGGCGAACAGCGCATCCACCTGCAGTTTTTCTACAATCTGCGCCAGTGCCGCCGGCACATCGGCAAACTGCGCAAGTTCAATGAAATACAGGGGGATCTGCTTTTTCGCCAGCGCCGCCTGCAACTGGCAGAGACTGCGCAGACGCATGGCGACCACATTGTCACCATCGCCATGGCTGCGCCAGGTTTCCGGGCAGGCAATAAAGAGTGCCGCCAGGGCTTTGCAACCCTTGCCGGCGCGATACAGGGCTGTGTTATCTGCCATGCGCAGGTCGTTGCGTAGCCACACCAGCCCGCGTTCATACGCTTTTTCAGACATATATCAATTCAGTGAAAGTCACACAGGCCCAGCTCTGCGGGCTCTGCGGCCAGCAGCACCTGGCTGTGAATAAAGCTGTGGGGGCTGCGCGGTAAAAAGTGGCGCAGCAGGGTCAACACCGCAGACATGGGCTTGTGCCCGAGACGGTACTCCTCGATCAACTCCTTGAGTTCGGCCTTCTCGCGTTTGTCGAGAAACTCGCTCAGATGCCCCGCGCTGTGCATCAGGGCGTTGGTTTTATCTTTGCGCGAGGCCGGACGGGAAAGAATGTCCATGATCCGCCCGCGCACTTCAAAGCGCAGCTCGTCTTCCGGTATGGTTTTGGCGTCCGCCAGGTAGCGCCCCAGGGCGCGGGTTTTGTCCTGGCTGTGGGCCAATAGCAGGTATTTATAGGCGGTGTAAAACTCGATGACGCGCGCAATCACGGAACGCGGCTTGTCAGCATCGGCCTCATTGCCGTCGTTCAGCATGCGCTCCGGCGGCTGGTCATCCTGCCCTTCGACACAGCGGAACCAGGCATCATAGGTGAACACCCGGGTCAGGAAGTTCTCGCGCAGTTCACTGTTGTTCAGGCGCCCCACTTCCTCCATCGGCAGGTGCGGGAACTGCTGCTGCAGGCGCCGGGCAAAAACACCGACACCTTCACTGTCGATGCCGTGCCCGTTGTCCAGGTAGCGGCGCACCCCGTACAGACCGCAGCTGGGAGAGTTCTGCATAAAGATATAGCCGCGCACCCGCTCCAGCTCGGGCACCACCGAGTCTGCGTAGTCACGCAGCGGGGCGGTCACATCCACCTCCGGATTGTCCACGCCGATGACACGCACCGCGTCCACCGGGGCACTGGCCTTCTCTACCAGCAAGTGAATGGGTTTGCGCGGCACACCCATGCCAATGGCCACCTCCGGACACAGGGGCACATACTCGAAACACTGCGCCAGCAGTCCGGTACAGACCTTGCTGTGTTTGTGTCCACCATTAAAGCGGACCGGATCGCCCATGGCACACTGGCTGATGCCTACCGGGATTTTTCGCGGCAACCGTTCTGTCTTCATCAATACTCTATCTCGGGCAGGTATGCGTTTACTTTCCACAGTGTACTCTACGACACAGGCGACACCGCGGATGACCCGAAAAGACCGGGCGACCATCCCGCAACAACCCCGCAACAACCCCGCAACAACCCCGCAACAATCCCCCGCAGGGAGGCCTCTTTTCCGGTAATTGTTGCGCGGCACGCCACCGCCGCTAAAATGCCAGTCCGCGTTGCCCAAGTACCCCTTGGATACGCACCAAGTCTTACCAGATCCCGGGGCCCGGAATGATTCCAGCACTGCGCGAAATCAACGATGTACAGGCGCTTTACCTGCAGTTCCTGCATGCGCTCAAGCAGGCAGGCTTCCATGGGGATGCGAGCCCAAGCTATGCGAGCCGCACGGTGCTCTCCACCGACAACTCCATCTACCAGGTACTGCCGCAGGCGGTGGTGTACCCGCGGGATATTCACGACCTCCAGCTGCTGCTGTCTTTGGCAGACCGCGAGGAGTTCCACAAGGTGGTGCTGTCGCCCCGCGGCGGCGGCACCGGCACCAACGGCCAGTCGCTGACCGATGGCATCGTGGTGGATATCTCCCGCCACATGAACCGCATCCTCGAAATCAACGCCGAAGAGGGATGGGTGCGCGTGCAAACCGGGGTGGTCAAGGATCAGTTGAACGCGGCGCTCAAGCCTCACGGACTGTTTTTTGCCCCGGAGCTGTCCACCAGTAACCGCGCCACCATTGGCGGCATGATCAACACCGACGCCTCCGGCCAGGGCTCCTGCCTGTACGGCAAAACCCGCGACCATGTGCTGGAGCTGAAAACCGTGCTGATGGGGGGGGAACTGTGGCACTCCCACGCCATTGACGACGGCGAGGTGGAAGACATCGCACATCGGGACAGTCGCGCTGGCCGAATCCACCAGCTGGTGGACAGCGTCGAGCGCGGCAAGCGCGCACTGATCGAAGCCAAGTTTCCCAAACTGAACCGCTGTCTTACCGGCTACGACCTGGCGCACATCCGCGACCGGGACCCGGGCAAGGATGGCCGCTTCAACCTCAACAATATTCTGTGTGGCTCAGAGGGCACCCTGGGGTTTATCGCCGAGGCCAAGCTCAACGTGCTGAAAATCCCCAGCTGCGCCGCACTGGTGAACCTGAACTACGACCATTTCCAGGATGCGCTCAAGGACGCCACCGATCTGATGAAGGCGGGGCCGACTTCCATCGAAACCGTGGACAGCAAGGTGCTGCAGCTGGCCATGGGCGACATCGTATGGGACAGCGTCAGCGAGTTCTTCCCGCAGGACGAACGCGCGGTCAAGGGCATCAACCTGGTGGAGTACACCGCGGATTCCGAAGAGGCGCTGGAACAAGCGCTGAAACGATTCACCGACCATGTGGATGGCCGCATCGGCCAGCCGGGCAAGAGCTTCGGCTACACCATTGCCCGCGGTCACAGTGAGGTCAATAAAATCTGGGGCATGCGCAAGCGCGCCGTGGGGCTATTGGGCAATGTCGCGGGTGAGCAGCGCCCCATTCCCTTTGTGGAAGACTGCGCGGTTCCCCCGGAAAACCTCGCCGAGTTCATCCGCGAGTTTCGCGCGGCACTGGATGCGGCCGGGTTCGACTACGGCATGTTTGGCCATGTGGACGCCGGCGTACTGCATGTGCGCCCGGCCATCGACATGAAAGACCCCGAGCAGGCCAGGCAGGTGCGGGTCATCACCGAGAAAGTGGTCGCCCTGGCACAGAAGTACAACGGCCTGCTGTGGGGTGAGCACGGCAAAGGTGTGCGCTCGGAGTTTGCACCGGCCTTTTTCGGCGAGCTGTATCCGGAGCTGCAGAAAATCAAAGCGGCTTTCGACCCCCGCAACCAGCTGAACCCGGGCAAGATTGCCACCCCCAGCGCCGCCTCCGGCCTGCTCAAGATTGATGAGGTCCCCACCCGCGGCGAACACGACCGGCAGATTCCGGTACAGGTGTGGGAGGGATACTCGGAAGGGGTCTACTGCAACGGCAATGGTGCCTGTTTCAACTGGAATCCGGACGACGCCATGTGCCCCTCCTACAAGGGCACCCGCGACCGCATCCACTCGCCGAAAGGGCGCGCCTCGCTGATTCGCGAATGGTTGCGCCTGCTGGCCGAGCGCTCGGTGGACCCGGAGGCGGTGGCGCGCAAAAGTCGCGAACAGTCGTTCCTGATCGGGCTGCCGGGGCGGATCAAGAACTCCCTGGCCCGCGCCCGCGGTGAATACGACTTCAGCCACGAGGTGAATGCGTCCATGCAGGCGTGCCTGGCGTGCAAATCCTGCGCAGGCCAGTGCCCGATCAAGGTGGATGTACCCACGTTCCGCGCCAAGTTCCTCGAACTCTATTACAGCCGTTATCTGCGCCCGCTCAAGGACTACTTTGTGGGCGGACTGGAATTCATGATGCCGCACCTGGCACGGGTACCGCAGCTATACAACTGGCCGCTGGGGCTCAAGCCCGTGCGCTGGCTGATGGAGCGCGGGCTGGGACTGACGGATTCGCCCAAGCTGTCTGCCACGCGCCTCGACCAGGCCATGCAGGAGCTGGGGGTTCCCTACGCCAGCCGGGAATCCCTGCGCGCCATGGGGCCGGCACAGCGCGCCAAGGCGGTGGTGATCGTGCAGGATGCCTTCACCAGCTACTTCGATGCCGACGTGGTGGCCGACACCCTGCGCCTGCTCAAGCTGCTCGATTTCAACCCCCTGGTAGCGCCCTATCGCGCCAACGGCAAGCCGCTGCATGTGCACGGCTTCCTGCGCCAGTTTTCCCAAGCCGCCGTCAGCAACAGCGCCATGCTCAACAGCCTGGCGGAGTGCGGGGTGCCGCTGGTGGGTATCGATCCCTCCATGACCATGACCTACCGCGGGGAATACCAGAAGCTGCTGGGGGACAAGGCCCCCCAGGTACAACTGTTGCAGGAGTGGCTGGCGCAGCACACCGAGCACCTGGCCAGCAACCGCAACCGCCTCCAGAGTCGGCGCTTTACCCTGCTGCCCCACTGCACCGAGCAATCCAATGCCGCCGGCGCGGCGCGCCAGTGGCAGGCGGTATTCCGCGCACTGGGGATGGAGCTGGAGACCCAGGCGGCGGGCTGCTGCGGTATGGCGGGCACCTACGGCCATGAAACCGCCAACAAGGAAACCTCGCGGGTGATCTTCCAGCAGTCCTGGGCCCCCAAGCTGCAGGGCGATACCAGCGCCACACTGGCCACCGGCTACTCCTGTCGCTGCCAGAGCAAGCGCTTTGCAGAGGTCAATTTGCGCCATCCGTTGCAGGCACTACTGGCGCAGATCGAAGATTCGGGGTTTACTGTCAGTAATCACTAACCTGTTCGTCGCGGTCTTCAGGCCGCGGCGAACCCTGAGATGGACTGACCATGTTGCGCCTGCGACCCCTCTGCCGAGGCCGCCTGCTCGCCCCGCTGGGGCTGGCAATCTGCCTTGCATCCCCCGTTGTCACGCACGCCCAGGCGGCAGGCGCCGACATCGACGCCTCACCGCTTATCCTGCAAGCGGAAGAGCTGGCCCTTGAGGGTAGCTACGACGAGGCGCTGCCCCTGTACGAGCGGGCCATCGCCGGCCTCGCCTCTGAGCCCCACCGCCAGAACCAGCTGCGCTACCGCTACGGCATCATCCTGAATGCCCTCGGCGGGCAGCAGCCAGATCTCTACCCCCTGGCCCGCAGCCAGTTTGAGGCGGTGCTCGGCTACATTGAATCGTCCCCCGGGCTGCCCTTCGAACACTCCGCCGCGCGGGTGCGCTCGGCCATTGCCCACACCTACCACCAGCACTCGGCCCTGCAGGACAACCCCACCAAACGCGCCGCCATGCTGCGCAATGCCTACCTGCTCTACCGCAGTGCCATCGACGCCTTGCGCCGCGAAGAAGACTGGCAGAACCTCGCCATTACCGCCTTCAACATTGGTCAGGTGTGCGAGTGGCAGGGCAATCTGGAGGAGGCCATTGAGTGGCTGGAGCGGGCGGTGGCGCTGGACCAGCGCCATGGGTTTGCCGATCTGGAAGAAGACCAGGCGTACCTGACGGCACTGCGGGAACTGGTCAACCCCTCGCGTCCGGTGGGGAATACCGCCATCTGAGCTCCGGGGGCCGGGGGCCGAATATTCCGCCGCCGCCTCCGGTACTCCACCCTTAGCCCCCCAGGACCATCCTCCTAGCACCCTAACCCCACAAACGAGCGGGAAAAGTCTTCCGCTTGCCGTTTTCGCCAGAATGGGGAAAAACTCCGTCTGGCTGCTTCCCCACGAGACAAATCCAGGCTGAACCTTTCGACTTATCGTATTTTTTGTGATGAGCGTTCCGCCTACAACGCTGTCATCAAAAACCGGGGTGACTCTGAACTATCGGTCGTAAATAAATCGAAAAAAATTTTGTTCCACAGGATAGCGAGTCGCCGCGCCCCAATCGTACAAAATTCCACCAGCCGCAGAAGGCATCGCTGTCATCGACGCCCCGGGATTGGCAACCCCGTACCCGAAAGAAACCCACTGAGGGGCTATTTAGGATTGCGACGGTGCCCCAACTAGGTGTTTTTCCTTATTTCCTGACAATCTGAGCCCAAATAGCCCCCAAAGCAAAACTAAACGAAAACGCTATGCGGGATTCACCGGTCTGCGCCGCAAAGATTGATTACCCGCCGTGGATCTTTAATATGGCCAACCCTGATCAAACATTGATCACTTATGAAGAAATCAACTTGGAGGCCCAGCAGATGTAACCCATCTGCGACCAAGCGCCTTCGGAGGTACTGAACACTATGCGACAGAGTCTTAAAAAGTACGTGATTGTACTCGCAGCCTCCCTCTCGGCACTGGCCGGTGGCGACGCCTTTGCCGCGATCAAAAAGGAGCCTGCGAAGAAAAAGAAGTCCATGACCGTCACCGCGACCGCCTACAACTCCGTTGAAGGCCAGACCGATGACGACCCCTGGACAGCCGCCTGGAACAACCGCCTGCGCCCCGGTGACAAGATCATCGCGGTCTCCCGCGACCTGGAAAAGCACGGCCTGACCAACGGCGCCAAAGTGAAAATCGAAGGCTTGCCGGGCACCTACACCGTGCGCGACCGGATGAACAAACGCTACACCAATCGCATTGACGTGTGGATGGAAGAAGATATCAAGAAGGCCCGCAAGTGGGGCAAGAAGAAGCTGAAAATCATCTGGAACCACGACAAGAAATAGGTCGCCGCTGCCCGGGGACGCCCTGCGCACGCGGGCAGACCCAGGCTGTATGAATACAAAAAACCCCGCTTGTGCGGGGTTTTTTGTTGCTTGCAGGAAAAGCACACTATTTACGGCTCCGTGGTGGTTTCCACCCCCACAAGCTCGCGACAATCCTCGTTGTCGATATTTAACATGCTGGGCTGACGCGCCTGATTGTAGCGGTGCTCAATCCCCTCATCGCGAAACACCAACAGGTACTCTTCCTTTACCCAACCCTTATTCGTGCGGTATTCACTCAGCCACAACAGCGCCGGTGAACTTTCATGGCAATTGCCATAAAACATGCGGGTCTTTTCCACCAGCTCTTTGGTGAGGTAATCCCGATAGGTGCCCGGATAGGTAAAGCGCTCGCCGGAAAGGTCGACGTCTGTCACACCGTCTTCGCTGCCCTCCAGCTCTGCCTGGGATTGATCCCGTTGCGCTGCGGTGCTGCCCGCAACATTGCCCTGCTCAAGCCGCGCGAACTCCTCGGGTTCCGGCGGTTCCTCACCCTCCGGCCGCGCGCGCTCTGGCTGGCCGTCCCGGTCGTCAATACGCTCAAGGAAAATTGCGGTATTTTCATCGCAGTCGATACACGTTCGACCGGCAATGATCGCATAGCCATTCAACTCCGAGATCAGCTTGGCCTCGGCGAGATCCACATCGATCACCCGATCATCCGAGAGTGTCAGGGCAATACCCGACTGCGCCGGCATGGCGGGAGAAAAACACAAAAGGGGAATAGCAAGAATGGGAAGGAAATTTTTCATGCAGAGCAACCACACTTTATACATCTGCAACTGTGGCGGCCCGGTGACCGCGATCAGTTGGCACCGCCAGGGCAACATTCCTTGATGCCCGTTGGCGGCGCCGCGATTGGGTAGTGCTGTTACACTGTCGCGATTCCCTTCTATGTATAACCTTAGCAGGCCCCTGAAAAGCTGCAGTACACCGAGGGTTTTATTTGCAAACGAGCTTGCCGCATCGAGTCATCGACGCTAGTGCGCACCACAGCCCCTCCACCAGCCTAGGGCGCTTCCCAGCTGCCACTTGCCTCGGTATCCACCGGCCCAATGAATGCACCAACGCCTTCCTCTTTCAAAGCGTCCAGGGCTTCCTGCAACGCCGCTTCGTCGGTATCGAAGGCGTCCTCCCATACGGTCGTGTTGTTGTGCTCGTCAACAATCTCCAGTAACCAGCCACCCTCGCCATCGGCATATATATCGATGTTGACCGTGTGATCGCCATCGCTGTAGACGCGGCTGAGTGGGGATTCTTGGGGGGTAGTATCATCGGCCATGGGAACAACCTCGTTGGCAACCGGGCGACAAGAAAAATGCGGAGTTTTCCGCGCCCAATGAATCACGGGTCACGGGGCGCCCTCCGCTGTCGAAAAAGTGTACGACAGCACAGGGATTTTTCGTTAGAATGCGCGGCGATTTTTACCCACTGCCCCGGATTTACGCTCCGGCCAGCAAAAGGACAACACCATGACCCACGCGACCGACGTTGTGGTCTGCGCGCTGTACAAATTTGTCAGCCTCGAAGACTACGAATCCCTGCGCCAACCCCTGCTCCAGACCCTGCTCGACAACGAGGTACGCGGCACCCTGCTGCTGGCTCGCGAGGGGCTAAACGGCACCGTCGCCGGTAGCCGCAGCGGAATTGATAACCTGCTCGCCTACCTCAAGTCTGACCCGCGCCTGGCGGAGTTGGATTACAAGGAATCCTACACCGCAGAGATGCCGTTCCTGCGCAGCAAGGTGAAACTCAAGCGGGAAATCGTCACCATGGGCGTCGAGGGCATCGACCCGCGACGCACGGTGGGCACCTATGTCAAACCGGACAACTGGAACGCGCTGATTTCAGACCCGGAAGTCCTGCTGATCGATACCCGCAACGATTACGAATTCCAGGTGGGCACCTTTGAGCGTGCGGTCAACCCGAATACCACCAGCTTCCGCGAATTTCCCCAGTTCGTAAAAGAGCACCTGGATCCGCAAAAGCACAAGAAGGTGGCGATGTTCTGCACTGGCGGCATCCGCTGTGAGAAGTCCACCGCCTATTTGAAAGAACAGGGGTTCGACGAGGTCTATCACCTGCAGGGCGGCATCCTCAAATACCTGGAGGATGTGCCCAAGGAAGACACCCTGTGGAAAGGGGAATGCTTTGTGTTCGACGACCGGGTCACCGTGAATCATGACCTGGAGCGCGGCAGCTACCAACAGTGCAACGCCTGTCGGATGCCAGTCACGGATGAAGAGATGCAGTCCGCGCAGTTTGAACAGGGCGTCAGCTGCCCGCACTGCTTTGATTCTGTATCAGAGGCCGACAAGGCCCGCTTCCGCGAGCGTGAAAAGCAGATACAGCTGGCGAAGGCGCGGGGCGAAGACCATCTCGGTCACGACGCCAAGGCCACTACCCTGGCGCGCCGGGAGCAAAAGCGCGAGCTGCGCCGCCAACAGGCCGAGCAGGCGAAAGGGAATTCGTCGGTAACAGGTTAAGCGCTGGCGGTAAAAAGAGAGCCCTGCACTCAGGACTCCCTGCTGGCAAGCCACTCCAGCGCGGCGTGCTCGGTAAGGAACTCCACCACCCTGAGGCCTTTGGCAGTCGCCGCCTGATCGATACCGACGTTGGCATTGTGGTCCGGTGCATGCAACACGGCGATGTGCGCATGGCTGAGGCCCGGCAGGGTCGCGGCGTAGACGCCAAACTCCTGCCTCTGCTGCATATCCAGCAGTACCTTGGCCTCACGCACATCCACCACCAACAATAGGGGATGCAGGTGGCCATACTTCTCCGCTATCTGCCGCGCCGAGGCCATCTTCTCCTCGATGGTGACCTCGTCGAAAAATATCGCCCGCACTACGCGGTTTGGCGCATCGTATCGAATTTGAAAGCTCAACTGTCTATCCCCTGAGCAGCCAATGATCTCGCCCTGGCATGCCTACCTATAAACTGACTGTAAACATGCCCCGATTAGAACAGACATGTGCTTGAGGGCGCCAGTTTCAGACATTCTCGATGTCTGGCACCCCGTCTTCTTCGCCGAACAGCCAGACTTGTGCCGCGGCTTTTCGTGCAATCGCTTTGTACAGACCGGCGACCTCGCCCTGCGGGTCTTGCTTCACCGTCGGACGGCCACTGTCTACCTGTTCGCGAATGGACATCGCCAGGGGTAACTGCCCCAGCACCCGGGTCTGGTAATCCCGCGCAATCTTTTCACCGCCACCGGTGCCAAAAATCGGCTCCCGGTGACCGCACTGCGAACAGGTGTGCAGCGCCATGTTTTCCACAATGCCCAGCACGGGCACCGATACCTTGCGGAACATCTCCACGCCCTTGATCGCATCCACCAGCGCCAGGTCCTGGGGCGTGGTCACGATCACCGCACCGGACAGGGTCACCTTCTGTGCCAGCGTCAGCTGAATGTCGCCGGTGCCCGGAGGCATGTCCACCACGAGATAATCCAGCTCGCCGTCTTCACTGCCCTGCCCCCACAATGTCTGGGTCAGCATCTGGTTCAGCGCGCCACTGGCCATGGGCCCGCGCCACACCGCTGGGGTGCTCTCGGTGAGCAGATAGCCAAGCGACATGGTCTGCAATCCCTGCGCCGGAACCGGCACAAAAAACTTGCCGCCCTGCACCTCCGGCCGAAGCCCTTCCGTGCCCAGCATGGTGGGCAGGCTGGGGCCATAAATGTCCGCGTCCAGCAGGCCCACGGAAGCGCCCTCGGCCGCCAGCGCCAGTGCCAGATTCACCGCCGTGGTGGACTTGCCCACACCTCCTTTACCGGAAGCAACGGCGATAATGTTCTTCACCGCGCGCAGGGCCTCGACACCCTCACTGGAACCTGTACGGCCGATATCGAAATACAGATCACTCTGGACCGACGCGCCCTCGAGCGGGCCGTCGGCGAGCAGCGGTTCACAGGCGGTTTGAATACGCTGGGCCCAGGCGTCCTGCTGGCTTGCGCAGGGATAGCCCAGGGTCACGCCGGTGAATAACGTGCCGTCATCAAAGCCCACCTCAATATCGGCCTCCAGCTGATCCAGCGGTAGCCCGGTGGCGGGATCTTCAAGCGCGCCGATCACCTCGGCTACGCGCTCGAGCTGGGCCTGGACGTCTGCGGGAATATCCTCGTGGTCATGTTCATGCTGATGGTCGGTCACACTGCGATCCTCGCTGCTAGCTGACGGGACTGGATTTCCCGCGTGGGTTTGCGGCAGCATTGTGGGCAAGGTCTGCTGCCAACACAAGGGTGACGGGGCCCATCGCGGGTGCCTTGCAGGGCCCATTTCTGCTATATTCCGCGCTCTTTTCCGGTGGCTCCGGTCCACCGGCAAGCGCCCCTGAACTACTTGGACAATCCAGTCTCGCAGCTTTTGGAATCAACGATGTCTCAGACTCGCACCCAGCCCAGAAACATCCTCGTCACCAGCGCCCTGCCCTACGCCAATGGCTCCCTGCACCTGGGCCATATCCTCGAATATATCCAGACGGATATCTGGGCCCGCTTCCAGCGCGCACAGGGTAACCAGTGTTTGTATATGTGCGCCGACGATGCCCACGGCACCGCCATCATGCTGAAAGCCGAGCAACTGGGCCTGACCGCCGAGCAACACATTGCCAATATGCAGGCCGAGCACCAGCGGGACTTCAGTGACTTCCTGATCGGTGTGGATAACTATCACTCCACCCACTCGGAAGAAAACCGCGAACTGTCGGCGATGATCTACAAGCGCCTGCGCGACAACGGGCACATTGCCTCGCGCACCATTACCCAGGCGTTCGACCCTGAGAAGGAACTGTTCCTCGCCGACCGCTACATCAAGGGCACCTGCCCGAAGTGCAAGACCGAAGACCAGTACGGCGACAACTGCGAAGCCTGCGGCGCAACCTACAGTCCCACCGAGCTGATCAACCCGGTCTCCGTCATCTCCGGCGCCACACCGGTGGAGAAGGAGTCCGAGCACTTCTTCTTTACCCTGCCGGCCTTCACCGACTTCCTGAAGCAGTGGACCCGGGCAGGCCACCTGCAGAACGAAGTGGCGAACAAGCTCGCCGAGTGGCTGGATGAGGGGCTGCAGGAGTGGGACATTTCCCGCGATGCCCCCTACTTCGGCTTCGAAATCCCCGACGCCCCGGGCAAGTATTTTTACGTGTGGCTGGACGCACCGATCGGCTACATGGCGAGCCTGAAAAATTACTGTGATGAGAAAGGCCTCGACTGGCAGGAATACTGGAAAAAGGACAGCAGCGCCGAGGTGTATCACTTTATCGGCAAGGACATCGTCAACTTCCACGCCCTGTTTTGGCCGGCGATGCTCGATTCCGCCGACTTCCGCACCCCCAGCAAGGTGTGCGTGCACGGCTTCCTGACCGTGAATGGCAAGAAGATGTCCAAGTCCCGCGGCACCTTTATCAATGCGCGCAACTATCTCGACCACCTGAACCCGGAATACCTGCGCTACTACTTTGCCGCCAAACTCACCGCCGGTGTCGACGACCTGGACCTGAACCTGGACGACTTCATCGCCAAGGTGAATTCGGACCTGGTGGGCAAAGTGGTCAATATCGCCTCGCGCACCGCCAAGTTTGTGAGCAAATCCGGCGGTGTCCTGGCCAGCGAACTGGCCGACGCCGCGTTGTGGAACCAGTTTGTGGAAGCCGCGCCGCGCATCACCGAATTCTTTGAAGCGCGCGAATACAGCCGCGCAACCCGTGAAATCATGGCGCTGGCCGATGCCGCCAACGCCTGGATCGCCGACAAGGCGCCCTGGTCGCTGGCGAAGGAAGAAGGCAAGGAAGCGGAAGTGCTGGCGATCTGCTCCCAGGGCGTGAACATGTTCCGCGCACTGATGACCTGGCTGGCACCGGTACTGCCGGAAACCGCGAACAAAGCCGAGGAATTCCTCGGTGTGGCACTGGACTGGAACGCCGCCGTGACACCGCTGGCCGGCCACACCATCAACAAGTTCAAGCCACTGATGCAGCGTGTGGAAAAAACCCAGGTGGAAGCGATGCAGGAAGCGGCGAAGGAATCCCTTGCACAGCTGCAGGCAGAAGCGAAGGCAGCGAGCGGCCCGCTTGCGGACGATCCACTGGCAGAGCAGATCCAGTTCGACGATTTTGCCAAGGTCGACCTGCGCATTGCGCTCATTGCCAATGCGGAGCATGTGGAAGGTGCCGGCAAGCTGCTGCGCCTGACCCTGGACCTGGGTGGCGAGACCCGCAATGTATTTGCCGGCATCAAGAGCGCCTACAGCCCGGAAGACCTGATTGGCAAGCACACGGTGATGGTGGCCAACCTGGCGCCGCGCAAGATGCGTTTTGGTGTGAGTGAAGGCATGGTGCTGGCGGCGGGCCCGGGGGGCAAAGACCTCTGGATTCTGGAGCCACACGCCGGTGCGCAGCCGGGTATGCGGGTGATGTAAATCCGGCTCGCGCCCGGGGCTTTGTTTGAAGTTCCGGGCTGCCCTCAGGGGTCGCCTTCTGCTCCACAACCTCATCGGCAATCGTTCTGCAGAAGGCGACCCCTGAGGGCCTTAGCTGCAACTTCATTGGATTAAAAAGGATATTGGAAATGCGTGGGGTTTTTCTCGATACGCTGACGATGAAACTGGAGGAGCTGGATACGGCCGCTCTGAAAAACGCGCTCGATCAGTGGGATTTTTTTGAAACCACCTCGCCCGAACAGGCCGCAGAGCGTATTGCCAACGCGGACGTGGTGATCACCAACAAGGTGGTGCTCGACCGGCAGTTGATTGAAAGTGCCCCAAACCTGAAACTGATCTGCGTGTGCGCCACCGGCACCAACAACATCGACCTGGACGCCGCCGCGGAAAAAAATATCCCGGTTAAAAATGTCACCGGCTATACCGGCGCATCCCTCGCGCAACACACCCTCGCCCTGATCCTCGCCCTCGCCACCCGCTGGCACCAGTATCACGCGGACGTGCGCAACGGCAGCTGGGCCACATCGCCGGTGTTCTGCCGCCTCGATTACCCGGTGATTGAACTCGCGGGAAAGAAACTGGGCATCATCGGCTACGGCGATCTCGGGCAGAAGGTCGCGCAGCTGGGACAAGCGCTAGGCATGGACGTGCTGGTTGCCGAGTCCTTCAGCGGGGCGCAAAAAGCAGGGCGGGTACCCCTCAGCCAACTGCTGGCAGAGTCGGATGTCATCAGCCTGCACTGCCCGCTGACACCAGCCACCGACCAGATGGTGGACGCAGCCTTTCTCGCGGCCATGAAACCCTCCGCCTTTCTGATCAACACGGCCCGCGGCGGGCTGGTGGATGAGAAAGCGCTGCTTGCCGCGCTCCACAACGGCGATATTGCCGGCGCAGCCCTGGATGTGTTGAGCGTGGAACCACCGCCCGCCGACCACCCGCTGCTGGCCGACGACATCCCCAACCTGATCATTACCCCCCACAACGCCTGGATCAGCCGCGAGAGCCGGCAGAGACTGCTCGACGGTGTGGTCGACAATATCACCCAACAGTTTCCTGCATAAAGAGCCCCGGACGGCCCCTGGTACAACGTGTGAAACTGTCGTGCGCGGAGCAGGACTGTGCATGCGGGACCGGGTAGTCTGGGGCTTGATAAACCTAAAGCCCGCCCGGTTCACGCCTGTTCGATCTATCGCGTCACTCGCTAAGACCGATTATTTTTATCGGTGTTTTTTCTCTGCCAACTCCCCCACCACAAGCCTATCCTTCGCGCTCAACCTGACTATCAGAGGAGAGCGTCATGGCATCTGCAAAAATGCCCAACAGTGGCACACACTCAACCCGTGACAAATTACACCAAGCCTACAATCTGGCCGGGGAAGCCGCGCACGATACGGCGGAGCAGGTAAAAACCCGCGCCCGTGAGACGGCAGATCAGGTCAAAACACGCGCTCGGGAGACCGCCGATCAGGTGAAAACGCGCACCCAGGCCGGCGTAGAGCAAGGTAAGCAACGCGCCCACGATGTGGCAGAGCGCGCGGAAAGCTCCATCAAGGCTCATCCGCTCGTCAGCGTAGGTTGTGCCTTTGCCGCCGGCTGGTTGATTGCGAAGATTTTGAAGTAACCGAAAAAATAGCCAAGGTAACCACAACGTCCAGAATGTTCGGACGCGGGCCTTAAAAGGCCACTAGTAGTCACTTACTGGCAGTAACTTACTGGCGATTCTGGGGATCACTGCATGGCCGGATCAGAAAAACCGGAACAGAGACAGGATGCCGCTAACAGCGGCGCTGCATCGACCACGAGCACGGAAGGCGTTCAGCAATCCCCTGACCCGGCTGCAGAAACCAGCAGCCGGGCACGCCATGAGAAAGAGTCTGAAGTCGGTGAGTCACTCTCTGCCATTAAATCCGAAATCGATGCCCTGGTACAACGGGCCGAAGCGACCATGACACTGGCCACCGCCTGGTCGGAAAACTTCACCCGCCTAGTACAGCTGGAGTTCCAGCGCACCCTGAGCGCAGGAAAGCGCATTGTCGTTTTACTGCTGTTTCTATTTTTTCTCGCCGTTGCGTTGATCGTAAGCCTGTGCGCAGGTCTGGGATTACTCGGCTATTACTTTTTCCAGTCTATCTATATTGGTTTCGGGATTTTCTTCCTGACCCAGTTGCTGGTTTTTTCCGGATTGCTGCTATCGATCAACCGCCTGCGCGGGATGCTCGGCTTTGAAGAAAGTAAAAAGCAGGCAAGTGAGGCACTGAATGATGTCACTGCGCTCTTTAAACAGACAGATTGAACACTGCCGGGAAGAAATGGAATTACAGCGCCAAAGTGCGGTATCCCTGCTGCAGCAGCAACGCGCTCAAGCGCTGACGCAAACCCGAAGAATTCCCCTGCCCGTCGCCATGGGCGCTGCATTTGCGGGCGGCTATGTTCTGCAGCGTTTTTTCAACACTCCCGCACCACATACGCTGATTAACTGGTATCTCACACTGCGGGCATTCTGACGGCCGCCACCGGCGATGGCTCCTATGGGCAATGCGGTCAAAGTGGTTTGCCGTCTCCCGCCGTCGACCTGGGCCGCGCGCTGCCGCCGTCGGGGTTCGTGGCACTACGCTGGCTCCCGATCTCAATAATTTTTTGCGCCACGTCCGCAAGCCTGAGATTCATTTCCATCGCGCGCTGTTGCATAGTCCGGTACGCATCGTCCTCACTCAGTCGCAGGCTGCGCATCAGTACGCCCTTGGCCCGCTCGATCAACTTGCGCTCCGTCAGGGCCCGGCGGGTTTCCTCCAGTTCTTCGTTCACTCTCTGAATATGCGCAACCTGTGAGCGAATCAGGTCGTACAGGGAATGCGTCAGGTTCTGCCCATTCAGGGCCGGCACTGCTGCGGTCTCCGCGCGCCCATAGAGCCCGGGCACTTCGGGGTCGAACAACACCGCCAGCGCCGGTACGCGCCCCCAGTCAGAAGATTTCATTTTCTGTAGTTGCGCGCGATGATGCCCCAATTCCGATTGCGCATCCGCCACCCGCTGGCGACTCACCTGCAACAGACGGGCGGCCATCGCGTCTTCAACACCATGCATGGCATCAATACGCGCTGTGGCCAGCTGATACCAGACTTCGCTCACCTCCGGCGAGATGGGCTCGCCGTTTTTCAGTCCTGCAATCACCCGGCGCAGCCGATTCAGATCCCGCGACGCCTCACTGTCCACAATTTCCTGCCAGCTGGATTCTTCGGTTTCTCCGGCAAACTCCAGAAAAACCTCCAGGCTCCGCCGCTGACAATCCTGTAACTGTTCAAGACGCAAATGCAGCTTTTCGTCGAACCGGCTACCGGCAAATCCGATGGCACCCCAGGCCCGCTCCTGTCCCGCAAATTCCTTGGCCTGCATGAAGTTAAACAGTGCCACCAGCAGCCGAGTCACCTCCGGATCATCCGCAACGTCGGCGGCCTCAAACACCACCGAAAGTAATCCGGCAATCAACCGGCAATAGGCATCCGTGGACCCCAGGGCGTTTACTTCAAATGCATCGATGTGACGTCGCAGCTCTTCAAGCTCATCCAGGCCATGCAATGAATAAGCGATACTGTTCAACAGGCGCATGTCCCGTGGACTACTGCAACGGTCACTCTGCAGGTACTGGTCGTGCAACAGCTGGCGGAAGGTATCCGCACTGCGGGTGCCCTCCCGAATCTGCTCCCTGCGCAGGGCCGCAAACCGATGCCCGGAGGACACCAGGTAGATATTGCTGATACCGCGCTCCCGCTGCAGCTGGTGAACCAGGTCCGATACGGTGGTCACCAGTTCACAACTACTCGCCAGTCGCTCCAACGCCTGGATCTCGGAACGCTTGGCGGCGAGCAGGAATTTCTCTGCGTCTTCACTGTGATTGGGCATAGAGGCACTTTTAACAAAGAGTGATAATCCGCGGGCTCGGCGCCAGCGATGGTCTAACCACTTATTAGTCAGCAATAAATATTCCATTCGTGAACGATGTTTTGCTGAGACTTCACTCAGGTTTCGCGGACTCTGGCTGCCAATCTCACGACCCGAAATACACCATGCCACGATCGCTTGCACCACAATCGTGCATCGCGGTAGCAGCGTGGTGATGCATGTCTTGGTGAGAAATTATTTTCACCCGTTTTTTATCGATCCATAAACGTTGGCACCGAACTTGCTTCAAGCGTAAGCGTAGGGTTCTGGCGCGACAGGTTGCGCAAACCCTGCAGGGCTTCCGCCCGTGACATAACGAATATTCTGGATAAAGGCGTCCATCACGTTCCGGCTAAGGCTGGTCTGTGTGGGCGCTTTTTTTGTGCCCGGCAAACGCTGCTTTGGACAGTACGCCTCTTACGCAGATACCCATTTCCAGCACAGATGGACAACCGGTTCTCAAACTTTCAAAGGTGACAACTATGGCTTATCTCGTTCCCAACGAATTCGTGACCAAAATGGTCGACGCGGGGGAGTCCAAAATTTACATGTCCACCCGTGACACTCTGGTACGCGCCTATATGGCGGGTGCCATCCTGGCACTGGCTGCGGTATTCGCGGTAACCGTGGCGGTGACTACTGGCTCCCATCTTGTCGGCTCGATCCTGTTCCCGGTAGGTTTTTGCATGCTTTACCTGATGGGCTTTGACCTGCTCACCGGGGTCTTTGTACTCGCGCCGCTGGCATGGCTCGACAAACGACCGGGTGTTACCTGGGGCGGAATTCTGCGCAACTGGGGGCTGGTTTTCGTGGGCAACTTTGCCGGTGCGCTTACCGTAGCGGTGATGATGGCTTTTGTTTTCACCATGGGCTTTAACACCGAGCCGGGTGCGGTGGGTGCCAAGCTTTCCTCCATCGGTGAAGCGCGTACTCTCGGCTACGCCGAGTACGGAGCCGCCGGCTGGTTCACCATCTTCGTGCGCGGCATGCTGTGTAACTGGATGGTGTCCATGGGCGTGGTTGGGGCGATGGTATCGACCAACGTCAGCGGCAAGGTGATCGCCATGTGGATGCCGATCATGCTGTTCTTCTTTATGGCCTTCGAGCACTCTGTGGTGAACATGTTCCTGTTCCCCACCGCAATCATGATGGGCGGCGATTTTTCGGTGATGGATTATCTGATCTGGAATGAAATCCCCACCGCACTGGGCAACCTCGTTGGCGGCCTCGCGTTTACCGGCCTGACCCTGTACAGCACACACTACAAAACCGCACCGAAACGCCAGCTGACCGCGGCTGACGCAAACCCGGCGCTCGCCTGAACCTAGCCCACAAGCCCCGCACCTGCGGGGCTCTTTTATTCTATGAACAACACTCTGCAACTCGACATCGGTCAGTACAGCAGCGCCGGCCTCAAAGCGGAAAATCAGGACAGCTGTGGCATACGCTTTCCGCCTGAGCCGCAACTGGGGCTGAAAGGCGCCGCATTGGCGATCGCCGATGGCATCAGCTCAAGCACGGTCAGCGCCATTGCCAGCGAGACTGCGGTAAAAAGTTTTCTCGACGACTACTACTGCACGTCCGACGGCTGGAGCGTACAAAGTGCTGTGGCGCAGGTATTGAAGGCCACCAATGCCTGGCTCTATGACCAGACCCGACAAAGCCCCTACCGGTACGATAAAGACAAGGGGTATGTGTGTACGTTCAGCAGCGCAATTTTCAAGGGTGGGGAGGCCCACCTGTTCCATATTGGTGACTCGCGCATTTACCGTCTGCGCCGCGGCTCCCTGGAGCAACTCACCCACGACCATCGCCAGTGGGTGGGCGAACAACGCAGCTATCTCAGCCGCGCCCTCGGGGTTGCACCACAGGTGGAGGCGGATTACCGGCGACTGACACTGGAAGTGGGCGATGTCTATATCCTTACCACCGATGGGGTGCACGAATCCCTCTCGCAGGCCGAGTTGGCCGGACACCTGGAGCAGCGTGACAGCGACCTCAGCGATATCGCCAGGACCCTGGTCGACAAGGCCCTGGCCAACGGCAGCACGGATAACCTGACGGTGCAATTAGTGCGTGTCGCCGAGCTACCTGAGGCCACGCCACAATTGACCGAACAGGTAGAGAAGCTACCTCTCCCGCCGCTGTTAAAAAGCGGTGACGCCTTCGACGGCTACCGCATTGAGCGCGAGATACATGCCAGTAGCCGAAGCCACGTCTACCTGGCGTACGACCAGGCGAGCGATACCCGTGTGGTACTGAAAACCCCGTCCATCGACCTGTCAGACGATCCCGCCTATCTGGAAAGGCTGTTGATGGAAGAGTGGGTGGCCCGTCGCGTGAACAGCGTGCACGTGATCCATGCAGCAGCCACCCATCGCCCCCGCACCTATCTGTATACCGCCATGGAGCTGGCCGAAGGTCAGAACCTGCGCCAGTGGATGACCGACAACCCCAACCCCGATCTGGAAACCGTGCGCGGCATCGTGGAACAGGTGGCCAAAGGCCTGCAGGCGCTGCATCGGGCGGAAATCCTGCACCAGGATGTGCGGCCAGAAAACATCATGATCAGCAGCGCAGGCACCGTCACGCTGATCGACCTGGGCTCGGCCCAGGTCAGCGGTATTGCGGCAAGTTACCTGATGAATTTTCCGGAAGGTATTGCGGCAGAGGGTATTGCGGCAAACGCCGGGGAAACCAGCCCGCAGATTCTCGGCACCGCCCTGTACAGCGCACCGGAGTATTTTCTTGGCGACCTGGGCACCCCGCGCTCGGACCTTTTTTCTCTGGCAGTGCTGACCTATCACCTGCTATCTGGCGAATTTCCCTACGGCACCCGGGTGGCGCGCTGCACCACCCAGGCCGCGCAACACAAGTTGCGCTACCGCAGTGTTCTGAGCGAATCCCGGGAAATTCCCGCCTGGATCGATTCCGCCCTGAAAAAAGCACTGCAAATAAACCCGCTGCGACGCCACGAAGCCCTTTCGGAATTTGTGCGCGAGCTGCGGCACCCGAACCCGGAATACATCCATGCCACTCGCCCGCCGTTGATGGAGCGCTATCCGGTGCGTTTCTGGCAGTCGGTCAGCGGCATTCTACTGCTGATTATTGTGTACCTGCTGAGCATCATCGGCACAACCACCTGAACAGAGTTTCCCTCACCCGTTCGACCCTAAACAGGAGCAACCCATGATCAGTAACCGCGAACAAGTCACCGCGATGATTCTCTCCGCCAAAGTGCGTAAAGAACTTAAATGGAGTCAGGTCGCCGATGCCATCGGCCAATCCAAGGAGTGGACTACCGCCGCCTGTCTCGGGCAGATGACCCTGACCAAAGCCCAGGCCGATGTGGTCGGGGAGCTGTTTGACCTGAGCGACGAAGCCACGGCCTGGCTGCAGATAGCGCCCTACAAGGGCTCACTGCCCACTGCCGTACCCACCGACCCACTGATCTACCGTCTGTATGAACTGGTGAATGTGTACGGCAGCACGATCAAAGAATTGATTCACGAAGAGTTTGGCGATGGCATCATGAGCGCCATCGACTTTTCCATGGATATCCAGCGCGAGGAAGACCCGAAAGGGGACCGGGTACACATGGTGATGTCTGGCAAGTTCCTGCCCTACAAAACCTATTGAGTAACTGGCATCGAAGGCGGGCTTCTGTCCGCCCTCGACGCCTGGAGCCTCAAAGGTTACTCGCCATTTTCATCGCCGATTTTGTCCTGTGTGCGCAGATCAAAATCGCTGGCGTCGTGCCGTTCATGTAGCTGCCCGGCTGGGTCACCCCAGGTCCGATTCACCATGCTTCCCCGCTTGACCGCAGGACGCTCGCCAATCTCGTCCACCCAGCGGTTTACGTGTTTATAGGTGTGGGCTTCCAGAAACTCCGCCGCATCATACGCTTTGTTTTTTACCACCGCGCCATACCAGGGCCAGATCGCCATATCGGCAATGGTGTATTCCTTGCCCGCAACAAACGGATGCTCTGCCAGCTGCCGGTCGAGCACATCCAGCTGACGCTTTACCTCCATGGTGAAGCGATTGATGGGGTACTCGTATTTTTCCGGCGCGTAGGCGTAGAAGTGGCCGAACCCGCCACCGAGATAGGGCGCGGCGCCCATCTGCCAGAACAGCCAGTTGAGTGTTTCGGTGCGCTGTTCTGGGGTGTGCGGTAGAAACGCCCCGAATTTTTCTGCCAGGTACAGCAGGATAGAACCGGACTCAAATACGCGAATCGGCGGATTGGTACTGTGGTCCACCAGCGCGGGAATTTTTGAGTTGGGATTGATATCGACGAAGCCACTGCCGAACTGATCCCCCTCGGTAATGCGGATCAGATGCGCATCGTATTCGGCGCCCTCGAAGCCAAGCGCCAGCAGCTCCTCGAGCATGAGGGTAACTTTGACCCCGTTGGGGGTAGCGAGGGAATACAGCTGCATGGGGTGCTTGCCCACCGGCAGCTCTTTGTCGTGGGTGGGGCCGGCAATGGGGCGATTGATGTTGGCGAACTGGCCGCCGCTTTCGGAGTCCCACTTCCAGACTCTGGGTGGGGTATAACGCTCGTCGGACATGATGACTCCCTGGTTAACTTTCTGAATGAGCTACCTAGGGTAATCCTGTGGCGATGAATTTTAAACGTCCGGCAGGTTTTCCAGAACCGTCCGGCAGCTGTCGCTGCGTTTCAGCAGATCAATAACCTGCGATAACGGCGCCGCATAAAGGTCCGGAAGGTCGCGTTCACCATCGGCGGACGGGATGTACGCGAGACGTTCCTGGGGCGGAATAAATTCCGTGGTGATACCGCGCTTGTTGCCGCGGGCATCGATGCGAATCCAGCCGTAGGCATCCAGGTGAACAGCGTTGAGGCCATGCAGGCCGTAGCGGTTGTGCGCTTCGTCCAGCCGCAGCCGCTGATAACAGAAGCCCGCGGGGATGTCGTTGGCACGCAGCAACGCCGCCAGCAGGTGGCTTTTAGCAAAACACACACCGGTGCCCGCGGCGAGCACTTCCGATGCCCGACAGGTGACCGGACTCACGTCAAAATCACCGCTGTGGCGAATCTCGTCGCGAACAAACTCGAAGGTGTTGCGCACGGTGCCGAATTTTGCGCCGGAGCGACATTTGAGCTCGGCAGCCGCGGCCACGATTTCCGGGTGCTGCCAGTCAATAATCGGGGAGTCTTGTAGATACGCCTGCATGTTCACGTGGTTTGCCTGAATTCGCATGAATTGGTGTGGGAAGGTCTGCAATGGGCCCGCCTGATATAAACGCTGCCGGTTGCCATGTCTATGCTACGAACGTATGACATCCGCGATCACTCGGCTCGGTGCAGGCCGTCGCGCACCTCTTTGTTGGTCATGTTGGTCAGCCCGTTTGTTGGCCAGCCCGCTTGCTGCAGCCCTGCGCGATCTGGCGCGGTAATCATCCATTATAAAGGTATTCTCCGCGCTTATCTCCGCGCTTATAAGAGCCGCCCCAGCGCTGCCGCGCCATAAAAACCGCCCGTCACGATGCGCGCCCGCGTACAGCCGGCGATCAAAACCCGCCGTTACTCCCGCCGGGCAGTTAAGGCAAGTTGAACGCCTATACCCTCTCGCCCATAATACCGCCCCCGGATCAGGCGGCACTTGCTGGCCTGTGACACAGGCCCGGGGACCTGAAGTCGCCTCGTGCAGTGCAATCCGCTGCAATCTTTGCGCCAGCGCTGTGCATGCGACCTCCAGTGTCGGCCAGGTCGTGCGTCACCCGCAAAATCGCCTGCCGACGGATAGTCTACTTTTTGTACTACCACAGTCGCGCCCCGCGACTCCATCTCTGCGCGAAACACTTGCGCTAAACGTGGCCCGGCGCAGTGGGCAGAACGGAATCTCTATGACCGAATTTACCGTCATCCTGCTTTCTACCATCCTGGTGAACAATTATGTGCTGGTGCAGTTCCTTGGCCTGTGCCCGTTCATGGGGGTTTCCAACAAGCTCGAGACCGCCATTGGCATGGCGGGCGCCACCACCTTTGTGCTGACCCTGGCGGCCATTTGCTCCTACCTGGTGAATACCTACTTACTCGAACCCTTCGGGATGGAGTACCTGCGCACTATTTCCTTCATTCTGGTGATCGCGGTAGTGGTGCAGTTCGCACGCATGTTCATCGAAAAAACCAGCCCGCTGCTGCACCGCGTGCTGGGTGTCTTTCTACCGCTGATTACCACCAACTGTGCAGTGCTCGGTGTGGCACTGCAGAACACCCTGAAAGCCAACAACTTTGTGCAGTCCACCCTGTACGGCTTCGGCGCCGCGGTGGGCTTCTCGCTGGTGCTGATCCTGTTTTCCGCGATGCGTGAGCGCCTCGCGGTGGCCGATGTACCCAAACCCTTCAAGGGCGCAGCCATCGGCATGATGACTGCCGGGCTAATGTCATTGGCCTTTATGGGCTTCAGCGGACTGGTATAAGGAAGCGATGATGGAATGGCTGTCTGAAATATCCACGCCCCTGCTGATTCTCGGTGGCATGGCCCTGGTGTTCGGCGCCCTGCTGGGCTTTGCCGCGGTGCGCTTCCGGGTGGAAGGCGACCCGATTGTGGACCAGATCGATTCGCTGTTGCCGCAGACCCAGTGCGGCCAGTGCGGCCATCCGGGCTGCCGGCCTTACGCCGAGGCCATTGCCAACGGCGAGGCGATCAACAAGTGTCCGCCGGGAGGCCAGGCCACCATCAACGAGCTGGCCAATCTGCTGGATGTGGAGCCGACGCCCCTGGACGCGGAGCACGGGGTGGAAGACGTCAAAAAAGTGGCGTTTATCCGCGAGCCGGAATGTATCGGCTGTACCAAATGCATTCAGGCCTGCCCGGTAGACGCCATTGTCGGCGCGGCCAAACAGATGCACACGGTGATTGTGGACGAGTGCACCGGCTGCGACCTGTGTGTGGAGCCCTGCCCGGTGGACTGCATCGACATGATTCCGCTGGAAACCAGCCTGCAGCAATGGCACCCGAACAAACCCAACGACGGAATCCAATTGATTGCCAGTGACAGACCGGACCTGCACGATGACGACCGGAGTGCAGCATGAGCCAGGTAGACCACAGACAAAGCGCCACCGAGCGCCGCGCAGCCCGTGAAGCCCACCTGATCGCCAGCGAAAAAGCCCGGGGCCTATCCCGGGAGCTCAAGGTCAATGATTTCCACGGCGGTGTCCATCCGCCGGAGAACAAGCACCAGTCCACTGGCGAACCCATCGGCACGGTCCCCTTGGCGGAGGACCTGATCGTCCCGCTCAACCAGCATATCGGCGAAACCGCCATCCCGCTGGTCAAACTGGGGGATCAGGTACTCAAAGGCCAGAAGATCGCGGAAGCGGACGGGCCGATCAGCTGCCCGGTACACGCACCCTCCTCCGGCACCGTGGTGGCGATTGAGCCGATGTCGGTACCCCACCCCTCCGGGATGGCGGCGGACTGTATCCAGATCCGTACCGACGGCCGCGACGCATGGTGCGCACTCTCGCCCCTGAACGACTACACCAGCCTGGACATTGATACGGTGCTGGAAAAAATCCGCGACTGCGGTATCGCCGGTATGGGGGGTGCGGGCTTTCCCACGGCGGTAAAGCTCAACCCCCGCGGCGGCGCAGCCATCGACACCCTGATCATCAATGGCACCGAGTGCGAGCCCTATATCACCGCCGATGACATGCTGATGCGTGAGCACGCCGACGAGATCATCGGCGGTGTGGAAGTGCTCGCACACCTGCTGGAGCAGCCAGAGCGGGTGTTGATCGGTATCGAAGACAACAAGCCCGAAGCGATCAAGGCCATGCAGCAGGCCGCAGAGGGCACCCGCTTCCACGTGGTGACCTTTCCCACCAAGTACCCCTCCGGCGGTGAAAAACAGCTGATCGAGATTCTCACCGGGCGCGAGGTACCAAACGAGGGGCTGCCGGCCAACGTCGGTGTGGTCTGCCAGAACGTGGGCACGGCGCGGGCCGTGTTCCGGGCCGTCACCCTCGGCGAGCCGCTTATCAGCCGCATAACCACCGTGGTGGGCGAATCCCTCGACCGCCAGCGCAATATTGAGGTACCACTGGGCACCCCGATCCGCCATATCCTGGAAAACCACTGGATAGACCGCAAGCGGCTGCAGCGCATTGTGATCGGCGGCCCAATGATGGGCTACACCATCAAGGACGAGTCCGCGCCGGTGGTCAAAACCACCAACTGTATCCTGGTGCCTACCGACAAAGAACTCCCGCCTCCGCCACCGGCCCAGGCCTGCATCCGTTGCGGCCTCTGTGCCGAAGTCTGCCCGGCGAGCCTGCTGCCCCAGCAGCTCTACTGGTATGCGCGCGCGGAAGACCGCGACAAACTGCAGGCCTACAACCTGTTTGACTGTATCGAGTGCGGCGCCTGCTCCTATGTGTGCCCATCCAGTATTCCGCTGGTGCAGTATTACCGTGCCGCCAAGGGCGACATTCGCGAAGCGCGCCTGGAAAAAGAAAAGGCCGACCGTGCGCGCGAGCGCTTCGAATACCGCAAGCTGCGCCTGGAAAAAGCCGAGCAGCAAAAAGAAGCCAAGCGGCTCGCCCGGAAGAAAGCCGCCGAAGAAGCGCGCAAGCTGCGCGAGCAACAGGCCTCCAGCCCGGATGCGCAGGCGGCAAAGCAGGAATCCGATGTGGTGGCCGCGGCACTGGCGCGGGTCAAGGCCAAACAGGCCAGTCCGGACCAGCAGCTGGCCCGTGCCCAGCGCACCCTGACCAGTGCCGAGCACCGTGTAGAGCGCATGCAGGGCAAGCTCCACGGGGCTGAGGAATCCCAGAAGCCGCAGCTGGAAGCCCAGCTGAAAACCGCCGAGTTAAAGCTGAAGGAAGCCCGCGACAAGCTGGCAGAAGTGCAAAAACTGGCAGCGGCGGCACCGGTGCAGACACCTCACACGAACCAGTCCGGGCCGTCCATCACCGAAGACAAGCTCACCGTCGCCAGCGCTTCCTCATCTGCCGCCGGCGATGCCATCGAAAGAGCCAAGGCCGCGGCGGCCGCCCGCGCCACCATGAGCCCGCAAGAGAAGCTGGCCCAGGAGATCGAGGCCCTGCAAAAACGCGTGCAGAAGGCGGAGGCACGGCTGGCCAAGGCCCGCAGTGAGGACGACCCGAACACCAGCGCCTTTGCAACGGCACTGGAAAAAATGCAGGGCAAGCTGCAGGAAAAGCAGGCCCAGCAGGGCCGCAACGGCAGTGGGAATTGAGGAGTAAGCCATGTCCCTGATGCGAGTCACGTCCCCCCACGCCCATTCCGGCCAGAGCACCTCCAAGGTGATGCTGCAGGTCGCCGCCGCCACCATCCCGGGGGTACTGGCGCTGGTGGTTTACTTCGGCCCCGGCGTGCTGATCAATATCGCCCTGTGTATTGCCGCGGCGCTCGGTACCGAGGCGGCGGTGCTGAAACTGCGCGGCCGCCCGGTGGCCTTTTATCTGAAGGACTACAGCGCGCTGGTTACCGCGTTACTGCTGGGTATTGCGCTGCCCCCCTACTGCCCGTGGTGGATTCCGGTGATTGGCAGTGTGAGCGCTATTTTGCTGGCAAAACAGCTGTACGGCGGTATCGGCTACAACCCGTTCAATCCGGCCATGGTGGGCTATGTGGTTCTGCTGATCAGTTTCCCGGTGGAAATGACCCGCTGGGCCGGTGCCGCCGAGCTGATCCAGGGTGCGCCGGGGCTGGATGAAACCTTTGCCCTGATTTTCGGCAATATGAACGTGGATGGTTTTACCCGTGCCACCCCGCTGGAAATCGTGCGCCACAACCAGTCCACGGTCCTCGCCCAGCTGTACGAGATGGAACCAGTGTTCAGCCAGGGCACCATCGCCGGTGTCGGCTGGGAGATGGCCAATTTCGGATTCCTGCTCGGTGGTTTGTTCCTGCTGTTCCGACGTCTGATCACCTGGCATGCGCCGGTGGCCATGCTCGCCACCCTGGCCGCGCTGTCTGTGGTGTTTTATGACGGTGGTAGCTCCCTCAGCGAAGGCTCCCCGCTGCTGCACCTGTTCTCCGGCGCCACCATGCTCGGTGCCTTCTTTATCATCACCGATCCAGTGAGCGGCTGTACCAGCAACAAGGGCCGGCTGATTTTTGGTGCCGGTGTCGGGCTGCTGGTGTTCGTTATCCGCGCCTGGGGCGCCTACCCGGACGCCGTCGCGTTTGCGGTACTGCTGATGAACTTCGCGGCGCCGTTTATCGATAACTACACCCTGCCCCGCACTTACGGCCACAAAGCCCCGCGCAAGGCAACCGACCTGGAGGAGCAGTGATGCTGAGGCGCTCCATCGGCAGCAATGCCGTTATCCTTGCCCTGTTCGCCCTGGTGACCGCCGGCACGCTCGCGATCACCCAGATCACCACCCGCGAACCCATCGAGCGGGCCATTCGCGAAGCGGCTGCCAAGGCCCTGCTGGAAATCGTACCCATCGAGCGCCACAGCAATGACCTGCTGGTGGACACCTATCCCATCCCCAAACAGTACTGGGCCATGCTCGGGCTAAAGCAGGGCGGCAACATCAACCTGGCGCGCCAGGGCGACGGCAACATCGATGCGGTCATCATTCCCACTGTAGCGCCAGACGGCTACTCGGGCCCCATTGAGATGCTGGTGGGCGTCAACCGGGACGGCACTATTGCCGGTGTGCGGGTGACCAACCACGCGGAAACGCCCGGCCTCGGCGATAAAGTAGAAGTAAAGAAAAGCGACTGGATACGCTCATTCGACGGCACTTCCCTGGACGATCCCGGCCGGGATATGTGGAAAGTGCAGAAAGACGGCGGTGCCTTCGACCAGTTCACGGGGGCAACCATCACACCGCGCGCGGTGGTAAAACAGGTGCGCACGGTGCTGGACTTCGTTGCCGAACATCGGCAGGAAATATTTAGCGCACCGGTGTCACAACGCGCGGTTGAGGTAGAACCGCCGGCCACCGACGACACCAAGCAGCAAGGGGACAAAAACTGATGGCCACCCCGGAATATTCTGAGATTACCCGCAACGGCTTGTGGAGCAACAACCCCGCGCTGGTACAACTGCTCGGCCTGTGTCCGCTGCTGGCGGTCACTGGCTCGGTGGTCAATGCCATCGGCCTGGGCCTTGCCACTACCGCGGTGCTGGTCTGCTCCAACCTCGCCGTGTCCCTGGTGCGGCGGCAGATGCCCGAGACCGTGCGGCTGCCGGCATCGGTCATGATTATTGCCACCTTCGTTACCTGCGCAGAGCTGCTCATGAAAGCGTTTACCTACGAGCTCTACCTGGTACTGGGGATTTTTATTCCACTGATTGTCACCAACTGCGCGATTCTCGGCCGCGCCGATGCCTTTGCCAGCAAAAACCCGGTACTGCCTTCCGTGGTGGATGGACTGATGATGGGTGTGGGCTTCAGTGCGGTGCTGATCGTAATCGGTGCCGTGCGGGAAATTATCGGGCGCGGCACACTGTTCAGTGACATGGACCTGCTGCTGGGGCCGGCCGCGGCCAATTGGACACTGCCGGTGCTGGGGGCTGATTACTCTGGGTTTCTCGTCGCCGTATTGCCGCCCGGTGCGTTTCTGGTTGCCGGTTTGTTAATCGCCGGGAAAAACGCCATCGACGCGAGCATCGAGCGCCGCCAAAACCTCGGTGCGGACATCGTACGCGGCAGCAAGCGCGTGCGAACCACCGGAAAGATCCAGTAACGCCGACGCAATTCTTTGTTGGCGATCACCTGCATTGTTGTGAGTGGTCGCCGGTGGCACGCGTGAAGCGATTCAACGCCCTCCGCGCGCCCCCCCCTTGTCAGGCTCCCTCCTCACATTCACCCCTTCTCGCGTTCGCCCCCTCTCGTATTCACCCCCTTCCCGCACGCCAACGATTCACACCGGTACAAAATGCCGAGCGAAAAATTCTGACCAAACACACTAACAATTCAGACCAATTTTTCTCACATATTCAAACCAATTCCGCGATTTACCGAAGCATCCTTCGAATTAAATTCCCCGTAAGAGACTGTAATGGGATTTTATTCACAATCTTAAATTAATGAGTAGCCAAAGGGTCTCACATCGCTAAAATAGCGCGGCCGTCTCAGATTGGCTTTGCGGTCATCGCTATTCATGGAAGCGAGGCTGCAACATTCGTTAAACTGCTTGCCAACTAATAACACAATAGATTTTCTGAGGCAGGTAGATTGTGGGCACCAAAAGAGCCACACGTTTTTACCACGCTATTTTTCTGGATTGTGTATCACATGATCCCGATAGCTATTCGCTTACTAACGCAAAGGAATTCTTGTTGCCATGGCTTTAGACAAAGGAAAGTCTGAACTGGTTTATAACGGGCGCAAAGCCCAACGTGCAGACAGCCGTCAGCGCCGCAAAGCCATTCTCGAAGCGACCCTGCGTATCATTGTCAAAGAGGGGATCCGCGGAATCCGTCACCGCGCAGTAGCAAAAGAAGCGGCCGTTCCCCTCGCCGCGACCACCTATTATTTCAAGCACCTCGACGATCTGATCAGCGATGCCTTTACCTATTTCGTGGAACAGAATATCGACCATACCCGTGCCTTGCAGGAAGAAAGTGTTGCCGTAGCCCGGCAACTGACCCCGGAACAACTTGCCGCGCCCGCCGGCCGTCGCCAGCTGATTCAACAGCTGAGTCGTTTTGTACTGTCGCACATCCGCTCGCAGGCGAGTAATCGCGACCACCGCGTCATTGAACTGGCCTTCAAAAACGAAGCGCTGCGCAATCACCAGCTGACACGGGCCGTTCGCATGGCCAATCAGGCCACGGAAAACATGATCATCGAGTTTTTCGAGCTGCTACGTCTCCCCGATCCCGTTGCCGCCGCACAGATTGCCCACGGCACCATCCTCAACCTGGAATTTCAAATCCTGAGTGGCGCCACCGCCATCGACTCTCCGCTACTGGAGCGCACGGTGGCGATGATGATCAAAGCATTGATCCCCCCGACCGTAGAAGCACCCGCAGATGACCAGCCCTGCGGTGCCACTGACAAGCAGTTTATGCGCTTTACCGTCACCTGAGTCACACCGCCCTACAGGATTCTTCTGCCGCACTGGTGCAGCGCCTTTCGCTGCACCACCCGCTAACCCGCCTCCCCCGACCCACCTGCTGCTTTCACCCATTTCATCCGCAGCCAAATGCTGCCATTCAGCTAGACTTTCAGAGAATGTATTGGATGATGTAAATACACACCATGAACCTGTCTTCTGTTCGCGGCATTCTCTGTTGCCTGCTACCGCTGCTGCTCTGTCTGTCCGCCTGCGAGCGGGAGGTTGATGCACAATCCGGAAAAGAAACGCCGGCGCAAGGTGCCGCCGAAACCGTCGAGGCACAGAGCCCGGCGACCGACACTGATGCGCAACAGCCCGCGCTCGACACGGCCGAAGACAACGCTGCGGATCAGGAAAAGGCCATGCGCATGGCCGGCAAAGATGACCTGAGACCGGAAGCGGCATGGGCACCGGATACCACCGGCGAATACCCTATTAATGCCTACGACAACTATGTCGACACCGGCGACCTGAGCGCCCTGCGCGAACGCGGCAAACTACGCATCCTCGTTGACATCTCCAATACGGACTCCCTGCACCGCTCTGCCACCCAACAAGATATTGAGATCGATGCGGCCAAGCGCATGGCTCAGCAGATGGGGCTGGAACCGGTGGTGCTGTACGCCGAAAACTTCGACCAGCTACTGCCCCTGCTCGAGGCGGGAAAAGGTGACATCATCGCCAATAACCTGGTCATGACCGAAGAGCGCAAACAGCAAGTCGACTTTTCCACCCCCACCGCCAATACCGAGCTGATTCTGGTGTCGGAAAAAGATGCGGCGCCGGTGACCGACGATTCCGACCTGAGCGGCAAAACCCTTGCGGTCACCAAGGGCACCGCCTACGAAGCAGCAGCGCGGGAATTTGCCAAAAAGCATCCCGGCTTGAAGCTCAAAGTGACGGAAAAAAATTACGTCGAACTGGTGATCGACGTTGCAGAGAGTGACCTTGAATACACGGTGGTGGAGCGGCAGGTATTTGACCTGGTGGACCAGTTCAAAGACAACCTGCAGGAAAACTACGTGTTCCCCGGTGAGCGCCAGATGGCCTGGGGGGTACGCAAGAACTCCCCCGAGCTGGTGGAAGCCATTAACAAGTTCGTCAGGGACCACAAGCTGACGCGCACATCCGACCGCTCGGTGGGCGACCTGGATGAGATCAAAAAACGCGGGTACGTGCGCGTGGTCACCCGCAACCATCCCGGCACCTACTACATGTGGAAGGGGCGGATTCTGGGGTACGAATTTGAACTGGCCGAGAGCTTCGCCAAACATCTGGATGTCCGACTCGAAATCGTCGTTGCCCCCACCCACGCGGATCTGCTCAGTTATGTAGTCGACGGCAAGGCCGACATCGCCGCCAGCCTGCTATCCGCCACCGAGCGCAGGGATGATGCCGGCGTCGATTTCGGCCGCCCCTACATGAAAGAAAAAGTGGTCGTGGTCGGCGAAGAGAACGACAAGATCGACAGCCTCGATGACCTCGCGGGCAGAACCCTGCATGTGCGCAAGTCGAGCAGCCACTATGACGTTGCCCTCAAGGTCAAGAAACAGGTGCCGGATGTAAAAATTGAACTGGCCCCGGAGGAATTAAACATCCAGCAGATTATCGACAAGGTGGCCGATAACGATTATGACCTGACCATCGCTGACGATGTTTCTGTAAAGCTCGAACACAGCTGGCGCAAGAACATCAAGGAGCTGATCGACCTGCACGAAGACGACAACGTTTATGTATGGTTGATACGGGAAGGCAATCCGGAGCTGCAAGAAGCTGTGAACAAATTCTTTGACAAGAAGAGCACCCAGAAAAAAATGGCGGTGCTCTATACAAAATATTTCGATGCGCCAAAAAGAACCCGTCCAGAAATTAATGAAGTCAACGAGAACGGCACCATCTCTCCGTTCGACAAATATGTCAAAAAATACGCCGACAAATACGATTTCGACTGGCGCCTGATCGTTGCGCAGATGTTTCAGGAGAGCACCTTCAATCCCAAGGCAAAATCCTGGGTAGGTGCCAGAGGGCTTATGCAGGTCATGCCGGATACGGGCAAGCAGATCGGCGAGAAAAACCTGTTCGACCCTGAAACCAGTGTACGCGCCGGCATCAAGTACCTGGAGTGGCTACACCGGAAATTTGAAGACAAGGGTATCAGCCCGGAAGACATGATGTGGTTTACCCTGGCCTCCTACAATGCCGGACTGGGGCACGTTTACGATGCGCAGGATCTCGCCGAGCAAAAGGGTTGGGATCGCCGGGTGTGGTTCAACAACGTGGAGAACGCCATGTTGCTGTTGTCCGAGAAGAAGTATTACGAAAAGGCCCGCTACGGCTACGCCAGAGGCCAGGAGCCCTACGACTATGTGCGGAAAATTAACGCGCGTTTCCGCACCTATGTGGCACTCCTGGAAGACTACGAACGCAGGCAGGAAGCGGAAACCAGTATGTTGCTGGATCCGCTGTACCCCAAGTTCCTGCAGTTAAGCAATTTGGCAGGCGGGCGACAACCGGCGGTTGCCGCCACGCCAACTTCAGCTGCAGTTGCCGGGCATTGAGGCAATCCACGATTCGAGTAGCGCCGCACCTTCCTCATGCACCAGGCTGCGCCCCAGCTCGGGCATCATCGCTCCCGGGTCAGTGGATTCCACTCGAAAATTAAGGATGGAATCCTCCGGGCTTCCCGGAACAATCGCAAACAGCCGATCACCGGAACCGGTGCCTGCGGCCACCGGCGGCTTGCACACCCCAAGCTTGCGCATGTCATGTTCTGCGCTGTACAGCATCAGCCCGGATGTATCCGCTGGACCACTGGGGTTATGGCAGTGGCCGCAGTTAATATCCAGGTAGGAGCGCGCCCGCTCGTCCAGCGTGGCGCTGGTGTCCCGGTAATTCACATTGCGCGGCACACGCGCGAGGTCGGGCAAGTTGCTCAGGTATCCCATCTGCTGCCAGTACACCAGCTGGTTCTCGCTGCCCGTTGCATAGTCGTAGCGCTTGTTCAGGTGGCGGGCCCGCGGGCCAATAGGGCGCACCGCTTTCTGCGTGTGGTTGTCCGCGTGACAACCGGCGCATTGATTGGCATCCGGCACAACATAGGTAAATACCTCTCGGTTACCAGCCCCGTTCACCAACTGCAGCGGCATGGCTTCGCCCGCGATTTCCAGCACTGCATCGGTCTGGGCTTCATTCCAAACATAGGGCAGCGCCTGCCAGCCGTCCGTACGCTTGACCAGAATGCGGGTCTCGATCAGCTTGACATTACTCAGGTCAAGGCCGTTCTCGGCGAAGTCCCGGGAATAATCATCGGTCCGTAGCACCGAGCCATCTTCAGCCAACGGATAATAAAATGTCTTGCTGATGATGGTCCCGACCGGATAATCGAAATGCGCATCGCCATAACCGGCACTGGTCCCTTCCGGCATCCATACGGTGCGCAGCTTGTGGGCGTAATCCGTAAACAAAGCGGTATTCAGGTCATAGGGTATAACGCGCTGGTTGAGTGCAAGGGTACCGTTTGTCACATTGACCAGATGCCATTGGCTCAGGTTATCCGGTACCGCATTGCGTTCGTGCAGTGCAACCGGCTCGCGGGGGGCGCCGCACCCCAACAGCGACAACGCCAGCGCCGCGCTCCCTAACCAGCGGAGCGAGCATAATTTACGCATCGGCCACCTCATTCTCTGCGTGCTGCGCCTTGTCTTTTTCCTGTTCGGAATCAAACTCAAGAACGACTTGCGGCAATTTCTTCAGGCTACAGTTGTGGGCCGCAATGTCCGTAGAGATATTTTTGAAGTCGTTCTGCACATCGATATTGATGATGCCAACACCTTCGTTCTCGATACATAGCTTGAGTGCCGACGGCAGTGCGCCATCCACCATTTTCTGGCTGTCAATCGCCCCATCCCACAATACGTCGGGCAGGCGGCCGGTGAGGCCGAACTTGGCCACTTTCAGCGCTTTCAGCTCCAGGTGATCCGGGGACGTGCCACCACCGGTAAAGGTGTTGTCGTAGATATAAATACCTTCCGGATACGGGTCAAAATTTTCCTGGGTGGATTTATCGCTGTAGTAGCCGGCCGAAAAATAGCTGCTGACAATAATGTTGGCGGTGTCGTTGTCTGATATCTCGTTGTTGAAGATCTCAACAAAATCATTGGAATTGATCACCACACCAGAGCCCGCCGGCACGGCCGCCACGGGCGTGCCCTCGTGGCCAAAGTTCTCGGTATTATTCTTGTAGACCTTGTTGTTATACACGCGGGTACTGTGGCCCGGTTGCGGCAGGTTCGGCATATTAAATACCAGGATACCGCCGGTATTATTGGTGGCTACATTGTCGTAAACATCGGCACCGATCGTATTTTCAATCTCGATCCCCGCCACGTTAAATTCCGCACGGTTGTTGCGCACAATCACATTGCGTGACTGGCCAACGTAGATACCCGCATCGGAGGCCCCGATGGCGACGGTGCCTTCTACCAGCGTGTTTTCTGTCTGTACTGGGTAAATTCCATAAGCGCCATTCTCGGTGGACGGGCCATTGGTCCACTCCACGCGAATATCCCGAATAATGATGTTCTTGCCTTCATTGACCTTGAGGGCATCACCGATGGTGTCCTCCAGCGCGAGATCTTCAATGGTGAAGTCGCTGGCGTTCACCAGCAGCCCTTCCGCCCCCTGAATCTGGTTTTTGAAGGACAGGATGGTTTTGTCCATGCCCGCGCCGCGTATCGTGACCCCGTCGACATTCAGCGAAAGACTGCGGTTCAACTCGTAGCGTCCTTCCGGAATCTCGATCACATCTCCGGGCTGTGCCGTGATCAGCTGTTTAAGCAGCTGCTTCTGGAAATCGGCCGCGGCCGACGCGGCAGGCGAGCTACTGGTATCGCCCGGCCCGTTGTCCTGTGAACAGGCTGCGACCAACGCTGCCAGTAATACGGCACCCAACTTGACTGGTGTTTTCATGGAATCTCCCGTTTCCCTTTTTTTATGGCAACGATGCCGTATTTATTCTTCAAGGAGGCCCTCCCCCTCCATCAGGCGGTCTTGCGGCCGCCGTACTTCACGGCAATGGCGAACAGCGATATGGCCGGAAAACCATGACCATATTTGCCACTCGGGTTCTAAATGGTACGACTGTACCAACTAGGAAGCGCAGCGCCTGTCGACTGCCGTTGCCCGGATACTATCCAATGCCCCAAGACGCGGCAACGGTAATACAGGACCTTTGTCTCGTTTTAACCAGTCGAAAGATGACCGACTGGTGCAGCACCCGTCCGTCACCAGCCCTTAGCCTTCTCCTGCTCCGTACCGGTGGCCAGCATGCCCATGCCTCCCAAAAAAAACGGGCGCACCCGGAATTGCTTCCGGGTGCGCCCGTTTTCTAGCGCTCTGGGTTACACCGAAATCACATCAGTGCTGGAACACCGGTGCGGCAACAAAGCTCCAGAACAGCACGGTGCCAACCATCACCACCACGGCCATGACCAGACACGCCGTAACCACCGCGCTGGCAAACAGGAAACCACGCTCCTCATTGACGTTGAGCACGATGGGAATGCCCACATACAGCAAGTACACCGCATAAGCCACCGCCAGGGTTGCCAGCAGGATATCCAGCCAGAGGATGGGGTAGAGACCGGCCGCACCGGCAACAAAGATCGGGGTCGCGGTAAACCCGGCGATCACCATACCCTTCATTGGGTTGGACTTGGCACCGTAGGTTTTCGCCATCCAGTGAATAAAATAACCCACGGCGACCACCGCAAGGATCATGGTGACATAGAACACCGCCACCAGGGACAGGGCACTGTTACTGGTCAGCGTGCGCACCTGGCCGTTGCCGCCAATATTCCAGCCGATTTCTGTAGTGCCAAAATACCAGCACAACGCGGGTACTAACGCCAAAATAATGACGTAAGGAATCTGACGGTTGAGCCCTTTCTCAGACAGTCCAGCAATTTCCTGCCACTGCCTGCGCGGTTGTACCATCAGGCCATAGAGATGATTCAGCATTCCCGTTCTCCTCACTTGCGAGGAACCTCGCAGCTTGTGGCTGCGGGGGAGAGCCTTTTTTAAGGAGTCACCGCCAAAATTCGACCCCTGTGTCTCAAATTGATCTGGATACTACTTGTCAAAGTGAGGGATACCGCCAAAGGCTTTTCCCAAAAGTTCCAGTTTTTTATTGTTAACGCGCGCCTTTGGTTCGGCCGCGCTTTACCCGCACATTGCGCGGGCGCCAGCGCTGCAAGCCCAGGATACTGCCCGGTTGTGCAGATACAGGAATAACTTACAGCGCACAGTAGATTTGTAACACCTCGGTCATTCAAGTCAACGCACGCCAGCGGAAAAGTAGAAATAAAAAAGCGGCTGTTTCCCCTGGAAACAACCGCCTATACGGGAGTGCTACCAATACACTCGAACCACCAAAGCCGGCATTTACAGCCACTTTGCCGTGGAAATGTGTGACATCAAAAATATCTGCTGGAACCCAGAGGTGTCAGTAGCTGGCCACCGGCACCTTTTGCATCCAACCAAAGCGGTCTTCGGCCCGGCCTTCCTGAATATCCAACAGCGAGCGACGTAACAGGTCGGCTACGGGACCGGGCGCCTGCTTCAGGCGGTACCGTCGGTCGCCATCACCCAGCTCGCTGATCGGGCTGACAATGGCCGCCGTGCCACAGGCAAAGGCTTCGCTGCAGGTACCTGAGGCAACCAAGGCCAACAGGTCGTCGATATCAATGTCCCGCTCATGCACCTCAAGCCCCTGCTCCCGCGCCAGGGCGAGCATCGAATCCCGGGTGACGCCTTCCAGGATGGAGCCGTTCAGGGCCGGCGTGTGCAGGGCGCCGTCCATCACCGCGAAGAAATTCATGCCAGACAGCTCGTCAACGGTGTGGCGGTTCCCGGGGTTAAGCCACAGGGACTGGTCGTACCCGCGCTCTTTGAGACCGGCGATGCTCAGCAAGGAAGCCGCGTAGTTCCCGCCCACCTTGGCATCGCCGGTGCCACCCACCGCCGCGCGGCTGTCTTCGCGCTCCACCCACAGGCGCATATTCCCGGCATGGTATGCCTCGGAAGGACTGGCAATGACGTAAAACTCGTAGGCCTTACTGGCAGTGACCGAAAGATCCGGCTGGGTACCCATCAGGAAAGGGCGCAGATACAGCGATTCGCCGCTACTCCCCGGGATCAGCGTGGCGCAGTGAGATGCCACCGTGCGCACCGCGTCCATGAACAGGGATTCCGGCACCGGCGGCATACACAGACGACGGGCCGAGTGTGCCATGCGCGCCGCATTGCGCTCAGGGCGGAAAAGCCCCACACCATCGCCATAGCGATAGGCCTTGAGTCCCTCAAAGCAGGACTGGGCGTAGTGCAGCACCTTTGCCGCAGGATCCAGCGACAGAGGACCATAGGGGATCAGCTCGCCATCGCTCCAACGCCCGTCCTGGTATCGGGCCCGGAACATCACCGGGGCCATGACCGTGCCGAAGCCGAGGCGCTCCGGCATTTCAAATCCCCGCAGGCTGACGATGGCTTCAGGTTGTATTGTTATGTTCACAAAGCGCTCCCACTAGAAAGTACACAATTCGTCAAACCCGCGGATTATGGCCCCACGCAGCCCTTATTCCAAATATTGCGACCAAAGGGTATTGGTATCACGCAACACGAAAGGGAAAAACCGGCCAGAATTAGGACAACCCTTTTCCACAGGTGAAAATCGGCGACTGCCATGGGGCTCACGGTCGCGCCGTGCGCCATCACCGGATGTGGGGGCGCCCCACCCAACAAGTTAGTTTGCCTGCAACGCCACGCGAGCGAAGCGCCGTCACAATTTGCATTGCGCGGCAAATTATTGGCACCGGGTTTTCTGAGAATTCCCACCCATCTTTTCCCCGCCTGCCAGACTCTTTGAACCCCCGTACAGGTCACGCTACCGCCGTTTAAAAGGACCCAGGCAGGAGCGCGCGGAAGCCCGCGTGACGAAGGTGCAGAAGAGTCGTTCAGAACAGTGGCGTCACAGCACACCTGTGGAAGCAGGGGGCGAAAATTCGTTGGCTATACTGAAACTACATGGACGGTGAACGCCAATTGCAAGGGAACGCAGTGCCAATTTACGGCCAATAAATTCCCGCGCCACCAGAGTCCAGCGTCGACAATCGACAGCACACCGGGTAACCGGCAGGAAAGTGAACGAACCACACGTCAGGGAGAGAGGTTCCGTGCAACCGGGGTTAGCGCACACACGCAAGTGCGCACCGGACGATCATCGCGTCGCACGGATTTCGAGCTCGTCAGCCCAGCCCCCAAATGGCTGCAGACGGGTCAGGAACAACATGCAATGGAAGTGGTTCAACCGTGACACAGACAGATACCAGCAACGCAATTGCTATCGGCTTGATGTTTACAGCCTCAGCTCTGCTGTGTGGCTCTGTTACGGCGGAAGAAATCTCCGCCCTAGACTCGGCCCTCGACAACGCCAAGGCTCCTCCAGCAGCTTATATAGAAGCGGCATCCAAACCGCTGGAAAAACCAAAGCGACAGCTCCGCCCCTCGAAAGCGGCCGAGGATTATCGCCGGCGCATTGAAGACATGGAAGCCGAGCACGGCGCCTACGGTGCCGGTATCGACGAACAATTAATGGGGCTCGCCAGCGCTCTGCAGCGCAGCGGGAATCACGAAGAGGCCATCTCCGAATTTCGCCGTGCCATGCTGATCAACCGGGTGAATGAAGGGCTCTACTCACTCAATCAGGTGCCGATGATCGAACGTATGATTGAGAGTCAAATCGCCCTCAATCAATGGGAAGAGGCCAACGACAACCACGAATATCTGTTCTGGTTACATGCCAAAAACTACGGTGAAAAAGATCCGCGCATGCTGCCGATCATCAACCAGTTGAGCAACTGGCACCTGCAGGCCTATATCGATGAGAAAGGAGCGACGCTGTTTGAGCACCTGATCAATGCCACCAACCTCTACGCCCTGGCCGTCGATATTATTTCGCAAAACTTTGGTGCCAATGACTTGCGCATGGTCGAGGCATTGCGTGGCCTCAAGGCGACAAATTATTACCTGGCCACCTACACCGGTGAACCTCAGGAAGCCATTGTCATTAATGCGGGCTTTGCCGGTAGCGGCAACAGCACGCCAGAGCGTCGCGCGCAGCTGGATCACTACCGGATGAACAGTTTCAGCTCCGGTAAAACCGCAATCACCAAAATCATGGACGTCTACCAGAAGAACCCGTCTTCGCCACCGGCGGCATCGGCAAAGGCCAAAGTGGAGCTGGGTGACTGGTACATGATCTTCAACAAATGGCATTCCGCCCGCGAGACCTATGGCGAAGCCTATCAGGCACTGTGGGACAACGGCGCAACCAATGAAGAAATTGATGAGATCTTCGGCCGCCCGGCGGCACTGCCGACTCTGCCGCTGCTGGACGAAGATCGTGAGGCTCTGGCCAATTCCTATGTCACCGTTTCTTATGATGTGACGGCGTTCGGCAAGGCGCGCAACATTCAGATTTTAAGTGCCAGACCGGAAGACAAAGTGAGCATCCGTTCGCGGGTACGCAACGTGCTCAAACGGGCCAAGTTCCGCCCCCGGTTCGAGAACGGTGAACCGGTGGCCACCACCGGCATCGTGCAACGATTCGTATTCGATTGAAAAATTGAGGAAACAACACACCGTGTTCGACTGATGTAGCGAAGTAAGTTTGATTTCAGCATTGGGAAAAACTGGCAGCAAATCGGTTCTGCCAATCAAACCCCGCTGAAAGAAAGCTGTCGAACAGACAAGGAGCAAGACGGGTCGCCGCGATTTCGCTGCGGCCCGTGAACGCATCAGGAGATAGCTCATGGCATTACGGACGATCGCTCAGCGGTTTACGCAAAAAACCGGCAAGACAAATAATTGCGCCACTGGATGGCGCTGGCAATCGCTGGCGTCGGTGGTGGTATTGTCGGCGGTGATAAGCGGCTGCAAAAACCAGCAGACGCAACAGCAACCGCCGGCGCAGCCACAGCAGAAGTCACAGTCCAGTGCTTCACAGTCGCAGTCGCAGTCCCAATCACAGTCGCAGTCGTCAAGCTCGTCATCCAGCAAGTCGAAGCCGAGCCCGTCCACGGCCAGCAGTATGCCGTCGCCCAGCTCACCCAGCAGCAGCCGCAGCCCGAGCATGTCCACCGCCAGCAGCCCTGCGCAGCCGAATACCTCCTTCCCCAGTATTGAGTCAGCGGACCGCTCGAGTGAGCAATCCAGTACCGCCTCAGACTCCGGCGAAGAATCCGATCGCCGTTCGCGCCAGGCCAGCAGCAGCGCTGAAGACCCCACGGCCAGCAGAAACCCGTCGACGCCGGTGTACAGCGACTCCGATGAGCGCCCGCAGGAAACCCGCATGCCACCAGACCCCTCCTCCAACAGCGAGGGCGAGCCACCGGACGAGATCGATTTTTCCGAAGAGCAGCAGACCGCGAGCAGCGCCTCATCCAGTTCTTCCAGCGCCTCCAGCAGTAGTGCCTCCAGCAGCAGCGCCTCTGCCAGTGCGTCCAGCAGTGGCGCCCCCAGTAGCGCATCCAGCAGTTCCCCTTCCGGCGCCCAGGGTGGCGCACAGGCTAGTGCATCTGCGAGCGGACAACCCGGCGGTGGCGGTGCGCCCGCCAGCGCTTCCAGTGCCGGGAGCCCGGCCAGCGGGGGCAACCCGGCACCCAACGAGGCTCCCGCCAGTTCTGCAGAGCGGGTAGCGGATCTCGAAGGGCAGTTTGAATCCACGATGGCCAGTTACGACGGCATGATCCTGCGCGAGCGGGATTACGTGCGCAATCGCCCCGCCTCGGCGGAAGAACAGGAAGCGGCAGAGAACGAGGTACCGCCCGGCGAGTCTCTGGAAGACCTGATCCAGTCTGCCGAGGCCGAACTGCCTGCCCCTCCGCCCTCTGGCGGCGGCGAGGGTGGCAGCGGACCGGAGCAAAATAATTCCAGCGGGCAGGCCACCGGACCGGGGCTGCCAACCAGGGGCCGCAAAGGTGAGTACAACCACACCAACACCGCCGCCGTGGTTCCGGCAGACATCCCCAGCGGTGACGATGACGATGTAGTTGCCCGGCAGATTCGCGAGGCCGCCATGCGCGAGGCTGATCCGGAATTGCAGGAGCGACTCTGGGAAGAGTATCGGAAATATAAAAAATCACAGAAATGAAGATGAACATTCATCAGGGAGAGTAGTGACATGTTTTTCTCACACACACGCACAACCCTGTGCACGCTGGTCATGGGCCTGCTGACACTGGCGGGCTGCACCACTACCGAGGTACGCACGACCGCTTATACGCCGCTCACGGTTGAAGACGCGGCCATCGCCGAAAACCGGCTGCTGGATGTCGGCATCGTGCAATTCAATACCGGGCTTGACCAGGAAGAAGAGCCAGAGGAAGACGAGCTGGTGTTTCCGGAATTACGCCGCGCCGAATCCCGCTACCTTGCGGTCACGCTCGCCGATGCATTGCAGTCGAGCCAGGGCTGGGGCGCGGTGCGCGTGATTCCCAGCGAGCGCACCAATATCGATGTCACCGTGGCGGGCACCATCGTGAAGTCCGACGGTGAAACCCTGACGGTAGACGTTACCGTGACGGATTCCCGCGGTCAGGTGTGGTTCACCAAGCAATACACCGAGCACGCCTCCCACTATGCGTACGATCGCAAACACCCGACCGAAGGCGATGCGTTCCAGGGTATCTACAACCGTATTTCCAATGACATGCTGACCTACCGACAGCGCCTGTCCAGTCAATACATCGCCGAGCTGCGCACGATTTCTGAAATCAAATTTGCGCAAAGCTTTTCGCCCGGTGCGTTTGATCGCTACCTGGTGCAGGACGACGATGGCCTCTACCAGCTCAGTGCACTGCCCGCAGACAACGACCCGATGTTGATGCGTATTCGACGGGTCCGCGAACGCGACTATCTGTTTGTCGATACGCTGCAGGGCTACTACGACACCTTTGTAAAAAGCATGGAGACGCCCTATCAGGAGTGGCGTGCCATGAGTTATGAAGAGGTCAAGCAGATGCGTGAACTGAAACGCAAAGCGCGCAATAACACCATCATGGGCGTCGCCGCCATCGTGGGTGGTATTGCGGCTGCCGGTGCCGGTGGTGGCGCAGCGCGCCAGGCTGGCAACGTGGCCGTGGCCGGTGGTGGTTACCTGGTGAAAAGCGGGTTCGACCGCCGCTCCGAAGCCAAAATGCACATCGAGGCGCTGCAGGAACTCGGTGACTCAATGGAAGCCGAGGTAGAACCGCGCATCGTTGAGCTGGAAGATCGCACCGTAACGCTTTCCGGTTCTGTGGAAAACCAGTACCGCCAGTGGCGCGAACTGCTCAAGGAAATTTACGAAGTGGAAACCGGGGGCATGAGCGATATTTAACACGCTCACCATCGTGTTCCAGATTCGTCTCTACCTGGCCGGCCGTGCCACTCAATTTTTAGCGCTGGCCGGCAACCGAAAATAACAGCAAACATAGCGGAATTACCATGCAACACCGCGATCCATCACCGGAAGACCAGTCCATCATTCAGCCTGCCGATTTCTCCTTCGGAGGCACCGCCAACGGCGAGCAGCCGGGAGATCCGGCGGCGGCGCATACGGCAGACAAAAAGCCGTCAGGCAGCGGCAAGCTGGCCCCGGTTATCCTCGGCGGCGGCATGCTGGCAGCTCTGGTCGGCGTCTTCTGGGTACTTCCCCAGATGGTTGAGAAGCCAGTCATTCCCGCCGCCACCACCACGGCCGCCAGCACACCGGCAAAAGCCAGCGTAAAGCAAGTCCAGGAATCCCCCTTTACCGAGGCGGAAATTGCTGCCCAACGCCGTGAAGTGCAGAAGATATTGCAGGAGATTCTGCAGCTGCAGGAAGAACTGCTGGAGCGGAAGGTGGAAACCTGGGCCGCCGAGGACTATTTCGCCGCACGTACGCTCGCCGAAAATGCCGATGGCATCTACCGCCAGCGCAAATTCATGCAGGCGCTGGAGCAATACCGCCAGGCGCTGTCCGGTATGCAGGCAGTGCGGGATAGCATTCCAGAACGAATCGAAAAACATCTGGCAGACGGGAATAGCGCGCTGGATGCCGGTGATGCCGAAGCCGCCCACAAAGCCTTTGACCTCGCCCTGACGATCTCCGAGGACCACCCGCGCGGGGTCGCGGGCAAAGCCCGCGCGGAACAGTTGCCGGAAGTGTGGCCGCATGTGGTCGCGGGCAAAGAGGCCTTTGAAGCAAATGCCCTCGACACCGCGAAGCAGGCACTGGAAACCGCCCTGAACCTGGACCCGGAAACGGCCCCCGCCAAAGCACTTCTGCCAGCGGTCAACGCAGCCATTCTCGAACGCGACTACAGCGAGGCCATGTCCGCTGGTTATGCCGCTATCGCCGCCGATGAATTCACCAAGGCCAGGACCCACTTCGTTAAGGCTCGCACGCTGAAGCCGGATGCCAGAGACCCGAACATCGGTATTACCCAGGCGGAAAACGGGCTCGCCAAGGCGCGCATCGACCGACTGTTTGCCACCGCCGCCAAGCACGAACAGAGCGAGCAATGGCACAAGGCCGCGGAAAAATATGGTGCCTTAATCGCCGAAGACAGCAGCCTGGTAGAAGCACTTACCGGCAAGGCCCGCTCGCAGGCGCGCGCGAAACTGGATGACCAGCTGCAGGAATTACTGGAGGACCCCCTCACACTCGGGCAGAGCAAACGCAATCAGTACGCGCGTAAGGTACTGGCCGATGCCCGCGCACTCAGAACCAGTACCCCACGGCTCACGGGACAGATTGAGGCACTGGAATCGGCTCTCACGAAGTCCCTGATCCCGATTACCGTGCTGCTGCAGTCCGATGCCAGCACCAACGTGACCATTTACCACGTAGGCAGGCTGGGGAATTTCTCAGAACGGGAAATTGCACTGAAACCCGGGCGCTATACCGTGGTGGGCACACGCCAAGGCTATCGGGATGTGCGCCGCGAACTGATCGTGGATCCGTCCTCGGAGTCTCCCGTAGTGACCATCGAGTGCGAAGAAAAAATTAACAGCGCCAATAAATCCTGATCGGTGAAACCCTTTGCCCGCGGGCAGATCAAAAACTAAGCGACGTCGGAAATCATCCGAATTTTACGTAGCCGTTTTTGACGCAGCTTTGGCCGCTCCTACGGCCAGGCTGTCCGCGGGTCGCACCAGAATATTCTGACTACCCGCCCACCTTCCGCAACCGAAATTCGCCCTTGCGCGCTGGCCCCGAGCCGGTGACGGGCAATGGACGAAATTGTCGTCCTGGTATCGGTAAAACGGAGAAAGCTACGCCAAAAACGCCCCCGCTCCGGCTGCAAGCGCGAGAGCGGGCTAAGCTGAAATGCGCGGCTTTGTCTCTGGCAGCAAGCCCCGGGCCGGACAGGTAACGCATGCGACAAGAATGTGACAAGCATGCAACAACACCGCCCGGCAGCAGAGATTCCAGCTACGTAAAAATCAATAAGTACGCAGTAACAGGACATCATAAATGACAGCCAAGGAAGCGGTACCCGTTCGCGACAGCGAGCCGGCAAGCGAAGATGCATCCGTCATTCAACCCATCGGATTCACCCCCGCCCCGGTTACCACCGGTGGCAGAAAACTGCTACTTACCCCGAAAGCAATTGTGGTCGCCAGCTGCCTGCTACTGGGCGCCCTGATGCTGGTCTACCTGCTGGTCGCCCGCTCACTCATTTTTGAAACACAGCCTGCCGATGCCGACGTATCGGTCAGTGGTCTCGCCCTCCCCCTGGGCGATGGCCATCTGGTTTTACCCGGTCACTACAACTACACCATCAGTGCCACCGGCTATCTCCCGCGCACTGGTGAGGTCGAAGTGAGCAGCGACAGCAACAGTCGCCACGCAGTGAAGCTGGAACGCTTGCCGGGCCACCTGCAGGTGGTAACCGACCCACCGGTACCCGTGCGCGTCCTGGTGAACGGTGCGGAAGTGAGCAGCACGGACGGTCTGGCCGCGTCCATTCCCGCCGGCCGCAAGCGCATCACCATTCTCACCGAGCGCTACCTGCCCTTCAGCAAGGAAGTTGAGATTGAAGGACTGGACAACACACAAACGCTCTCTGCAACACTGCGCCCGGCCTGGGCCAACGTGTACATTACCAGTAACCCGGCAGGCGCAACCGTCAGTGTGGAAGGCCGGGTTCTGGGCACCACCCCGCTGACCGCCGAGCTGGTGCAGGGAGATCGACTGGTAGATATTTCCCTGCCGGATCACAAGACCGCACAAATCCAGGTACCCGTCACCGCGGGGGTCGACCAGACCCTGGCCACGGTGGACCTCAACGCTGCCGACGGCACATTGCGCGTGGTGACCAATCCGCCGGGTGCCAGTATCACCGTCAATGGCGAGTACCGCGGGCAGGCGCCCATCGATCTGGAACTGGCCTCCAACAGCCGACATGAGTTGCGTTTTTTCCTCGATGGATACAGTACCGTCGAGCGTACCGTCGATGTCCGCGCGGGTGACCAGCGGGATATGAACGTGGAGCTGACCGCCGTATTCGGCAAGGTTTCCATCACCAGTAATCCAGCAGAAGCGCAGGTATTTATCGACGGCAAACTGGCCGGTGTTGCCGGCCAGACCTTCACCCTGCCCACCCGCAGCCACAGAATTACCGTGCGCAAACCCGGGTATGAGGACTACTCCACCACCATCGTGCCATCCAGCAAGCTGAAACAGTCGGTACGGGCCGTACTGCTCACCGGTGAGCAGGCACGCTGGAGTGGCATACCCGCTGAAATCACCCACGGTGCCGGCGGCAAAATGTTACTGATGCGTCCCAATGCACAGTTCACCATGGGGTCGTCCCGCCGTGAACAGGGCCGCCGCGCCAATGAAGTCATGCGCAAGATTGCACTCACCCGGCCGTTCTATATCGGCGCGACCGAAGTGACCAACCGCGAATATCGCCGTTACCAGCGGATGCACAATTCCAGCCATGCCAATGGGGTGAGCCTGGATAACGATAACCTGCCGGTGGTGAATATCAGCTGGAATGATGCCGCCCTGTTTTGCAACTGGCTAAGTGCACGGGACGGGCTCAAAGAGGTGTACCGCAGCGAACGCGGACGCATAGTGGGCTTTGACGCAAGTGCAAATGGGTACCGTATGCCGACCGAAGCGGAGTGGGCCTGGGCCGCGCGCTTCGAACGCGGTGCCATGCGCAAGTTCCCCTGGGGCAATGCGCTGCCGGTGGGCAAGAACTCCGGAAATTACGCCGATAGCAGCGCGGGGCAGATAGTCCCAGCCGTACTTCGCACCTACAACGACCGCTATCCGGCCACCGCCCCCGTAGCCAGCTTCGCACCCAACCACACTGGCCTGTTCGATATGGGCGGCAATGTCTCTGAATGGATTCACGATCTCTACACCATTGGCACCGGTTTGTCCCTCAAACGGGAAGAGAACCCGGTGGGCCCCCAGGAAGGCGACTATCACGTGGTTCGGGGCTCCAGCTGGAAACACGCTGGGCTCACAGAATTACGTTTGTCGTACCGGGACTATGGTGCCGAGGCACGCAACGATATCGGGTTCCGCGTAGCCCGGTGGGTGAACTGAAGTCATGGCCTGCGTGGAATCACGCAATTACTGACGAGGCACAGCGATGCAACTTACACAGTGTTTTACCCGCTCCCGCTACCAGGTATTGGCTTTCGCACTACTGACCGCACTTGCTGGTTCGGTAGCCGCTCAGGTCGCCGCTGACTCCGCAAGCGAAGCCAGTGATAGCGACACCAGTAAGGCGGAAGCGAGCGCACAACCGGTCAGCGTCAAGGCTGCGGAACCCGCACCGAAACCGGTCAGTAAAAAAACACCCAAGATCAAGGCACAGAGTGCGGAAAGCGCCGATGGCTATGAAGCCTCGGAAGAAATTTCGGAAGACCTCTCGGTCTCCTACCCGGTGGACATCTAAACCCAAGATCGCATATTCAACAGGCACAGTCAGAGCAATATCCGGGCCCATCGCCAATGGAATGGCCCTACAAAAAAGCGGGAAAACCCATGAAATTCAAGTCTTCAGATTTCGTCTTCCAGCTGTTTGCCCTACTCGGGGCGATCATCCTGGTACATGCCATCTATGTGGCCATCATCCGCCCCAACGCCGATGCCTTGATCGCCGAGCAAATGGCACGGGAAGAAGCCGGCGAGACCTACATACAACAGCGATCGATCTACATCGTGATGCGCGACTACGAACAGGAAGCCTGCTTCGTACTCATGCTGTGGGCCATGGCCATCATGGGACTGAAAGCGCGGCGCGGCTTTCGCGAACGCAAACTGCTGGACCAGGCACTACTGAACGTGAGCGAAGGAACACCCATTCTGCCGGAAGACGCCCGCGACCTGTCGCGACCGATACAGGCGTTACCAGAGGAAGAGCGTAATTTCCTGCTACCTCGCGCCCTGCTCACTGCATTGCAACGCTTCGGTTCCACACGCAATGTGGCCGCTGTATCCAATTCGGTCAAAGAGGTCTGTGATACCGAAGGCGATAGGCTGGATTCAGAACTGGCGATGGTGCGCTACATCACCTGGGCGATCCCCTCTATCGGGTTTATCGGCACGGTGCGCGGTATCGGTGAAGCACTAGCGCAGGCCCATCGCGCCGTGGAAGGCGACATAGCCGGGGTGACCGTAAGCCTCGGTGTCGCGTTCAACTCCACCTTTATCGCCCTGGTCATCAGCATCGTCATCATGTTCTTCACTCACCAGCTGCAACTCATGCAGGAACGCCTGGTGCTGGACACCCAGAATTATTGCGACAACAAACTACTGCGCTTCTTGAAAGTGGGCTAACGCAGAACAGCCCAGATTCACGCGGTTACGCGTCCGGATCACGAATCACTGCATAACGCAGGCTGACCAGGGAAGTGGCCAGCCGCAACAGGGAAAACAGGAGCTTCCATGAGCAAGGGTGTACTGGATATCAACGACTGCGGTCTGCGGGTTTTTGTCGGCAACAATGAAGTGCTGGAAAGCCCGGGGGTTGCCATTGTCAATGATCAGGAAATTGTCACAGGCACCGCCGCCTTGATGCGTGCGCGCAGCCACCCCACACAGATCAACCACCAGTTCTGGCGTCGACTCAGTCTCGAATCGGTCAAGTCCGACAACCCGGGCTGCCGCCATCACGCGGACCTGGCGTTCTGCCACCTCCAGCATATCGCCGAACTATGCGACCTGCCGGATGAGGTCGCCCTCGCAGTGCCCGGCAACTTCACCCGTGAACAGCTGGCCCTGCTGCTGGGTGTCATCAAAGAGAGCCCGTTCAACGCTATCTCTCTGGTGGATGCCGCAGCCGCATGTATCAGCAGCTGCGCTCCACGGGGTGTACACCTGCATATCGAACTGCACCGACACCAGACTCTGGTAAGCCGTGTTGTGGTACACGAGCAGGCGGAACTGGATATCGCGGAAACCGTAACCGATGCAGGGCTCCAGCACTTCCAGGAAGCCTGGGCCCGCATGTTTACCGATGCCTTCATCATGCAGTGCCGGTTTGACCCGCTGCACTCGGCAGAATCCGAGCAACAGCTGTACGACATGCTGCCACAGTGGATCGCCCGCGCGATGCGCCAGGGCGAAGTCATGGCGGAACTCGATGACCGCACCGCCAAAGTCAGCCTGCGACAACTGCAGGACGCGAGCATACCGATTCTCTCCCGGGTTCGCGCCATGATTGAGAACCTCAGTGAAGCCAACAGCGTTGTATTTGTCTCGCACCGTTGGGCGGAAATTCCTGGGGGCGCGCAGCTGGCCGAGCGTATACACCTGCTGCCGCACAACGCGGTGGCACAGGCGGCGGAAAAGCACTGGCAGGAAATCCACAGCGAAAGCGAGCAACTGCGGCTCGTCAATGCGCTGAGTGCGGCACCGGCCACCGAGGTTGCCGTACAGGTCAATGCTGCGGCGGAGGCTGGCGCAACGCACCTGCTCTTTGGCCATCGGGCCCTGGCCGCACAGCAACCGCTGTTTGTCAGCTGGCAGGAGGGCAAGCTCAACATCACGCCCACGCCACCCACGCACCCGGCCGCCACCATCACCAATCACGCCGGTCGCCTGGCACTGCGCGTGGATGCCGGTGCGCAGCTGATGCTGAACGGTGAAGAAATTTCTGCGCCGGTGAATCTCACCGCAGGTGACCGCATCGGCGCGGCCAATCTTGAAGACGTAATTACTGCGATCAGCGTGGAACATTATGGCGCGTAAAAACCGGCGGTTCTCAGCCTTCAGCCTGTCGTTTCTGGACATCATGTCCTGTGGATTCGGTGCCGTTGCATTGATCTTCCTGATCATCAAGCACGGCTCCGACCACGATATCGAGGCGGAAAACCAGGATCTGGCTGCCGAGGTCAACCTGCTGCAAGAGGAAGTCCAGTTCGGGCAAGAGCACCTGGTCCTGGCCCGCAACACCCTGGACACCACCAGCGATGAACTGGCCACGGTGCAGGGCCTGGCACGACGCATCATGGAGCAGATTGAAGAGGTAAAAGGCAATATCGCTGAGGTCGACAGCACCACAGACGAAATGGACATTGCCCGCCTGCAACAGAAGCTCAAGAAACTGGAGCAGGCCAAGAAGCAGCTGGAGGCTGAAAACAAAAAGTTGGGTAACAACGTGCGCAAATTTGTCGGCGATGGCGACCGGCAATACCTCACCGGCCTGCGCTTGGGCGGTGATCGCATCCTGATTCTGCTGGACTCTTCTGCCAGCATGCTCGGCGACGAGCTGATCAAGGTAATTCGCACGCGCAACATGTCCGATGCGGTAAAGCGGGATACCGAAAAGTGGCGACGTGCCAAACAGACCGTTTCCTGGCTGGTGTCGCAATTCCCGCAGGATAGCCAGTACCAGATTTACACCTTCAATACCGAGTTCCGCGCCGCCCTCGTCGGCTCCGAGGATCGCTGGCTGAACGTGGACGATCGCGATCAGATGGACGATGCCATCAAGGCCCTTGACACCATCGTGCCCGAGAACGGTACCAGTCTCGAGCGAATCTTCAATGCGGTGAACAGCATGTCGCCGCTACCCGACAACATCATCCTGATTACCGATGGGCTGCCCACCCAGGGCATGAAGGCCCCTCGGGGCAATACGATTTCCGGCAAGGACCGCTTGAAGCTGTTCCGCAAGGCGGTAAAAGCCCTGCCCAAAAGTATTCCCGTCAATGTGGTCCTGGCTCCCATGGAAGGCGATCCCTTCGCCGCCAGTGAATACTGGAAACTGGCTATGGAAACCCAGGGTTCATTCCTAGCACCCTCCAAGGACTGGCCATGAGTAGACGCAGCAAACGGCAACAAGAAGAGTTCAGCATCTCGTTCCTCGACGTCATCTGCTGTGGGTTTGGCGCCATCGTACTGCTGTTGATGATCGCCAAGACGGTGGAACCCATCGTGCTGGAGGAAGCCGAGCTGGATCTGGATGGCCAAGTTCAGGAGTTGCAGGAACAGCTGGCGGAAATCCGCGGGGAAACCTCCGTACTGAACCGCGATCTGAACGCCAAAAAAGAGCAGCTGGATATCGAAACCAAGCGCATCGCTAAACTGAAGGGTGAACTGGAAACCCTGCAGGCTCAGTATGCGCGCAAGACCGAGAGTGAAAGCGAGGAAGGTAAACTCAAGGGCGAGCTGACGATTGCGCTGCAGAGTATGACCGACGAAATGAAACGGCTGCTCGGGGAAAATTACCAGCGTAAAAACAATGTCATTGGTGGCATTCCAGTGGATAGCGAATACATCCTGTTTATCATCGACACCTCGGGCAGTATGTTTAATTACGGCTGGGATCGCATGATCCAGGAGATGGTCAACACCCTGAACCTGTACCCCAATGTGAAAGGTATCCAGGTGATGAACGATATGGGGGACTATATGTTTTCCAACTATCGCAATCGCTGGATCCCCGACACCCCAGGGCGTCGGGACGCGGTACTGTCCCGCCTCCGCTCATGGAATCCGTTCAGTAATTCAAGCCCCGTGGAAGGCATCCAGAAAGCGGTACGCACCTTCTACGATCCGAACAAAAAAATCAGTATTTACGTACTCGGCGATGAATTCACCGGCAAGTCCATCCGCAACGTCATGATGGCAGTGGATCGCGTGAACGCGCAACGCGGGGAGGACCAGCGCATGGTCCGCATTCACGCGATCGGCTTCCCCATTCAGTTCTCTCGCCCACTACACCTGCAGACCACGGGTCTGCGCTTTGCCGCCCTGATGCGTGAACTGACCTACCGCAATGGCGGCACCTTTGTGGGCCTGAATGACTTTCGCTGATAGGCAACTAAAGACGACGTTGGGTTGGGAGAAACCCGGGAGCAAACCATGAATCGCTTGTTAAATGGAATTGGCACGATCCGAACCTTCACCTTGGTAGTGCTGGCTGGTCTGCTGACCGCCTGTGCCCATACGGTGTCGGTGGATGGCGAGTTCCCCGCACCGGTGGGCGACCCCCACCCTCTGACTGTCGGCGTTTATTTGAGTGATGATTTCCGGCAGTTTACCTATAGCGAAAACCGGGATGATCGCGATGAGTGGAACATCGACACCGGTCGCGCGCAGAGAAACCTGTTTGAAACGGTACTGGGCTCCATGTTCCAGGAAACCATTAACCTCGCGCAATACCCGTCCGACCTCCCACAGGGGTTGGACCTGGTGATTGTCCCCGAGGTGCGCGAACTGCAATTCACTATGCCCCGGGAAACCCGTGTCAACATTTTCGAAGTGTGGATCAAGTACGACATGCACGCCTACAACCAACAGGGTGAGTCGGTGGCAGAATGGGTCATCACCGCCTACGGAAAAACCCCTACCGCCTTTCTGAAATCCCAGGAAGCGGCACTGGCTCAGGCCATCAATGTGGCGCTGCGCGATGCCGGGGCCACCCTGTATACGGGTTTTGAGCGTGTGCCTGAGTTGCAGGCACTCATCGCCGACAAACAACGCGCCCTGAGCATGAAGCAAACAGGTAGCGACTAATAGTTTCCAGCGGAGTCTGGAAATTCCGTCCGTGTACCCGGTACGCGGAAATCTCAAGGAGGATGTACTGGTGAAATTCCTGAGCGCACTTTTTTCGATTTCGGTCCTGACGCTGTTTTCCAGCGGGTGTACCACCGTGGTGATCGATGAATACCGGCGCAGCACCGGCGAGCTCGCCGTTGGCGACTCTGTGGTGATTCTCGGCCGCCGTCATTCCAGCGACTACGAAACCGAGCCGGACCTGATCGACTGCGTGGGAAAAACCCTGCACAACCCCAGCGCGGGGGTTAACGTCATTCCCGAGCGACAATTTGTGGATGCGTTGTACCCCTGGTTCGAACCGCGCACCGCACCTATGCATATCAAGTCCCTCGACAAATTGATGGACATTCCCGATGTGCGCGACCGCATGGCGAAATATGGGGTGAAGTACATCGTCTGGATTGATGGCTCTACCGAGACCACCTCCAGTGCCGGCTCCATCGGCTGCTCCATTGGTACCGCCGGGGCCGGCTGCTTTGGCTTCGGCACCTGGGACAAGGAATCGGATTACGAGGCCGCCGTGTGGGACTTCCGGGACCAGGAGCTATCCGGGAAGATCAGCGCGGATGCCCAGGGCACCTCCTACATGCCCGCCATTGTTGTGCCGATTCCGCTGATTGCGCGGGTACAGAACAACGCCTGCAAAGGCATGGCGGCACAACTGCAGGAGTTTTTGTTACCGCCTCAATCCGCCAGCCGCTAGCACGGCGGCGATGCTCACTGGAAACAATAACGACAGGAGATAGCGATGCACACGCTCAATAAACTGTTGGCCGCCATCTTGTTGACGACGGCCGCCGGCTGCGCTTTCAATCCGGCCACAAATCGCCCGGACCTCGTGCTGATGTCGGAGGAAAAAGAGATCAAAATTGGTCGCGAAATGCACGAAAAGCTGGTGGCGAGCACCCCGATTTACAACGACCCCATCCTGACCGCTTATGTGAGACACGTGGGTGAGAAGATCGCCAAAGCCAGTGATCGGCCGGACCTCACTTATCATTTCACGATTATCGACAGCCAGGACATCAATGCATTTGCCCTGCCCGGCGGTTACGTCTACATCAACCGTGGGCTGCTCACCTATCTGCAATCGGAAGCAGAAATGGCCGCGGTACTGGCCCATGAAGTGGGTCACATTACGGCCCGCCACGCAGTCCGCCAGAAAACGGCAGCCACAGGTGCGGGCGTTGCCTCGGTTCTCTCTGTGCTGGTGACCGGCAGTGGTGTGGTGGGCGATGTCGCCAACTTGTGGAGTACCGCTGCGGTGAAAGGTTATGGCCGCGATATGGAACTGGAGGCGGATCGCTTCGGCGCACAGTACATGTACAACGCGGGATACGATCCCCAGTCCATGATCAACGTGATTGCGCTGCTGAAGGACCAGGAGACCTTTGCCCGCCGCCGCGCGCGTGTCGAGGGCAAGAAGCAGCAAACCTATCACGGGGTATTCTCGTCACATCCACGCAATGATGTGCGACTGCGCGAGGTGGTGGCAGCGGCCGGCGAGCTGCCGGAAGACAAGAAAGTGACCAAGGTCGAGTACTACCGGGAAAAAACCGAGGGCATTGTGTACGGGCAGAATGCCCAGGAAAGCGAAAAAAATCGCTTTAATCACAAAAGCCTCGGCTTTTCGCTGTTGTTTCCGGATGGCTGGGAAGTGGAGAACCAGCGTTCCGCCATTGTGGGTAAGGCACCGGACAATTCGGCCACACTGACAATCCGGGTCGCCAAGCGCGACGGTAACCAGCCGGCGGATATGGCCCTGCGCGGCGTGTACGATGTCCGCAGTCTGGAGGAGGACGAAGCGCTCAACCAGTATCGCCTGGAGGGACATACCGGCAAGCTGCCCGTGAGCGGCGAAGACGTGCCAGACCGGGTCGCGGTGCTGTTCTACGGCAGCCGCCAGTACATTCTCGAGGGCCGGGTGAAGGAAAAGCCTTCAAAATCGGAAGCAGAAACCGAGTACGACAACTTGTTTTTGACCAGTATCCGCAGCTTCCGCCCGTTGCGTAAAACGGATATGGTGACGCCAGATATCAAGCGGGTGAAGTATGTGCAAGCCAACGAGAAAACCACGTTTTCATCCCTGGCCCGCCATATGGAGATTGGCGAGTACGCCGAAGAGCAACTCCGCCTGCTGAATGGGTACTACCCGCGCGGCGAACCCAAACCCGGCGAGTGGATCAAAATAGTGCAGTAGGCCGCTAAACTCAGGCTGGCTCCTGCTCTGCACCATCCACCATTTCAATCTGGAAGCCAGTCTGCGATGGGGAATCCTCGGGCGATGCATCTGCGGCATACTCCACCACGATGTTGCGCCCGCGCTTTTTAGCGCAGTACAACGCCTGATCCGCACGACGCAGCAACTGCTCAACGGTAACGTCTGAGTCGCGGTACGCAATGCCAATACTGGAAGTAAATTGCACCGTCTCCCCTGCGGCATCCAGACGAATACCGCTGATACTGTTGCGCAGGCGCTCTGCCGTGTGCAGGGAATCAGGCCGAGTCTCGGTAATCAACAGCGCAAATTCTTCACCGCCCAAACGCCCGAATACGTCGGTCTCGCGCACCGTTTTTCGAATCGTCTGACTAAACTGGCGGAGCGCCTCATCGCCCACGCCATGGCCGTGATTGTCGTTGATCGACTTGAAGTGGTCGATATCGAACATCAGCAGGCTGACCGGTTCGCCCTTGCGCTGGGCGCGCTTGATCGACAGGCTGGCCTCGGCGAGGAAACTGCGCCGGTTGCAGATGCCGGTCAGGGGATCCGTGCGCGCTTCCTGCTCGGCCTGCTGTTTGGCTTTTTCCAGCTCTTCGGTGCGGGCGCGTACCAGCCCCTCCAGCTTCACCTTGGATTCCTCCAGGTGCCGGCGATACTGTCGCTCGGACTCAAGCCCTTGCAGCCGTACCCGGCGCAACTTCATCCCCATGGCCGCCATGATGGTCACCATCTCGATGAATGAACTCAATGGAGGCAAATAGTAATTGACCAGATTGTGCTCCACATAACCGAGATCGCGCAGAGCCTGGTAAAACAAACCCAGCAACAGCAGTGTCCAGCCCACAGCAAATACTGCGGCTTCGCTCGACCCCTGACGCCAGCGCACCAGCGCGATGATGGTACTTGCGGGGTACATCAACAATGCGAGCGTAATGGTAATCAAGGCCAGAGCCTTAACCTGCAACAGCGCACTGGCCAGCAGCACACAGGCGTTGAGCATCATCAGCAGCAGAATGTAATCGAGCCTGGGAGTGTATTTGCGGGTTTGCAGGAATAACCGATCAAATACGACACCACACAGAATACTGACCGCTCCCGCGGCCGACATGTAGTGCCAGTGAAACGCATCGCGCAACACATACTGATGGGCAAATCCCATGATGGTGCCCCAAGCGACGATCTTCGAAAGGCCGTACACAAAGTAGGCAAAAAAACTGGACTCGCCCGTGGTCAAGCCCACGATCAGGGAGAACAGAGAGATCAGCGCAATACCACCAAAAAGGAAGGCCAGTACCGAGGTTTCGCCAGTGTGTGCCTGGCTCAGCCTTTCCGGTGTCCAGATTCGCATGGACGGGAACACGAACCCGGCCTCTTCCGAATCAAACCGCACGAGGAGTTCGAGGGTTTCACCGGCACTCAGGGTAACGGGCACCACGAACCGGTTGTGAAATACCGGGCGCGCAGAAAATGGATCCCCCATGGCCTGCTCGGCAACTTTGTCATACCCGCCTGTAGAACCGATGGGGCGAGCGTAAGCCTGCAGCCGCATCAGCTGGTGATCTACATACTCCAGATGCAGGGTAACCGCGTCGGCAGTGGTGTTGTGAAGTGCAAAGTGCGACCAGTGACTCCCTTTTTGCAAGCCGGTGGACCCGGCACCCGGCAAGGGCTGAAAGGCGCCCCGCGCGAGGGCCTCCTGCGCCGCCTCTGGCCCGGCACGCCCGGATGGATCGTGCCAGATAGCTGCCTGGCCCGTGCGCTTGCTCCCATCCTCAAGTGCGCGAATGGCAATCGGCTCAAGCGAGGGCGTTGCCATGACCACGGTGGAACACAGCAAAAGCGCGCCGATGGCGGCGGTGCACAGGCTGTACACCAGGGAAAGCCTCGCCGCAGACGCGAGTAAGGAGTAAAAAAAGCGGGACGCTATCATCATGGTCCTGAAAATCAGGTTACCGCAGAATGTCTGCGAAAAAATTAACCCCCGCCGCGTTATTGGATCTTATCGATTCAGCACCGTGCGACAGGGGGGACGGCCAACGGCCGTTGGCTGGCCCGGAAACCAATGCCCTAGCAGTGTACCGGCTCGCAAAACGAGAATCATGTATCCCCCCTGGTTTTAACGGATAAAAATCACAAAAAATACACGGACAGGCACGCCATTAGCCCTAAAGGGCCAACCACCAAAAAGGGTCACATTACGCATGCTCACGGGATCAATGCGAGTGTCGCAGGGCACGATCTTCGACCCTAAAAAAACAAAAAGGGCCGCCAAAAGCGACCCTTTAGAATATTTTTTTAACTTGAACGATTTAAATATTTCAAAAATCTACACTGAAGCCAAAAGCTAGTCGAACTTTGAAAAATCCGCCGGCCGCTTTTCCATAAACGCGGTAGCCGCCTCACGAAACTCTTCCGATTGCAGACGACTCTGGAAGTGTCCCGCCTCTTCACGAATCGCCGCCAGACCGGTTTCCATCGTACCCTGACGCAACAATTTTTTGGTCAGACGCACTGCTTCAGGCGCCTTCTGCGCCAGTTCCAGCGCGTACTCGCGCGCGCGTCCCAGGGCCTCTCCCGAATAAACCACCTCGTTGCAGATATTCACATCGGCGGCGGTCTGGGCGTCAAACTTTTTCCCCAGCAGTAAAAGCTCCGAGGCCTTGGCGTGCCCCATGATTCGGGGCAACAGGAAACTGGAGCCATATTCGGGGCACAGCCCCAGATTGACGAAAGGCATCTGGAACAGCGCGTCGTCATCGGCGATAGAAAGATCGCAGTGCAGCAGCATCGTGGTCCCGATGCCCACTGCCGGCCCGCTGACTGCGGCAACCAGCGGCTTGGGAAATTGATACAGCGCCGACATGAACTGAAATACCGGCGACTCCTCTCCGGACGCGGAGCCGCCGAGAAAGTCACCCAAATCATTGCCACTGGTAAACACACCACCGGTGCCGGAGAGAATGACCACGCGCACGCCCGGATCACTGGCAGCGCTGTTGAGTAACTCGGCCATCGCGGAATACATGGCCATGGTGAGCGCGTTCTTACGCTCCGGCCGATTGATGGTGATTTCCAGCACCCGGTCGGACAACTGGGCCTGGATTTCTGCGCATGTACTCTGCATAGCGGGCTCCGCATTATGTGTGGTTATCACAGGTTTTGTTCTGGCAAATATTGTGTGACCCCAAGCGTGAATTACGGTCACAGGCAATAAGTCACTAGTTTAGCCACTCCGTCTTCCGGCACGAGGTCCAATTCAACCAGTTTGGGTAACGGATTGTGGGGCTCGCGGTCATTGAGCGGATTTTTCCAATATAGCGGCCTAACACCTTATAATACGGCCACAGTTTTGCACATTTACGCAACATCAGAATCCCATCCTTGCGAAAACCGGTATAGAAATTTCGGTCGCAAAATGAGACAAAGGAATTACCCACCCATGACCGTGACGTACAGCTCCTACCTGAAGGTAGATGACCTGCTGAAGTGCCAGCAACCGCTCTCTGAGGGCCCGGAGCACGATGAACTACTGTTTATTGTCATTCATCAGAGTTATGAACTCTGGTTCAAGCAGCTTCTCCACGAGCTGGATTTCTTGGTGCGCCTGTTCAACGCGGGGGAACGCAATCGCGCACTGCATACCCTGAAACGGATCGACGCTATCTACCGCACGTTGATTCAGCAGGTCGATATCCTCGAAACACTGACGCCACTGGAGTTCATGTCGTTCCGCGACCGTTTGTCCACCGCCAGCGGCTTCCAGTCGTACCAGTTCCGCGAACTGGAGTTCCTGTACGGCGCCAAGGATTCGAAAAAGCTGGAAAACTACGCGCCCGGCTCCGAGCACTATCTGCGTCTGCAAAAGCGCCTGCAGGCACCGACCCTGTGGGATGCGTTCCTGCGGTTTCTTGCCCACGAGGGGCATGATATTCCGTCCTCCGTGCTGGAGCGCGACTTCAGCCAGACTGCGGAACCCTCCCCTGCGGTGCAGAAGGTGCTGATCGACGTTTACCGTAACGATCCGCTGGTCAGTGACATTTGCGAAGCCCTGGTGGATATCGACACCTCGCTGCAGCAGTGGCGCTACCGACATGTGAAAATGGTGGAGCGTACCATTGGCAGCAAGATGGGCACCGGCGGCTCAAGCGGTGTGGGCTACCTCCAGAGCACCCTGTTCAAACCGGTTTTCCCGGACTTGTGGCATATCCGCTCGGAGTTTTGACCCGCAAAAGCCAATCGGCAGACACAAAAAAAGCCAGCAATTGCTGGCTTTCTTCTGCAGGTCGGCTTTTCGCTAGAACATTTTTCTAACGCAGCCCCTTTGCTTGGCGCGTTACTTCTTATCGTCGAAAGGAACCAGGGATACCTGAATATTCGGGTTCACTTCCTTCGCCGCGTCAGCAATGGTCACGTAAGTGTCCGCACTGGACTTGTTGTGCGCACGGATAATCACGATCGCCTGCGGGTTTTCCGCAAACATCTGCGCAATACGGGCACGCACGGCACGGCTGTCGATGCGGTTCTGCCCCATCCAGATCTCATCCGCAGAGTTCACTGTGATCAGGATATTCTGCTTGTCGGGGTCCGGCGGAGTCTGTTCAGTCTGATCTGGATCGGGCACGTTCACGTCCAGCGCCTTCTCTTTCACGAAGGATGCCGTCACGATAAAGAAGATCAGCATGATAAACACAACGTCCAGCATGGGCGTCAGGTCAATATCGGCCTTTTCTTCTTCTACGGCCTTACCGCGTCGTCTACTCATAAAACACCGTACTGTTTTTCAATTCGAATTCGCCGGACACACCGGTCTAATCAGGGGGGGAAGATTGCCGGGAAATCGCCATCAATGCAAGTGCAACCTGCGCGCAACAGATATAGCCCTTTAAAATCAATACGTTGGAGCCGCCCTGACGTGCAAAAGCTCACAAATCATACAGCCAATTCATCCTTTCGTGCCGCCAGATAGCCTTGATAGTCAGGTATTTGCCGGGGAAAGCTCTGCGCCATCAGCGCTGACTGGATCATCATATCCGCGCTGCTCGCGTTACACGCCACCGGGATATTCCATACCGCCGCGATCCGCAGCAGCGCCTTCACATCCGGATCGTGGGGCATTGGCTCGAAGGGGTCCCAGAAAAAAATGAGGATGTCCACTTCTCCCTGACAGATTTTTGCCCCCAGCTGCTGATCCCCTCCCATCGGGCCACTGAATAGCTGCTCCACCGGCATACCGGTGGCTGCCTGAATTTTGCTGCCGGTCGTGCCGGTACCCAGCAGTTGGTGCTGCTCGAGAATCCCACGGTGTTTGTTGCACCACTGGATCAATGCTGACTTGCGGTTATCGTGTGCCACCAGGGCAATGCGCTTTTGCGCAGCAATTGGCTGGTCTATGTAATCCACGTGGCCCCCAGGCGAATAATGGTCAGTTGGTTGGCACCGCCAAACAGGATTCCCCGCCAGTGCGGGTCCTACATCAGGGGTACCGTTGAATTATGCTAAATTCCGCGCCCGCCATCCATCCGCCAGTGCACGCCGAAAGACGCGCGCACGCGGTTGCAGGTAGAGCGGCGCACACAGGTAGGTATAATCCGCCCCATTCAATCGCATGCCTACCTTTTATAGGAGTAATTATGAGTGTCGGCGCCTGGGAACCAGAAAACCAAGCCTCCAACGACCAGTCCCGCACCGAGATCGACCGCGTGTTACTGGCAAAGATCATCCACGCACTGGGGGAAGAGAGCGGCGAAAACGCACCGGACCTTAAGTCCATCGACCAGGACATTCAGCTTGCCCATTGGCTCGCCGGTGTCCCCGCTGCTCAATGGCTCGCAGAAGCCGCGCACTGGAACGAAGCTCAACTTTGGGCCTTGATCCGCTTTTTCACCCTGGCAGAGATGCAGCTGCCGGAGTGGCGGGGAGGCGCGGAATCTCCGGTAATTCCACTGGCGAAATCCCTCCGCCAGCGAAAAGCGCCACTACAGCGAGAACAGCTGCTGTGGATTCGCGAGCATTCCGACAACCGCTACCTGCCCTACGGCCCCCTGTAAGCCATTTCCCGGCAAGCGCTCGCACGGTGCCAACCCCGAGCGGTAAGCCCCTGAAAAGTTTCACAAAATGGCGCAATGGGTCGACCCCATTGCGCCAATCTAAATCGCTGGCTACGGAGAAAACCTGCGGGCAAAGGTGACACCACACACGAACCCCAGCAATCAGTCTTCGACGCGCGACAACTGGCTGCGTAAATTTTCCGCCTCCGCCGGAACCCGGTAATTCATCGCCAATTCACGCCATAGAATGTATCCGTCTGCATCCAGAAGCCAGGCGCTCGGACGCACCGCGTTCGTGCAGCGTGCAGGCCGACGGAAAGCGTGCAGCAAAAAAGGGGCGGCGGACCCAGCAATAAACCCTTGTGCGTTGGTTCCAGCGATATCCAATTGCTCCAATCGGCAATCCTCACCGGCAAGCGCGGTACGTTCAGCAGTCAGAGAGGCGGGCCAATGGGCGGGCAGTTGCCCACTCAACAGCAGCATGCCGATGTTGCGCCGCGCAAGTTCCGGCATCAGCCCGTGCAACTGGTGGAGCTGCCGCCGACTGGCGGCACAAAAGGCACCGCGCAGGAAGACCACGAGCACACCACGTAGATGCCGGGCGGAACAAAATTGTCTCGCCTCCCAATTTTGCCCACCAGCGAGTTCAAGCTGGGGGAATTTGTCATCCACCGCTGGCATTTTCGGGTGCATCACCGTGCTCAGGTGATAGAGATAAACGAGCAGGACAAACAGATTGCCAATCGCCAGATAAATCGGCAAACCAAGCGCCGTATCTGTCAGCAGCACGATCGCCAACCCCACCAAAACACCAAATAGCGCACCCGACGCACGTAAATCACCGGCGAATTTTTCCGGGTACCGATAACGTAACAGCATCCAAACCGGCAGCGCCCAGGCATTAATTAATAGCCCCAGCCAGGCCAGCATAGAATTACCGCCGTCACCGCTCGCGATTGCGAAAATAGCCCCTGCCCCACAGAACAAAAGCCACAAAAACGCGATAAATGTAAAAAAAACCTTAAATTTATTCATTAGAGAGTAAAAACACCCTTAAAACACTTGCATTCAAGTATATAAATAAGCTGCAATTAGCGCGATGAATTCCACTCATCCAAAATAACACCTAAATACTAAATTTAGACACAGGGATATTTTATGGCCGCACGTAAAAAAGCCACTGCTAAGAAAGTGAGCGCCGTAGCGAAGTTGGAAGCGGAGCTCGCCTCACTGAAGAGCCAGCTCGAAAAAGCACGCAGCACTCAAGAAGCCGCTGCACAGAAGGAAGCCGAGAAAGCTACCAAGGAAGCCGATAAGGCAGCCAAGAAAGCTCAGGCTGCTGCCGCCAAGGTAAAAGCCGCGCGCGCAAAGAAGAAGTCTGCCGCTCAGCAGAAGCAACTGAAGGCCGCTCAGACTGCTGCAGCTGCTGCCAAAAAGGCCGCTACCGCCGCCAAAGCTGCCGCTGCCGATGCCAAGTCCAAGCTGGCCACGATCAGCGCCGAAAACGCACTGGCCACCAAAGTCGCCAAGGCAGTAGCCAAGGAAGAGGCCACCATTACCAAGAAGCTGGCCGCTGCTGAGAAGAAAAAAGCCGCTGCCGCTGCCAAGAAAGCCGCTGCCGCCGCGAAGAAGAAAGCTGCCGCCGAGAAGAAAAAAGCGGCTGCCGCTGCTAAGAAAGCCGCTGCTGCTGCCAAGAAGAAGGCCGCTGCCGCCAAGAAGAAGGCTGCCGCTGCGGCCAAGAAGAAAGCCGCTGCTGAGAAGAAGAAGGCTGCTGCTGCAAAGAAAAAGGCCGCTGAAAAGGCCAAGAAAGCTGCTGCCAAGGCTAAGGCCAAGGCAAAGTCTGCAGTCAAAAAGAAGCCCGGCCGTCCAGCCAAGAAGTCTGCGGCTAAAACTGCGGCCAAGAAGCCTGGCCGTCCAGCCAAGTCTGCGGCAGCCAAGAAAAAGCCAGGCCGCCCGGCCAAGTCTTCCGCCGCCAAGAAAGCGCCAGGCCGTCGCGGTCGCCCGCCAAAGGCAAAATCCTAAGCGGTTATTTCCAGCTCCTGGAACGAAAAAACCCCGGCTCGCCGGGGTTTTTTCGTTTTCAGCCACTGGTCCAAGAATCTTTCTGATGCGCAGGGCGGGCTCGCCGTGCCCTGCCTCCTACAGGCGTGTTCAGCCTTCTCTTACCGCGCGCAAACGCTCAGGCATTACCCGCTGCATCCGCTGCTGTAGCGAGGATGGCAACGCCAGCATCACCGGGGTCACAATCAGCGTTAACAGGGTGGAAAAGGTCAGCCCGTAAACAATGGCGCTGGCGAGCTTTACCCAGAAAGAAGCAATCACCCCGTTGACCACCACGGTACGGCCTACCATATCCACACTCACCCCCAATGCCAGAGGTAACAGGCCGAGGATCGTGGTTGCCGTGGTCAAAAATACCGGTCTCAACCGCTGTGCCGCCGCTTTCACCGCAGCCGCACTCTGACTCAATTCCGGTTCGGCTTTGCGCACATAGTTATAGGTGTCGATCAACACGATGTTGTTGTTCACCACAATACCCGCCAGTGCCACGATCCCCACCCCGGTCATAATGACACTGAAGGTGCTCTGGGTGAGTGTCAGACCCAGCATGACACCCGCGGTGGACATGATTACGGAAGAGAGGATCAGCGCAGACTGGTAAAAGCTGTTGAACTGGGTCACCAGCAGGATGAACATCAGGAACAGCGACAACAGGAAGGCACCAAGCAGAAACGTCAGCGACTCATTCTGGTCCTCATCGGCACCACGGAACAGTAACTCCACCCGGTCGTCCACCGGGTTTTCCGCCAGCCACTGCCGAATCTCCCGCACTTTGTCGTCGGCCAGCACACCATCTTCCACATCGGCCTTTACCTGCATCCGCGTAATGCCATCGATGCGTTCGATCTTGTCCACCTTGGGGCCGGCATGGGTGGAAACAAAACTGCTGACCGGGACCGCGCCGTTGGGCGTATTCACCTTAAGCTCGTCGAGCGCCGTGATCCCCCGCGCATGCTCCGGGTAGCGGATGCGGATGTCGACCTCCTCATCCGAGTCATCCGGGCGGTACTCAGCCATTATTACCCCGTTGGTAACCAGCTGAACGGCGCGCCCCACTCCGGTGAGATCCGCCCCGTAGAGTGCCGCCTTGGCGCGGTCCACCTTGACCTCCCATTCAATACCCGGCAGCGGCGCCGTGTTAACGATGTCGCGCAGGCCATCGAATTCACCCACCATGGCACGGTGCAGGCGCCAGGTCTCCGCGAGCAGTTGATCGTAATCGCGGCTGCGCAGCTCGAGCACAATATCCTTGCCAACCGGCGGGCCGCCCTCAAATGCATTGGCCGTGGTCTTGATACCGGCAAAATTCGCGGTGCTTTTGCGGATATCGGCAAATATCTCTTTACTCTTGCGCTCCCGCTCCATCGACGGCAGCAACTCCACCAGCAAATTGGCAATCTGGTCCGGGGACTTTTCCGAATTACCGGAAATCCCACCGGAGCCAATCGCCGAGTACACCACGCGAACCTCCGGCACCCCCATCACCGCTGCTTCCACCTGGGACACCAGCGCTTTCTTTTCCTCCATGGACAGGTTGCCCTGCGCCCGAACCTCGACGTTGCCGTATTGCTCTTCGGTATCGGTGAAAAACTCTACCCCGGGGTTGAAGACATTAAAGGCAACAAAAATACCCACCAGGGTCAGGATGGTCGCGCAAAATGAAGTGATCGGGCGACGCACAACCGGGTCGAGCAGGCGTGCATAAAGCCCGGTAACGCCCTGTAGCCCCTTGGGGTCACCGGATTCCAGCTGTTTGAGATACTGCTGATCCGCCAGGTCCACTCCGGACTTGCCAAACACCGAGCCCAGCACCGGGGCAAAAAACAGGGCGTACACCAGTGAGCCCGCCAGCACGGCGAACACGGTCACCGGCAGGTAACGCATGAAGTCACCGACAACGCCCGGCCAGAAGATAATCGGCAAAAAGGCAGCGAGCGTGGTTCCGGTCGAGGCCACCACCGGCCAGAACATACGACGCACCGCAATTGAATAGGCGACCCGAGCGGACAGCCCCTCGGCCATTTTACGGTCGGCAAACTCCGTAATCACGATGGAGCCATCGATGAGCATGCCGAGCGCCAGCAACATGCCGAACATCACCATGAAGTTGAAGGAGTAACCCAGATACCAGGCGATGATGGCACCAAACAACAGCGAAAACGGAATACCAAACCCCACCAGCAATCCGGAGCGAAAACCCAGTGCCGCCACCACGATGATCATCACCAGCAACATCGCGGTGAGGATATTGCCCTCCATTTCACTGACCATATCCCGCGCAACCTGCGACTGGTCAAACACGAAGTCCACCTGAACGCCCCGCGGAAGGTACTCCCGCTCGGCATTGACCACGTCGCGGACGGTATCGGCAAGCGCCACCGAACTGGCACCGGTGCGCTTTTCCACATTGATGGCCAGTCCCGGGCGCCCATTCACGCTGGTGTAGGTGGTTGCATCTTTAAAGGTGCGACGGATATCCGTCACCTGCCCCAGGGTCACAACACCGTCATCGGAGCGCTTCAGCGGGATTTGATACACATCCTCAGCGGATTCGATCAGGCCCGGCACCTTGACGGAGAAACGGCCCTTGCTCACATCCATTTCACCGGCGGGGATCAGCAGGTTATTGCCCAGCACCGCATTAATCAGTTCGCCGCTGGTAATCTGGTAGTGCTCCAGGCGCACCGGATCGATGGTCGCCTCCACAACCTCCTCACGATTGCCATTGATCTCCGCGCTCAACACTTCGCTGATATTTTCAATTTTGCGCTGCAGTGCCTGAGCACTGCGCAGCATCTCGCGCTCACTAATCCCCTGTCCCGCCAGGGTTACCACGATCGTGGGGAATGGCTGTGCCGAGGCTTCCTCAACGATGGGCTCTTCCGCATCCCGCGGCAATTCAGCTTTCGCCCGGTCCACCGCGTTGCGCGCCTCATCCACCGCAAGGTCAATATCCAGCGCCGAGTCGAACTCGATCACCAGGTACACCAGCCCCTCGCGGGCGGTGGCGATCACTTCCTTCACACCCTCGAGCGCCCGGATCTCCTGCTCCAGGGGACGAATCAGCAGGCGCACGCCGTCTTCCGGTGAGATCCCCTCGTGCATCACCTGCACAATAACGATGGGCGGATTGACTTCCGGACTGGATTCCACCGTCATGGCACCGCGCGCCGCAATGCCCATGATGACAATCAGCAGCATCAGGCTGATGCTGGCGCGAAAGCGGTTAACCGCGCTCTCAAGCAGCTTCATTGCACGGGCTCCTGCGCAACCGCGCCAGACGGCACATCAGGCTGTTTTACCCCGACGCCGGCGGAGGCTTTCAACAGATCGGCCCCATAGCCTCGGCTCTCCCCGTCCACGCGGGATACCGGCGCCGGCAGGTCACCGGCAGACTCCTCCAGCTCTACAGCCACCTGCTCACCCTCGCTCACGTACTCCTGACCCACGGTAATCAGCAGTGACTGGGCTGGGAGGCCGGCAACCCAAACACCCGAGCTGTCGTCACTCACGAGTCGCACATTCACAAATTGGACCCGATGCTCCTCATCCAGAATACGCACGCCGAGCTGCCCCCGGTCATCCAGCGTCAACAGGGAGGCATTGATACGGTGCGCCAGCACATCTCCAGTGGGCAACGCCATACGCGCACTGATACCACTGCGCAGCGCCCCATCGGCGTTCGGCACCGCGACCTCAACGCGATAAGCGCGCGTGACCGGGTGCGCCTGCTGGCTGACATAGCGCAAACGCCCCTCGACCAACTGACCCTGCTGCAATTGCGCCGAGGCCTGCTTCCCGGGCTGCAGGCTGGCTACCTGTGACTCGGATACCTCACCCACGATCAGAATAGGGTTCAGGTCGAGCAGCGTTGCGCACTCTTCACCCCGACGGACGAAGTCCCCCAGCTCAACCGCCCGACGATTCACCAGCCCATCGAAGGGAGCCCGAATCCGCAGGTTCTTCACGTCCACCTGCGCGCGCTTCAGTTCGGCCCGGGCAATAGCCAGATTCACTTCCTGCTGCGCCATGGCCGCTTCCGACTGCAACCCCCGCCCCTGGAGCTTTTTGGCTCCGGCATAATCCAGTTCCGCCTTGCGCAGCGTAGCGCGGGCCCGCGCCAGCTTCTCCGGTCGATCTTCGGCAGCAATTTCGCAGATCACATCACCGGCGGCCACACGTTCACCCTCCGAAACCGGCAGTGCCGCAATCACACCATCCAGTTCCGCACGCAGCTGCACACTCCGGTTTTCCTCGGTACGGCTGTTGACGATCACACGGGTGGTGTAAGGCTGAGCCTCGATCCGGCGCGCGCGAACAGAAATGTTCTCCGCCGCGGCTCGCTTGGTACTTGCAGCACCATTGATCTGAGGCGCGGCATCGCGGCCAGCGGACAGCACGCCACTCAGTAGCCAGACAATTGCAAGGAGAGCGACGATCGCGGCAATTCGATAATTGCGCTGCCGCCAGAACGAAAGCAGAAAATTCATACCTACTGTATTCCTGTTTACTCGGAAGGTGCGTGGTGCAGAGCGGCGTAAACCGCCGAAAGACTCAAAGTTGTACGCATTTTATGCGCAAAACGATGACCACGCAGTGATGAAAGCTGCCGAATTGCGAAATCGATAGGCGAAAACACGGCGGCAGGCAGGGCGTGCGGCGAAACACAGGGATACCAGACAAGAGTTCAGAGTGAAGCGCAGAATTCATGACCGTAAAGCCACGGCCACGCAGGCCGGTGCTCGCCCGGCATGCAAACCGGGCGGGGAAGCACTCGGGGAAAAGCTGGAGGTGCTCAGGAAAGAGAGAAGGTGCTCAGGAAAGAATCGACTCGAGAAAATCGGTCATGTCGGACTCTTCGGCCGCGAGCTGGCCACTGCCAAACTCCGCATTCCAGTCCAGTAGGATCCGTGCCAGGTCTCGCGCCTGACCGGCCAGGGCAACCAGCTCTTCTTTACTGTTTTTGGGGCCGGTGTACAGTTTCAGGCGACGATGACTGTTGGCAAGCTCGTGCATGGGGTACTTGGAACGATAGACCTCAAGTTTCCAGCGCAGCGAGTGCACCATATTGCGGTAGAACACCAACTTGGTCGGCAGGTGCAGCAGAGAGAAGTCCTCAAGGTCGCCAAACAGGGTGCAATCCACCGCCAGCACCTGAATGTCCTGGCCGACCGGGGCTGCCACGATGGTCGCACTGCGGGGTTTTGCCAACAGCATGGACAGGTCCCCGAACACCTCGCCGGGGCGAATGACCGCCAAGGGCCGCTCGCCGCGGGCCGCCGCGTCGTCATCAACATGCACATGCAGCTCGCCGCGCAGCAGGAAGTACACCCACTGATCCACGTCCCCCGCATGGAGCAACGCCTCACCGGGCGACAGGGTGGACAGGCGCGATCGCTTCAGCAAGACATCGTACTGCCATTCACTGGTGGCTCGAATATCGCGAAAGAGATGGATGACATTCAGGAGACGATCTACCGCATCCCGCGGGTAATCACTGAGCGGCTTGTAATTCATGAAACTCTTGGCTTGGTCGTTAATGTTCGTTGAATGGTACTTGCATTTGCAGATACCGGTTGAAGTAAATGCGCGATCTTCTACGCAAAGGGAGCTTTAATCGGGCGAACCGTGCCTGCTTCGTGCCTCAGTGCCCGTTGCCGGCCCAATGGCTTTTATTCGCTCCTGTACACGCCCGTGTCATTATCGTGTCTTTCCTGCAGGCAGGCGGGGCTGAATCATCTGATCATGCATTCTAGGCGGAAAGTTACGTCTGTCTTCCCACCCCATCCCCGGATTTAAAAAAACGAGACATTTTACCCACTTCAGGGTTGAACTCCATTGCAGTTAAAGTAGAGTTGAGCAGAGCCTCGATTAATCTCTATCCGCCACTGGGTAAAAAATGCCCTACGGTTTTTAGCGGGTTAGCGCGGGGCCCCGTGCCTTTCGGGGAGGGTGCGGTCGAAGCGGCTGGAAATGACTCTGGGGTATTTTGATTGATTTTTCAGCGCTTTATCTGCCGGGTTCTGCCCATCCGGCTTTCAATCAGATACCAAAGCAAAAATGAAAACGACCAACTTCGTCATTGCCCTGCTGTTGTTCGCTACGGCCCTGACTGCAAAAGCCGCGCCGCTGCTGAACGGTCTCGCTCTGGAACAACAATTCAACAAAGACCAGTACATCGCTGCCGTGTATTCCGAGCGTCTCGCCAGCGACGCGAGTAGCCTGCTCGATAACAATACGCCACGCAGCCTGGAGGTCCGGATTGTTGCGGACCGCCTGTCGGCTCGCCGCTTCCGCAACCAGTGGATGGAAGGCATTGCCATTAATAACCCCGGCAACACCCTGACCAGCCAAGCGGAAAACATGGTGACCTTCGCCAACCTGTTCAAAGGCCGCCTGGTCGCGGGAGACCGGCTGCGCATTGACTTTGCAGCGGATACCGGCACAACCTCGATCTCTCTCAACGACATCATGCTCGGCATGATTGAGGACCGCGAGTTCTTCAATACACTGTTGCGTGCCTGGATAGGCCCTGTCCCCCCCTCCACCGACTTTCGTGACGACCTGATGTCCGCCGGTGAGGTGACATCCGGCCTGCTAGCCACCTACGAGGCCCTGCAGCCGGGTGCCGACCGTGTCGCACAGGTAGCATCCATGGTTGACCAGCAGGAAGCCCAGCAAGAGCAAGAACAGCAGGCCGCCGCTCAACCGGCGAAGCCGAAGGCCGAGTCCGCCCAGATTGCGGCCGCCTCCCCACAGCCGTCACTTGCGGCCAACATACCGCCGCCCACACTGGCTGCGATCAGCGCACCGGCGATCGAAAAGCCCGCCCCGGCACGCCCCGAGCTCAAGCCCGAAACCGCCGCCGCTCAGGCGACCTCGCAGCCGGCTTCACAGCCCAAGCCCCTCAAGCCCACCACCACGCGCCCCGGCGCGCCGGTAGACGATGAGGACCTGGAAGAAGAAGAGGAAGCCCCGCTGACCGCCGACATGATCCTGGCTCGCCAGATCTACCATTCCATGCTGCTGCGCCATACCTTCAAGCACATTCGCTATCCGAAACGCGCCCAGGAGCGCGGTCAGGAGGGCAGTGTCCGCCTGAATGTGACCATCGACAGCAGAGGTAACGTAACGAACGTGAACACCCTGCAGGAGTCCCGCTATTCCAGCCTGAACCGCGAGGCCCTGGAGGCAGTGGAACGCGCTGGCCCCTACCCGGCCACGCCTTCACAGCTGAAGCTGGATGAGTACAAGTTCTCGGTACCCATTACCTTCCGCCTCCCGGACTAATCCGGAGCCAAATGGCCAATAAAAAACCCCGCGTCGCGGGGTTTTTTATTGGCCGAAATCCGTCGCTCCTTGCCTGCAGCTGGCCGCAAGCCCGCTTGCTCCGAATCCACACCGGTGCATACTATACGATTGATTTCGTTCCACCCGGTCCCTGACCGCAAAATATAACAAGCCCAAAAGGCCATTCATGAAAAAACTGCTTTTACCTCTGGCAATTGCCGGCGCTATTGCCGGCAGCGCACTCACCGGTTGCTCCCAGTCCGAAAACCCCGAAGCAAAGAGCACCCAGGGTGCGACCGAAGCGGCCGCTGTACAGACCGCCGAACTTGGCTCCGGTATCGACCTGAGCGCTATGGATACCAGTGTGCGCCCACAGGATGACTTCTATACCTACGTCAATGGCAACTGGCTGAAGAACACCGAGATACCCGCGGACAAATCCCGCTGGGGTGGCTTCAGCATCCTGCGCGACAAGGCCATGGAAGAAGTTAAGGCGTTGATTATGGAAGCTGGCGAGCATGCCAACAGTGCCGCGGCCAAACAGATCGGCGATCTCTACAACAGCTATATGAACGAGGAGCTGATCGAGAAAAAAGGCCTGAGCGCAATCGCCGGCGAACTGGCCAAAGTGGACGCCATCCAGTCTCGCAAAGACCTGAGCGACTTCTTTGCCTACGCCGACACCGTCGGCTACAACGTGCCCTTTGGTGGCACAATTTACCAGGACCTGAAGCAGGTAGAGAATTACATCACCTTTATGTGGCAGGCGGGCCTCGGCCTCCCGGATCGCGATTACTACTTTGACGACTCCGAAAAAGGTCAGAAGCTGCAGCAGGCTTATCGGGAATATCTGATCAAGATGCAAAGCATCGCCGGACTCGATAATGCCGAGGAAAGTGCCGACGCGGTTTACGCGCTGGAGAAGAGTCTGGCCGAGCACCACCGCACCCGTGTGGACAACCGTGACCCCGAGCGCTACTACAACAAGAAAACACTCGCTGATCTGAAAGCAATGATGCCGGCCATCGAGTGGGACAGCTACCTGCAGAAGGCCCACCTCGAGAGCGCTGAAGAGTTCATTGTCGGCCAGCCGGAATACCTGGAAGCGGCCAACACAATCATTGCCGAGACTGATCTGGCCACCTGGAAGCGCTACCTCAAACTCAAGGTGCTCTCTGCCGCTGCGCCCTATATGCACAGTGAAATCGCCCAGGCCAACTTCGATTTTTACAGCACCACCATCCGCGGCGTGGAACAGATGGAGCCCCGCTGGAAGCGCGCGGTACAGTTTGTTAACGGTTCTGTCGGCGAACTGGTCGGCCAGCGCTATGTGGAAAAATACTTTCCGCCAGAAGCCAAGGCGCGCATGGTGAAACTGGTGGACAACCTGAAGGCGGCCTACCGGGAGTCCATCGAGTCCCTGAGCTGGATGAGCGAAGATACCAAACAGGAAGCCCTCACCAAGCTGGATAACTTCACCACCAAAATTGGTTACCCGGACAAGTGGCGTGACTACAGCGCGCTGCAAGTAAAGGCGGATGATCTGGTCGGTAACGCCATTGCCGCGACCCTGTTTGAGACCATGCACGAGCGCGACAAACTGGGCAAACCGCTGGATCGTGGCGCCTGGGCTATGAGTCCGCAGACGGTCAATGCGTATTACAACCCGGCGATGAACGAAATCGTTTTCCCCGCCGCCATCCTGCAGCCGCCGTTCTTTAACATGAACGCAGACGACGCCGTAAACTACGGCGGTATCGGCGGGGTCATCGGCCATGAGATCGGCCACGGCTTCGACGACAAGGGCTCCAAGTTCGACGGAAAAGGTTACCTGAACAACTGGTGGACAGACTCTGACCGCAACAACTTTGAGCAGCTGACCGGCAAATTGGTCGCCCAGTACAATGGCTTCGAGCCAATTGAAGGCGAACACGTAAACGGCGAGCTGACCCTGGGTGAAAACATTGGCGACCTGTCCGGACTGGGTATCGCCTACAAGGCCTACAAGCTTTCCCTGAATGGTGAAGAAGCACCAGAAATTGATGGCTTCACCGGCGATCAGCGTGTGTTCCTCGGCTGGGCGCAGGTATGGCGTAGCAAGATGCGCGACGAAGCACTGAGCGAGCGCCTGAAAACCGATCCGCACTCACCGGCGGAGTATCGTGTCCAGGGCGTCCTGCCGAACATCGAGGCGTTCTACTCTGCCTTTGATGTAAAAGAAGGCGACGGCATGTACCTTCCGGAAGAGGAGCGCGTGGTCATCTGGTAAGCGCACCCACCAGTGACACGGAAGAAACCCCGCCCTGCGGGGTTTTTTTATGCTCCGGCAATCCCAATGCCGCGCGCTGGCGTAGGTATTGGCAGGTACTGGTAGACACTGGTTGAGCTATGGTTATGCGACCTGGGCACCAAGCCAGCGGGATTAACGAGCGGAGCGACTCCATGGACAAACAGCACAAGCAAGGTCTGGAAGACTTTCTTGCCTGGGTACAAACGCGCAACCCCGATGAGCCGGAATTCAACCAGGCAATACGGGAGCTGGCGTACGATGTGTACCCGCAGTACGCCGAGCACGCCGGATGGCACTCCGCCAAAATATTACCCCGTCTCAGTGAAGCCGATCGGATCATCACATTCCGTGTGTGCTGGGAGGACGACGACGGCGAGGTACAGGTGAATCGCGGCTGGCGAGTACAACATTGCAGTGCCGTTGGCCCTTACAAAGGTGGCATCCGCTTCCACCGCTCGGTGACAGCGTCCGTTCTCAAGTTTCTCGCGTTCGAGCAGACCTTCAAGAACGCGCTCACCGGGCTGCCCATCGGCGGCGGCAAGGGCGGCTCCGACTTCGACCCCAGCGACCGCTCGGACCGCGAGATCATGCGCTTCTGCCAGGCCTTCATGAATGAGCTGTACCGCCATATCGGTGAGAACACCGATGTCCCTGCCGGAGACATTAACGTGGGGCGCCGGGAAATTGGCTACCTCTTTGGCCATTACCGGCGGCTTGCCAATTCCTTTACCGGCGCCCTCACCGGCAAGGACATCGAATTTGGCGGCAGCCATGTGCGTATGGAGGCCACCGGTTACGGCCTGATCTATTTTCTGCGCTGCATGCTCGCACAGCGGCAGCAAGAGCTGGACGGCCTGCGCGTGTCTATTTCCGGGGCGGGCAATGTGGCACTGCATGCCGCACAGAAGGCCGTGCAGCTTGGCGCGCGGGTGATAACCCTGTCTTCCAGCAAAGGCGTCCTCCACAACGAAAAAGGTATTCCGCAAAAAGATATCGATGCAGCAATTGATGCCGCGAACGGTAGTACCAAAACCCTGAAAACAATACAGTCCAACAGTGGCGGTGACTGGCACGATGGGGAAAAACCCTGGCAGTTCCCGTGTGATATTGCCCTCCCGTGTGCAACCCAGAATGAACTCGACAAGGAGGATGCGCGCGCACTCATCGACAATAAATGTCAGATTGTTGCGGAAGGTGCCAATATGCCCTGCACCGAAGATGCCACCGGTTTATTCAAGGAACACAAGGTATTACACGCACCCGGCAAAGCCTCCAACGCCGGGGGTGTCGCGTTATCCGGTCTTGAAATGGCGCAAAATGCGTCTTTTTCCCGCTGGGAGCAGGAGCACCTCGATGAAAAGCTGCTGGAAATCATGCAAGACATCCACGCCCAGTGCATCGCGCATCTCGAGGCGGACGACGGCTATCAGGACTACCACCGCGGGGCCAACATCGCCGCGTTCCACCGTGTAGCCAATGCGCTGATGGCTCAGGGAGTGGGCTAACCTGGCGGCTTGAGATGGTTTACCATTGAGCGGTACCAGTTACCGGGAGCCCCACATGGCCCACCTCAGCCAATCGCAGCTGTTGCGCAGTCGCCGTTTTCTACCCTTTTTCTGTACCCAGTTTCTGGGGGCATTCAACGACAACGTGTTCAAGAATGCGTTGATTGTCATGATCGCCTTCCGCCTGGCCGCCTCCGAGGCAAACTTCCTGATTAACCTGGCGGCCGGCCTTTTCATTCTGCCCTTCTTTCTTTTCTCCGCCACCGCCGGCCAGGTGGCGGACAAGACCGACAAAAGCGTGTTGATCCGACGGATCAAGCTGGCCGAAATTGCCATCGCAGTATTTGGTATTGGGGCGCTGTACAGCGGCAATAACACCTTTTGCCTGATGGTACTGTTTGCTCTCGGTGTTCAGTCGGCGTTCTTTGGCCCGGTAAAATACGCCATTCTGCCGCAGCACCTGAAAAAGCCGGAACTGGTCAGCGGTAACGCACTGGTGGAAATGGGCACCTTTGTATCGATATTGCTCGGCACCATCGTGGGTGGCCTGCTGGCAGGACAGACCGGTAGCGGGCAGCATGGCCTGCTGTGGATTTCCATCATCATCCTGACCACCGCTGGACTGGGCTATTGGATTTCCAGAGCCATTCCCTCCGCCGTGGCACCAGTGCCAGAGCTGAAGATCAACTACAACCCGGTTAGCCAAACCCGCAGGATGTTGCGGGAAGCACTGAAAAAGCCATCGGTGTTTTACGCCATAATCGGCATCTCCTGGTTCTGGCTGCTCGGCGCCGCATACCTCACCCAGATTCCCAGCCTCACCCGCAATGTGCTGGGTGGTAGCGAATCGCTGGTGACCCTGCTGCTGTGCTGCTTCACCATCGGCGTCGCCATCGGTTCACTATTGTGTGGGCGGCTATCTGGCGGACGCGTGGAACTGGGGCTGGTACCCATCGGCGCGGCCGGGTTGACGATTGCCGGGGTGTTACTGGCATTCACAACCGGAGGCTATCAGCCACCGGCCGAAGCGACCGTGACAGCATTTTGGGCGGCCGAGGGATCTCTGGGTATTCTGATCAACCTGACATTGATCGGAATATTCGGAGGCTTCTTTATCGTGCCCCTCTACGCCATGATGCAGGAGCGCTCGGACCCCAGTATCCGCGCGCGGATTATCGCGGTGAACAATGTGCTAAATGCGTTGTTCATGGTGGTAGCGGCAGTGCTGGGCATTGTGTTTCTCAACCTGCTCGGGGCGACCATCCCGCAGTTTTTCCTGATCATGGCGCTGATGAACGCGGCAGTAGCCGTATTCGTTTTTGCCAAGGTGCCGGAGTTTGCGATGCGCCTGCTGATATGGCTGCTCTCCCACACCATGTACCGGGTAAACCACAAGGGGCTCGAACGCATTCCCGCCGAGGGACCAGCGATTATTGCCTGTAACCATGTAAGCTATGTGGATGCGCTGTTGCTGGCCGGCGCCGTGCGCCGACCTATCCGCTTCATCATGTACAAACCGATCTATGAAATTCCGGTGCTGCACTTTATCTTCAAGACAAGCCGCGCCATCCCGATCTGCTCCAAACAGCAGGACCCGGCCGGCTATGCACAGGCATTTGCGGAGATCGAACAGGGACTGAAGGATGGGGACTTGCTGTGTATTTTCCCGGAAGGCCAGCTAACCAAAGATGGCGAACTTCAGCCGTTCAAGGCGGGGATCGAAAAGATTCTGCAGCGCACCCCGGTGCCGGTGATCCCCATGGCTCTGCGCGGTTTATGGGGCAGTTTCTTCAGCCACAAGGACGGCAATGCATTCAGCACACTGCCCCGGCGTTTCTGGTCGCGTGTATGTGTGGTGGCAGGCGATCCACTGACCGCGGCAGAAGTGAAAGCAGAAGCGCTGCAGGAAACCGTGCTAGATTTGCGCGGGCAGCATCGCTGAGGATGCGAGCCGACGGGGCCCCTCTTAAACAAAAAACGCCGCGACAGTTGTCGCGGCGTTTTTGAAAATAAGGTGCCGAATGATTGTCAGAGTGCGCTGATGGCACCCTCGTAACTCGGCTCATCTGCCGTTTCTGCCACCTGTTCGGTGTAGGCGACCTTGCCGTGCTCGTCAATCACGACCACCGACCGGGAGAGCAGTCCTTTTAACGGGCCGGTCTCGAAGGCTACGCCGTAATCCTTACCGAAGCTCGCGCGGAACGCCGAGCCCAGTTTCACATTTTCGATGCCCTCGGCACCGCAGAAGCGCGCCATGGCAAACGGTAAATCCGCAGATACACACACCACTACGGTATTGTCCAGAGACGCGACCTTTTCATTGAACGTGCGCACCGAGGTAGCGCAGGTCGGCGTATCTACGGATGGAAAAATATTAAGAACCACACGCTTGCCCGCGAGATCATCCAAAGTGATCTCAGACAGATCCCCCTGCACCAGGGTAAATGCCGGCGCATCGCTTCCAACCGCAGGCAGTTCACCAACGGTAGTGACGGGATTTCCTTTCAGGGTGATATTGGCCATAACCTATTCCTTGACTTGCCTGATTGAGGTGCAGCCAGCATGACGAGCAGGTATGGCCTTGTCAATCGAGCGGCAGTTAATTCGCGCACAATACCCGAGGCAAAAAAAAGCCCCACACATTGCGGGGCTTTGGGAACGAAAACAGGCAGCAGGCTTAGTGCTCGGTGGGCACCCGGCCAAAATCCCCTTCCATTTCTGCGGCGAGGAATGACATCACGACCCAGGCCGCCACGTTCTGCTTGAGATTCTCCGGATCCACCTTGTCCAAGGTATCGTTGGGCGTATGGTGGTAATCGAAGTAGTCGGTACCATCCTGGAACAGTCCCATGGCCGGTACGCCCTGCGCCACGAAAATGCTGCTGTCTGGACCACCGTAAGACTTGTTATTGCCGCGCTCGATACCCAGTGGCGCCAACAGCTGCATCATCTGGTCGGCGATCACAAACTTGCTCTCCGGAATACGCGTATCAAAGCGCCAGATCTTGCCAGCACCAAAGTCCGATTCGGACACCATGATGATTTTATCCAGCTCACTCTGGTGCGCATCCACATACTGTTTCGCACCGACCAGGCCGATCTCCTCAGCTCCGAACAGCACGACACGAAGGGTGCGGCGCGGACGCTGGGGCAACTCTGAAATAAGACGCGCGGTTTCCATTACGATGGCCACACCGGCACCATCGTCCAGCGCTCCGGTACCTTCATCCCAGCTATCCAGGTGTGCGCCAATCAGCACCACTTCTTCCGGCTTCTCGCGGCCCACGACTTCACCAATCACATTGAACGAGGGGCCATCCGCCAGCGCTTCATTGTGCACATTCAGCTTCACTTCCACCGGCTTGCCACGCTTGAGCATGGCTTCAAGCAGGTTGGCGTCAGGCGCGGACAGTGCCAGCGCCGGTACCGGATTTGCTACACCGTCGATCGACATCATGCCGGTGTGCGCGAAACGGTCGGAATCGGTGCCTACGGAGCGCAGCAGCATAGCGGCGGCGCCCTTCTCGGCGGCAGCGCGCATGCCCTTGCTGCGCCCTTGCACCGCGGGACCATAGCCTTCACCGGTACGTGCACGGCCCATGCGCTTGTTGATAAATGCGATTTTTCCCTTCACCTTGCGCGCGGGCGCTTTCATCAGCGCTTCGACATCGGCAAACTCAACGATTTCAGCGGTAAGACCACCCTCTGGCGTGGAGGCGCCGTAACCCAGGGATGACACCACCAGCGGCTGGGGGTAAGGCGCGGTGACTTCCGCATGGGCGTGGCCGCGTGCCCAGCGCTTTACATCAATCTGCTCGGTGTAGACCCGGTCAAACCCCAGAGCCTTCATCTTCTCCTGTGCCCAGGCCACCGCTCGCTCGTCCCCCTCGGTACCCGCACGGCGGGGGCCCACTTCCACGGTCAGGGACTCGACAATGCTGTATGCATCCGAGGACTCCAGCGCGCGGTCACGCAGCACTTCCGCCACCGACAGATCTTCCTGTTTCAGGGGAATAGCCTGGGCAGCGACCGCCACCAGTGCGGCGGCCAGCCCGCCGGCAACACTCTTCAGGGGTTTCAACATGATTTCTCCAGTTACAGCATTGAGATTGTTATCAGAATTTATTCGGGTTCATCGTGCGACGGCAGTGCCAGCAAGCGCTCGCGCAGGTCGCGTAGCCTTTCCAGGCCAGTGTCGGTAAACAGGTACGGGAGCTTACCGGTGTATTCGTCATCTTCAATTTGCAGGCATTCCAGCCGCAGGGCTTCCAGAGCAGGATCGTGGCGCATAGGGTAGCTAATCAGCATTCGCCATGCATTTTCGTCCGCCTGCCCAACAATTACCTCTTCCAACCCGCGCAGGAAGTCCGCCCTCTCCATCCGGAAGCGCGGTGTGCGCATGTGCATCAGCCCCCAGATCACAAGAGAAAATATCGCGAAGGAGACACACAGTGTTATGACGATGGTCATTGCATATGCCTCCATTAAACGTCAGGCGGCCTCGTCAAAATCCGTCTGGTATTGCGGGTTGCGGCCCTGGTACTTATGGAAACGTCGCTGGATTTCCCGCATATCGATTTCCAGATTACCAGTGGGCTGGTACAGGGAATCCACGCAAATCTGCTTGCTGGGGAAATCCCAGGCAATCAGCACCACCGGCACATCCGCCGCATAGGCGATACGCAAAAAACCGTTCTTCCATTTTGCGGTTTTCTTGCGGGTCCCTTCCGGGGTAATGGCGACCCACATTTTTTCGTTTTTCCGGAACTGGCTCGCCACCTGTTTGGCCATGCCGCCAGCCGCAGAGCGGTCAGTGGGGATACCGCCAAGCCATTTAAACAGGTTTTTAAACGGGAAGAAGAACGCTTCCTTCTTCATGAGCCAGGATGCCTTGAGGCCCAGCGCCAGGATGAATGGCATTGCTACCACAAAGTCCCAATTGGAAGTGTGCGGAGCCAGTGCCACCATCACCTTTTTTTCCCGCGGGAATTCTCCTTCAATACGCCAGCCCAGTGCTTTCACGATCAGCAGGCCAACACCGCGGGTAAACCAGTTGCCGCTGCGCGGCATTTCGTCCGGCAATTGCGCGGGGATCGTGGTTTTCTTGGCAACAGTCACGGTCATCATCTCTTCTCAAAGGTTACTGCGTAAGTACTGCTATTTGATTGCGGGCGTCAGTGTTCCCGGGTCGCGTAGAAGCGGACATCCGGATAACGCTCTTGTGCCAGCTGCAGGTTCACCCGTGTGGGAGCCAGGTACGTCAGGTGCCCGGAGCCGTCCAGCGCCAGATTAATACTTGCCTTGCGCTTGAAGTTTTCCAGTTCCTTAACACTTTCACTGTCGACCCAGCGCGCGGTGTTTACATTGACGTTTTCGTAAATGGCTTCCACCTTGTATTCGTCTTTCAGACGATAGGCGACCACTTCAAACTGCAGCACCCCCACCGCGCCAACAATGATGTCATTGTTGTCCAGCGGGAAGAACACCTGTGTCGAGCCCTCTTCGGACAACTGCTGCAGCCCTTTCTGCAGCTGCTTCAGCTTCAGCGGGTCTTTCAGGCGAATACGGCGGAACAGCTCCGGGGCAAAATTGGGAATCCCTGTGAACTTCAGGCTCTCGCCTTCAGTAAAGGTATCGCCAATCTGGATAGTGCCATGGTTGTGCAGGCCGATAATATCTCCTGCGATTGCCTCTTCCACATGGGTGCGATCGCCGGCCATAAAGGTTACCGCATCGGCAATTTTTACGTCCTTGCCAATACGCACATGCTTCATTTTCATGCCGCGGTTATAGGTACCGGAACATACACGCATAAAGGCAATCCGGTCGCGGTGCTTGGGATCCATGTTTGCCTGGATCTTGAAAACGAAACCGGAAAACTTGTCCTCATCGGGCTGTACTTCACGCTCATTGGTGGCGCGGGACTGCGGACCCGGGGCCCACTCCACAAAACCATCCAGCATCTCGCGCACACCGAAGTTGCCCAGCGCCGTGCCGAAAAACACCGGCGTCAATTTGCCCGCTCGGTAGGCTTCCAGGTCAAACTCGTGGGTCGCGCCACGCACCAGGTCGATTTCCTCGCGAATCTCCTCCGCATCCTCACCCAGCAGCGCCGTCGCCTCGTCGGAATCCAGACCCTGGATCTGGATGTCTTCGGGAATGGTGTGACCCTGCCCCTGCTTGAACACATGAATAGTGTCGGTGTAGAGGTTGTACACCCCCTTGAACAACTTGCCGGAGCCCAGCGGCCAGTTGATCGGCGCCGCCTGAATATTCAGCACCTCCTCGATCTCATCCATCACCTCGATGGGATCGCGGATATCACGGTCCAGCTTGTTGATAAAGGACAGGATCGGCGTGGTGCGCAGGCGACACACGTTCATCAGCTTGATGGTGCGATCCTCAACACCCTTGGCCCCGTCGATGACCATCAGTGCGGAGTCCACCGCCGTCAGAACCCGGTACGTATCCTCCGAGAAGTCCTCGTGCCCTGGGGTGTCCAGCAGATTCACCACGCGCTGTTTATAGGGAAACTGCATCACCGAAGAGGTCACGGAGATGCCCCGCTCCTGCTCCATGGTCATCCAATCGGAACGAGCGTGCGGCCCCTTCTTGCCCTTGACCGAGCCCGCCAGCTGGATGGCATTCCCGAACAGCAGCAGCTTTTCGGTCACCGTGGTTTTACCGGCGTCCGGGTGGGAGATGATGGCAAAGGTGCGGCGGCCATTGATGCCCGCCAGACTTGAAGACTGACCCATAATGCAACTTGAAACTGGATAAAAAACAGGCGCGCATTATACACGTCTGGCGCGCCGGTATCGCTGGAAATGGCGATTCGGGGGGCCTAGACTGCGGCTAAACTGGCTGGCTCTATTTCCAGTGGCAACAAGATACGCTGTGAAGGATGTAATGCCCGGCCCCCGGGATGGGTTATCGGGGGGGGGGCGCCAAGCTCGTGTCCCGCAAGTTGTCCCCGGTCATTGCATCCGCTGCGACATCCATAAGAATGAGGTGAATCATGAGTCAGGAACGATTGGAGGCCCTGCAACAGGCGCTATCCGAACAGCAGGTACAGGGCTTCCTGGTGCCCCGGTGCGACGAGTACCAGAACGAGTACGTGCCCGCCGCCGATGAACGCCTCGCCTGGCTCACGGGCTTTGATGGCTCTGCCGGCCTCGCCGCCGTCACCACCAATCGCGCCGCCCTGTTTGTCGATGGCCGCTATACCATTCAGGCCAAGCAGCAGATTGGCGACCAGACCATCGAACAAGGCGACCTGGCACCCAGCGCAATCGCCGACTGGCTGTGCGACGCCCTCGGTGAAGGGGACATTCTCGGCTACGACCCGCGACTGCACACCGAACCCGGCCTCGCCCCCCTGAAACAACGCCTGGACGAGCGCGGCATCGAACTGCGCGCCCTCGACACTAACCCCATCGACCACATCTGGCAGGACCGCCCCGCCACACCATGCGGTCCCGCGCGCCCGCACCCACAAACCTTTACCGGCGAGGATGCCGACAGCAAACGCCAGCGTATCGCCAAACTGCTCGCCGACAAAAACCAGGATGCCCTGTGGCTCGCCAACCCCGAAGTCTGCGCCTGGCTGTTCAACATCCGCGGCAGTGATATACCGCACCTCCCGGTGGCCCTCTGTATGGGCTTCCTTTACCACGACGGCAGTGCCACCCTCTATCTGGCAGCAAGCGCCAGCGGAGACGCCCTGCGCCAACATCTGGGGAGTCAGGTCGAACTGGTCAATGACAAAGCCGCACTGTTCAGCGCCGCCGAGCGCCAGCATGTACAGCGGGTGTGGGCAGACCCACAGCTCACCAACTGCTGGACCCTGCAGCAACTCAGAAGCCGCGAGATACAGGTACTCCTTGAGCGCGATCCGATTACCGGCGCCAAGGCCAGAAAAAACCCGGTTGAGCTGGAGGGCAGCCGCGCCGCCCACATCCGCGACGGCGCCGCCCTGTGCGAATTCCTCGCCGAGCTACCCGACGCCGTAAAAAGAGAGGGCTTTGGCGAGCTGGAGGCGGTACAGCTATTGCGCGAGAAACGCGAACAACGGGAAGGATTTACCGACGACAGCTTTGATTCCATCTCCGGCTACCAGGGGAACGGGGCCATTGTGCACTACCGGGTAAGCCCGCAATCCAGCCTGCCGATGGAGGCCCGCGGTATTTATCTGATCGACTCCGGCGGCCAGTATCCGGACGGCACCACCGATGTGACCCGCACGGTGGCGCTGGGAGAGTTCCCCGCGCAGGCCAAGGAGCATTTCACCCGGGTGCTCAAGGGGCATATCGCCATTGCCACCCTGCGCTTCCCCAAAGGCACCTGCGGCGAACAGATCGACGCCTTCGCGCGCAAATCCCTGTGGGATGCCGGGCTCGACTACGCCCATGGTACCGGTCATGGCGTGGGTAGCTTTCTCAGTGTGCACGAGGGGCCGCAGCGTATCGGCAAGGCCCACACCAGTGTGCCTCTCGAAGCCGGCATGATCGTTTCCAACGAGCCGGGTTTTTACCTTGCCGGTGAATACGGTATCCGCATCGAGAATCTGGTCTTCGTGAAAGAGTGTGCAGAGTGTCCGGGTTTTCTGGAATTCGAAGAGCTGACACTGGCACCGATCGAGCACCGCCTGATCGAGGCGGAATTACTGACGGACGGCGAACGAAAGTGGCTCAACGACTACCACCAAAAGGTACGTGATACCCTGCTGCCACTGGTGAGTGACAAAACGAAAGCCTGGCTCCAGCGGGCCACGCAAGCCATCTAGGGACACAGCCAGGATTCACGGTTCAAGTACCAGCTCTGGCTAACCGGGATGACTACTACGGTGTTGCTGTTGGCCAGAGTTCGTTGCGCATTCACAGGAACAGATCTCGTCGGCACATGCCCCCGGCAAGGCATGACTTACTTCAGTTCTGCGCCACTGGCCGCCGCAGAACCACTCAACTCGGCATGGTGGCCCTGCAGATATCCTCGCAACCACCACCAGGCCAAAGCCCCGAGGACCAGGTTGGAAATCAGGGTGGCCACAAACAACCCCTGAATACCCCAAAAATGATTGCCCAACCAGGCCAGCGGCAAGTAAACCCCCAGCACCCGAAGAAACGAAATAAAGGTTCCTGGCAACGGATGCCCCAGGCCATTGAAGGCCGCATTGGCCGACATCACAAACCCGTAGCCCGCGTAACTGAACGGAACCAGACACAGGTACGCTACGGCCACCGCCATCACCTGGGGCGAATCACTAAACAGGGATACCATCGGGCCCGCGACGAACCAGAGCACCACCGCCAACACGAGCCCGAAAATAATGCAGAACTTTGCCAGCACGGCCACGGTCTGCAACAGGCGATCGTATTTTCCAGCGCCGGCATTTTGCCCCATAAACGGCCCCACAACCGAAGACAACGCATAAAACACAATCAGGGCCACCGGCTCAATGCGCAGGGCAACACCCAATCCTGCAACAGCATCGATACCGTGGGCAGCGACAAGCGCCACCACCACACCACCGGACATGGGAATAATGACGTTGGTGGCGATAGCCGGCAGCCCCACCGCCAGCAGTGTGCGCCAAGAATCCCTGAGCGCTGGCCACTGCCAGCTGGGCATTACGAGAATCCGCTCTCGCCGCACCAGCACATAGGCCGCAATTACAAAACTTAAGCCCCGCGCGATGACCGTGGCCAGCGCTGCTCCCTGCAGCTCCAGGCGCGGGAATCCAAACAGACCGAATATCAGCAAAGGGTCGAGAATCAGGTTGAACAGCGCCACCGCCATCAGGATTCTGCCGGTGATCGCGCTGTTACCGATAGCCCGCAGCGCGGAGAGGGAAACCATGGGCACGACGGCGAACACCGCGCCGAGATACCAGGGCACCATGTATTCTGCGATAAGTGGCAATAAATCCGGTTCAGCGCCCAGTAGGCGGAACAGCGGCTCGACGGTCAGGAGACCCACGGCACTGACAGCAAGCGCAACAAGCAAAGCCAGGAAGGTCGCATCGCTCACCAGCTGGCGAACCCGCGCCATATCGCCCGCGCCATAGGCGCGCGCGACCGCAGATGAGGTCCCTGCGCCTAGCCCAATTGCCAGCGCATTGATGACCATAACCACGGGGAAGGTAAAGCTCATGGCAGCCAGCGGTGCGTCACCCAGCTGCGCGACAAAGTAGGTGTCGACCACATTGAACGACATGGTGGCGAGAATCCCCCACACCATAGGCAATGCCAAACGATGCAGGTGGGCCGCGACCGGGCCTTCGAGCAGGGACGGATGAGAGCGATTGGCTGGCATGCGGGTTCCGGAAAATGGCGCGGGTTTAATACTGAGTGCGCAGGCAGGGCGGCCTGGGCTCGCCGTTAATGGCGCGGCCTACAATACCAGACTCATCAGCAACGCGTCTTCCCGGCTCCCGTCCGGCTTCGGATAGTAGTTTTTACGGCGACCGTCTTCTGAAAACCCGAGCTTGCGGTACAGCGCGCGCGCCGGGCGGTTGGATGCACGCACTTCCAACAGCACGCGTGCGACGTCTGCCGGCAGGCGAGAAAAAATCTCCTGCAGCAAGTGAGCACCCACACCCTGTTGTCGCCACTGGGGCGCAACCGCCACATCGAGAATTTCGATTTCATCAAACAAGCGGCTAACCACACAGCAGGCGGCAATCGCCGGATCATCACCGTCACGCAATATCCAGCAGACATGGCCGGACTCCAGGCTGCCACGATACTGAGCAGCGCTCCAGGGATGTGAGTGTGCGCTGTGCGCCAGCACTGCCAGGGCATCGCAGTCAGACTCGACGGCCTGCTGCAGGTGCAGGGAGAGTTCAGGCATAACGGCAACCGAAACTGGCCAAAGGATTTGAGGGGGATGCATTCACTGAGGCAACGTCCGTGTTCAGCAGCGTATGTGATGAAGGGGTAGACGTGGGCAACAGGCGCTCAGGCTCAGCGCCGCGTCTGCTCCGGGTACAAGCGGCGCAGCATGTTCCAGACTTCGCGCTTGCGCGCGGGGGCTTCCAGTAATTCCGTGAGGCTTGGCATGAATACCACGCGCACACCCTGCCAGTCGCCCACCCCATCGGTCATGGCGACCGGCGCGCAGAATTCCTGTGCAGGCAAGCCCATCAGCCAGATGGATTTGACCGGCTTGCGGGCGCAGGCGGCCTCCAGCCAGCTTGTGCAGGTATCTTTTGCATCTTCCGCCCCGGCGGCGGCCGCGAACGGGTTTTCAGCCAGCGGCCAACGAAGTTTATTGCGCTCAGATTCGAGGCCGTGCCAGCCGAGCGCGCGCGCAATATTGCCGAACAATGACTCCACCGGCAGCGCAACACCGGGTTCGCGGCTATCCACCGCCAACAACTCATCACCCAACCGCCAGCTACTCAATACAAAAGGAGCCACCTGCCGCTGCGGCGGCGCGACCGGCGTCGCCTTCGGGGCACTGGCGCTGACTCGGGATTCCGCCGTGATACTGCCGATTACCCGCCCCACATCCGATACCTGTTGAGCGGATGATGGCGATGGGTCCATTCCGGTTTGCGTCGCCCGATCCGCAGCCACAGGGGCTTCCGTGACGACGCCCGCAGCCGCCATCACCGCGGAGACCCCGCGCGGGGCCTCCTGAGGTGCATCCACAGGGGGAGGAAGAAGAGCCTGCACCGGGTCCGGTGCCAACGGCAGACAGAAGCGCGGCATATAGCTGGTAACACCCAGTGCCGAAAGATATTCCGTCCGCTGTCGTTCGTTCACGATAAATTCCGCTGTGTTGGTCGATCAAACGCCCTGAGGCTTGGGGCTTTGGCTGGCCAGCAAGTTTAACGCATCCAGATACGCTTTGGCGGACGCCACGAGAATATCGGTATCCGCACCCACGCCATTAACCAACTTTCCATCCCGCTCCAGGCGAACGGTCACGCTTCCCTGGGAATCGGTTCCTTGTGTCACTGCATTCACAGAATACAGTTTCAGGTCGGCCTGACTCCCGACCACAGATTCGATGGCCTTGAAGGTGGCATCCACAGGGCCGCTGCCCTCGGCACTGCAGGCCTTCTTGTCACCATCAATCAGCAGCTCGAGGTGAGCCTGGGGGTTGCAGCCACTCTTGCTGCGCACTTCCAGGTCTGCCAGCTGATAATGCTCTACCGGATCGGCAGCACCGGAAATCAGCGACTGCAGGTCTTCATCGAAAATTTCGTGCTTCTTGTCGGCGAGATCCTTGAAGCGCTGGAAGAGTACGTTGAACTCTGCGGGATCCGCAAAGGTAACGCCAAGCTCCTCGTAGCGCGCTTTTACCGCAGCGCGGCCCGAATGCTTGCCCAGCACCAGTCGATTCTGCCCCCAGCCAACGTCTTCCGCCCGCATGATTTCATAGGTTTCGCGATGTTTGAGCACGCCATCCTGGTGAATACCAGACTCATGGGCAAATGCATTGGCACCCACGATGGCCTTGTTGGGCTGTACCGGGAAGCCGGTGATCGACGATACCAGACGTGAGGTTGGCACGATATGCGAAGCATCCACTCCCGTCTCGACCGGGTAGAGATCCTGACGGGTTCGCACCGCCATCACAATTTCTTCAAGGGAGGCATTACCCGCGCGCTCGCCGAGGCCATTAATGGTGCATTCCACCTGCCGCACGCCATTCATTACTGCGGACAGGGAGTTAGCGACCGCCAGCCCGAGATCATTGTGGCAATGGGTGGAGAAAATGGCCTTGTCGGAATTCGGTACATTTTCGATGACTCGGCGGAACATGGCGCCATACTCGCCAGGTTCGCCGTAGCCCACGGTGTCGGGGATATTGATCGTGCCCGCACCCGCTTTGATCACCTCTTCGATGATGCGATACATGAACTCCGGCTCGGAGCGGCTTCCGTCTTCCAGAGAAAACTCCACATCATCGGTGTGCTGACGCGCAAGCTTGACGGCGGCAACCGCTTGCCGCAACACATCCTCAGGATCCATTTGCAGCTTGTATTTCATGTGGATCGGTGAGGTGGCGATAAAGGTATGAATGCGAGAGGAGTTCGCCCTCTTCAGCGATTCCGCGGCACGCAGAATATCCGACTCAACCGCTCTGGCGAGGCTGCAGATGGTGGAATCCTTGACGGTCTCGGCTACCGCCTGCACCGCCTCAAAGTCGCCTTGGCTGGCAATGGCAAAACCCGCCTCGATCACATCGACCCGCATGCGCTCCAGCATACTGGCGATCCTGACCTTTTCATCCTTGGTCATGGAAGCGCCGGGGCTCTGCTCACCGTCGCGCAGGGTAGTATCAAAAATGACTAATTTATCTTTTTTAGTGTTCATCAGGGCTCTTCTCCTAGTCTGGCCCGAGGCTAAACAGCGGTGACGCCGCTGTCTATGCACTGCTCAAATTAAGTACGGAATTCTGTAGACGGGTATGGGGATAAAATTATATGCCGCAGCGCGGCAGTCGTAGCAGGCTTGCTAGTCGCAGGAAGGAGGCACAGGGCGCGCTGTAGGGGTGCACCGGGCGGAAAGAAAAAACGGTAACGGGATTTAAGCGGACCCCCTTGGGCCTCGCATCCGTCGATATGGAGTCATCGGAAACTATGGCGTTCATGATTGCGGTTTTCGTTGTCGTGCCAATGGATCACTGGTGTACGTGGTTACTACGCTGGCCCGGGAGGCCGCATCTGATGCGGCCCATGTGCTCCCGGGTTGATCCAGCCGGTCGCTCCGAACTATATGCCCGATAAGCCCCCGCATCAACAGCCATCCTAAAAAACCATGAAATTAGGCAAAACAGCGCAAGATCATATTATTATTTAAGGAAATTACGGCGAAGCGTCCTAACTTGTCGTTACCGCGCGGAGCTCCGCAAGCAATACCCACAAATCTTCGTGCAGCGCAGCCATACGCGCGCGAGGTAGCGACAACCCGCTCAACGCCTTATCGCGCCAGACTTTCGCATCCTGCCGCAGTTGCTGGGCAGAAGTAGTGATACGAATCAGCGTCACTCGCTCATCCCGTTTACTGCGCGCCCGGGTCACATGACCTTGCACCTCCATGCGCTTGAGCAAAGGCGTGAGGGTGCCGGAATCCAGCATCAACTGCTCGCCCAGTGCGCTCACCGTACATTCCTCTAGCTCACGCCCCTCGTTTTCCCACTGCCACAACACCAGCAACACCAGGTATTGTGGATAGGTAATGCCGAGCTCACGCAGCATTGGCTGATAGGCACGGGTCATCGCCCGCGACGCCGCATAAAGTGCAAAGCACAATTGCCGGTCAAGATTGAGGGAATCTAGCTCCTTGTCTGAAGACACGGCGCCCCCTCCTGTCAAAGCAGTTTTTCAATGTCTTCTGCCAGTGCTTCCGGTTTGTCCTTGGGGGCATAGCGGTTCACCACCTCGCCATCACGGTTCACCAGAAACTTGGTGAAGTTCCACTTGATTCCCTCAGTTCCCAGAATGCCAGGCGCGGACTTCTTGAGCTGGGTAAACAGCGGATGCGCATCAGCGCCATTTACATCCAGCTTGGCGTATACGGGAAAGCTCACACCATAATTCAGGGTGCAGAACTCCTGTATCTCGCTGTCACTCCCCGGTTCCTGCTTGCCAAACTGGTTACAGGGAAAGCCGAGAATAACGAGTCCCTTATCCTTGTATTTCTGGTGAAGCTCTTCCAGACCTTTATATTGAGGGGTAAACCCACACTTGCTCGCCGTATTGACGATCAGCAGCACTTTGCCCTTGTACTGCTCCAGCGTGGACTCTTTCCCATCATTGGCCTGCACGGGAATGGTGTAAATGTCGCTCATCAGAATCTCCTTGTTTTCCATTTAGGTTGTGCGCAATTTATTTGTAGGCAATGTAACAGCTTGCAGCGTCCCATGCGAGACTAATTTTCAATGCAATTCCCACAGACAAGTACGGATGTACAACTGCGCATGTGTAACTGCGTGCGTAACTTTTCAATGCTCCCGAAATGGGCCACCAGGCGCACCACGGCCTCATTAGTTAAGAATTGATTTTGATAATATTTTTCCAGTTATCCACAATCATGTTACACACAGAAACCTTGGACAGAGCTGTGGGTAAGTCTGGGATATTAGGTGTGAGCGGCGTGGTTGCTGGGTTTGGGAAAGCGTCTAAAAAAACGTCATATGGGTTGGATGGATTTTGAAGAAAGAAAGGCTGGGTTTTCGGGTGGGGAGGAGTTAGGAAGGCTTGTGCCTGCTGGTGGGGCGATGACCTACACTGGGTGGCGAGCCGTGCTCGCCATCGCGTTGCGACGCCTGCGGCGCCCCCGGCTTTGCTCCTGCGGAGCGTGGCCGGTCACATGGCAGCGCTTTGCGCTGCATGGTAGTAAGAGAAGTTCATCGTATCCTAAATACAAAAAAGGCCACCCCATTGGGGTGGCCTTTTTGTATTTAGAAGCCTGACGATGACCTACTCTCACATGGGGAAGCCCCACACTACCATCGGCGATGTTGCGTTTCACTTCTGAGTTCGGCAAGGGATCAGGTGGTTCCACAACTCTATTGTCGTCAGGCAAACTGGCTTGGGTTGGCGTGGTCTTATGAGCTCTATGCTCCGCGCTGCCGCTTGATCGTCCGTTTGCCACTGCTCTCGCAGCTAACGATCAACCCAAAAAGGTCGGTAAAACATTCTGTAGTAATACACCGCAAGTCGATCAATCGATCTACGCGTCGCTCGATTCACAATCCCGGATTCATAATCCGATCGTAAATAACCATTTCTGTTGTATGGTCAAGCCGCACGGGTAATTAGTACTGGTTAGCTCAACGCCTCACAACGCTTCCACACCCAGCCTATTAACGTGGTAGTCTTCCACGGCCCTTTAGGACTCTCAAGGAGTCAGGGAAATCTAATCTTGAAGGAGGCTTCCCGCTTAGATGCTTTCAGCGGTTATCCCGCCCGAACATAGCTACCGGGCAATGCCACTGGCGTGACGACCCGAACACCAGAGGTTCGTTCACTCCGGTCCTTTCGTACTAGGAGCAACTCTTCTCAAATTTCCAACGCCCACGGCAGATAGGGACCGAACTGTCTCACGACGTTCTACACCCAGCTCGCGTACCACTTTAAATGGCGAACAGCCATACCCTTGGGACCGGCTTCAGCCTCAGGATGTGATGAGCCGACATCGAGGTGCCAAACACCGCCGTCGATGTGAACTCTTGGGCGGTATCAGCCTGTTATCCCCGGAGTACCTTTTATCCGTTGAGCGATGGCCCTTCCATACAGAACCACCGGATCACTATGACCTACTTTCGTACCTGCTCGTCATGTCTGACTCGCAGTCAAGCGCACTTATACCATTATGCTCATTGCATGATTTCCGACCATGCTGAGTGCATCTTCGTACTCCTCCGTTACTCTTTGGGAGGAGACCGCCCCAGTCAAACTACCCACCATCCACTGTCCTCGATCCGGATAACGGACCAGAGTTAGAACCGCAAACATACCAGGGTGGTATTTCAAGGATGGCTCCACTGCAACTTTTTTTTTAG